>JBKPCT010000246.1:0-10291 GCA_046727515.1 Actinomycetota bacterium | reverse complement strand
TGATGCGGTCGAGCTGCATCGGATTCCGCGTGAGCGGGTGGTGCTGACCGGGGCGCACGTGTTCGACGAGTGGTTCGAGCGGGAGCCGACGCGGTCGCGTGAGGAGCTGCTTCGGCAGCTCGGGCTCGATCCCGCGGAGCCGTACCTCGTCTACCTCTGCTCGAGCGGAAACGTCGCGCGGAACGACGAGCCGCTGTTCGTCCAGCGCTGGGTGGCGGCGATCCGGTCGAGCGAGGACGAGCGGTTGCGGCGCATCAACATCGTCGTCCGTCCGCACCCGAACGTCCGGAACCGCCCCGCCGACCTCGGCGACGAGAAGGTCGTCGTCTGGCCCCCGGAAGGCGCCTATCCGGTCGCCTCGAGCGCACGGGACGACTTCTTCGACACGCTCGTGCACAGCGCGGCGGTGGTCGGGATGAACACGACGGCGATGATCGAGGCGGCGATCCTCGGCAAGAGCGTGCTGACGGTTCTCGTCCCCGAGTTCGCCCAGGAGACGACGCTCCACTTCCACTACTTGCTGAACGAGAACGGCGGCTTCCTGCACGTCGCGTCCGGTCTGGGCGAGCACGTTGGCCAGCTGGCAGGCGTGCTCGACGAGGACGCCGCCGGCGAGGAACGCCGCCGCGCGTTCGTCGAGACTTTCGTCCGTCCCTGTGGGCTCGACCGGCCGGCTGCTCCGATCGGCGCCGAGGCGATCGAGGCGCTCGCCGACCTGCCGGTCCAGAACGGAACCCGCCCCGGGACGCTGCTGCTCCGCGGCGTCCTGTCCGTCGAGGCCGGCCTGAGCGCCGTCCACAGCTCGTACCGGAGCCGCTAGGTGGAGCGCGCGCCCTGGGAGCAGCTGGACGAGGTGGAGGAGTACGCGCAGCTCTGCCGCGTGCGTCTCGAGCACGTCGTCCCCGTGCGCGAGCCGCTCGTTCTCATCTCCCAGATCCAGCGCTCCGGCGGGACGCTGCTCAGCCGGCTCTTCGATGGCCACCCGGAGTGCCACGCCCATCCCTACGAGCTGAAGATCGGCCGCAAGGCGCGCTGGCCGAAGCTGAAGCTCGACACGCCGGGGAGCTGGTTCGAGACGCTCTACGAGCCCAAGGTGGCCGTGCACCTCACCGCAGGGTGGAGCAAGCCCGGCCTGAAGGAGACCGACGTGGACGTCTTCGCGTTCCTCTTTCTACCGCGGTTGCAGAAGCAGCTCTTCGACGCCTGCGTCTCCGCGCGCGCGGTCGAACGGGGCCGGGACGTCCTCGACTGCTACTTCACCGCCTACTTCAACGCCTGGCTCGACAACCAGAACCTCTACACCGGGCCGAAGAGGCTGATGACGGCGTTCACACCGCGGACGAACCTCGATCCGAAGAGCGTCAGGCGCTTCTTCGGCGACTACCCGGACGGCCGGCTCGTGACGATCGTGCGTGAGCCCCGGGCCTGGTACGGCTCGGCGTCACGCCACCGGAGCGAGTACCGGGACCTCGACACGGCGCTCGAGCTCTGGCGGCGATCGGCCTCGGCGGCGATCGAGGCGCGGGAGCGGTACGGCGACCGCGTCGTCGTCCTCACCTACGAGCAGCTCGTGCGGGACACCGAGGGAACGATGCGCGCGCTCGCCGAACGGCTCGGCCTGTCGTGGTCGCCCAGCCTGCTCGTGCCGACCTTCAACGGCCGGGCCGTGCGCGCGAACTCGAGCGACCCGGTCCAGACCTACGGCGTCCTCGCCGACCGGACCGAGGCCTACCGCGATGTGCTCGACGCCGCGGCGATCGCACGCGTCGACGAGCTGGCGGGCGAGCTCTACGCGGAAATCCGCGGATAGACTCGGGGCATGGCCAAGACGACACTGAACAGAGGCACACTCGAAGAATTGCGCGCCCGGACGTCGTCCCGACGCGAGGCGGCCCGCGAGCGCGACGACATGCGTTTCCGGCTCGCGGCCGAGCTGGGCGAGAGGTCGAGACTCTCGATCCCCGATGAGAAGGGGTACCTGATCCTGCCGCCGGGCTCGATCGCGGACGCCGGCCCGGTGATCGAGGCCGGGAACGCGCTGGTCGACTCGATCGGCCACGAGCGGCTGCTGGCCGAGTTCAACCCGCGTCACGACACGATGTCGCGCGGCTTCCTGCCACCCGACGCGCACGAGCTCGGCTCGCCGTACATGAACTTCGCGCTGGACGACGACGTCGTCGGCGCGGCGTCGGCCTACCTCGGCGTCGTCCCGATCCTCATCAACATCGACATCTGGTACGCATACGCCCCTCCGAGCAAGAAGGGGCCGATCAACGCGTCGCTCTGGCACCTCGACGGCGACGACACGACGCAGGTCAAGGTCTGGATCCATCTCAACGACGTCGTCCCGGAAGCTGGGCCGCTGACCGCGCTCGACGCCTCGCTCTCGGAGGACTTCGCCGAGCACACCGAGTACGACTCGTCGGTCGAGTACCGGATCCCGGACGATAAGATCAACGCGTACATCGGCGAGGACGACCTGACGATCTTCGACGGGCCGCGGGGGCAGATCGACTTCTGCGACACGAGCCGATGCTTCCACATGGGCAGCCGCGCGAAAGAGGGATGTCCCGTCAGGCGCGTGTTCTTCGCAAAGTACGTGACGCCGTACTCGTTCCGGTTCGAGAACGACCACCAGGAGAAAGCGCCGTTCCGGCACCTCGCAACGTCGAGCTCGTCGGAGCTCGAGTCGCTCGTGCTCGGAGCACGCTAGGGCTCAGATCGGCCAGCCGTACGACGGGAGGTCGAGCTCCGCGAGCTCGGCCGTCTTCCGGTTGCTCTCGGCATAGCGGTCACCGACCGTCTCGTCGACGATCCGGCGGAGCCTTGCGTCCGCACTCGCCGCGACCGGACGGGCGAAGAAAGCCCGCTCGAGCACGTTCGGCTTCTTCAGCCGCTTGGTGAGCCACAGCGCGGCGCGCGACTCCAGCGCAGGCCCGGGATTGAGCTCCGTGCGCGGCGCCAGCCGGTTCACGTGCCGGAGAGCGGCGATCGAGAGTGCGGAGACCGAGCGGTTGTCACGGCTCTCGTACGGAAGCGTGGCCAGCAAACGCTCCGGGATCGGCCGGCCCGCGAACGACGCGATCCGCTCGACGAACCCCCGACCGTCCCGGACGAACTGGTCGAACGGGAGGACGAGAACGTTGTCGGGCCCGTAGAGGCGGTGGTAGTAGCCGATCAGGTGGTCGTACTCGTAGAAGCGGAAGTCGAAGCAGTGTCCGAGCGTGGAGCGGTCGGTCGGCGGTCGGAGGAACTGCTCCAGCGACGCCGTCCCGCCGGCCTTCACGTACTGCTTGTAGATCGCGGCGAGGATGCTGCGTTGCTCTCGGATGACGACGAGGACGCGTGCGTCGGGCAGCGCGTCGTGCAGGCGGTCGGCGATCTGGCGGCTGTCGTGCCCGCCGGCGTAGGGGTTGCCGGAAAGCCGCTCGAGCGAGACGACCGGGATCAAGCCTTGCGCCTCTACCTTGCGGATCAGCCGCTCGAACGCCCGACGGATCCTCGGCCGGTCGTAATGCAACGGATGCTCGGCGACGAGGCGGCGGACCGGGTGGGTGGGCGATTGATGGCCGACCGAGCCGTACCCACTGGCCGGATCCTCGAAGACGAAGTGCTGGAGCCAGCTCGTCCCCGTCTTGTGGTAGCCGATGTGGACGAGAACCTTCACGGGGCTCTGAATAGAGTGCCCCATGTCGGTCGCCGCAGCGATTCCGGTCTTCTGGGTCTGCGTCGCGGCCAGTCTCGTCGCGAGCCTCGTGTTCGCGCGCCGACTCGACCGCGTCAGCGAGGGCCTAGGGGCGTCGGAGGGCCTCCACGGGATCCTGACCGCGCTCGGCGCCGACGCGCCCGAGATCTCGACCGCGATCGCAGCCCTGGTTGCAAGCCACGGCGACCTCGGCGTCGGAGTCGTCGTCGGCTCGAATGTCTTCAACCTCGCGGCCCTGCTCGGCCTGAGCGCGATCGTCGCCGGGCGCGTCGGTATCCACCGCCACGGCCTCCTCTTCAACGGCGGCGTCGCCCTCGCCGTGACCGGGATCGGTATCGCGCTCGTGCTCGAAGCGATCAGGGCGGTGTGGTCGACGATCTTGCTCCTCGCCGTGCTCGCGCCGTATGTCTTCCTCCTCTCCAGCCGACCTGCGCGGCTCCGCCGGGCGATCCCTGCGGGCCCGGTTCGGCGGTTCGTGGTCGCCGCGGTCCGCGAGGAGATCGAGGACCTGCAGACGGGGGAAGTGCCCCCGCAGGGCACGCGTGCCGACGCGGTCGCGCTCGCTTGCTCGCTGACGGTGATCGTGGGCGCGAGCATCGGAATGGTCGACGCAGCGACCGACCTCGGGCGGGCATGGAGCATCTCCGACATCGTGGTCGGGACGGTGGTGCTCGCCTCGCTGACCAGCCTGCCGAACCTCTTGACCGCAGTGCGCCTCGCGCTGCACGGGCGCGGCGCCGCGGTCGTCAGCGAGGCGCTGAACTCGAACAGCCTGAACATCCTCGCCGGGATCTCGATTCCCGCCCTCGTGCTCTCGATCGGGTCGGCGTCGGGGATCGAGACCTTCGCGGCCTGGTGGCTGATCGGGATGACCGTGGTCTCGGTCGCGCTCGCCTACGGGGGCAGCGAGCTGCGGCGCCGGGAAGGCGTCTCGATCGTCGCGCTGTACGTCGCCTTCGTCGTCGTGGTGGTGAGCCAATGAGCCCTGCCGGGAGCAGCTCCCCACGGTTGCACGCGCAGCCCGACGGACGTACGGTTAAGGGCCCGGTGCCGAGCTACGTCCATCCGCGGCTGGACCCGAACCAGCGGTTTCGGGAGCGTCGGCGCCAATCGATCATCAAGCGGCGGCGGCGCCGTTTCGCGGCGGTAACGATCCTGCTCGCCGTCGGCGCCGGGCTCGGTGCCGGCGCGACGGTGATCGGCGGGAAGAAGCACGCCACCACCTCGACGCCGGCGATCTCGCAGGCGCCGGTCGGGCTCGACAAGCGGACGGTGCCGCGTCCGTACCCCCGCGACGTCCGTGGGGTCCACGTGACGATGGCACTCGCCGGGCTCGCCCGGAAGATCGACGAGTACGTCGCCCTGAGGGCGTACGGCCTGAACACGCTCGAGGTCGATGTCAAGGACGAGAACGGGAAGGTCGGGTTCGTCTCCTCCGCATTGCCCGAGCTGGCCCGGGAGATCGGCGCTGCCCAGCCGTTATACGACGTCGACCGGGTCGTTCGCACCGTGCACGCGGCCGGCCTGTACCTCATCGGCCGCATCGTCGTGATGGAGGATCCGACGTTGTCCGCAGCCCGGCCGGGCCTGGCGCTGCTCACGCCCGACGGCTCGCGGTGGCTGGACAACGGCGGCCTCGGCTGGTTGAACCCGTACGACGAGCGGGTCTGGCGCTACGTGGTCAGGATCGGGGCCGCCGCGGCGAAGGCGGGCTTCGACGAGGTCCAGTTCGACTACGTCCGCTTTCCGAGCGACGGCGACGTCTCGCAGATCGTCTACCGCCGCGCGCGGGGGGAGCCCAAGGGGACGACGATCGCGCGCTTCCTTCGCTACGCGTCCTCCCGGTTGCACCCGCTCGGCGTGCGGGTCTCGGCCGCCGTCTTCGGCCTTGCTGCGTCTCACGACCTGGGGATCGGACAAGTGCCGAAGCGCGTGGCCGAGTACGTCGATGCGCTGTACCCGATGGTCTACCCCTCGCAGTTCTCGTCCGGCGAGTACGGGCTGCAGGATCCGGACGTCTACCCGGGCCGGACGGTCGCACACGCGTTGCTCGATTTTCGCCGCCAGGTCAAGCGAACACATCTCAAGCTGATCCCGTGGCTCCAGGACTTCTCTCTCGCCGACCGGTACACCCTGATCGAGGTCACCGACCAGATCGCCGCGGCGAGGCGGCAGCACACGGCGGGCTATCTGCTCTGGAACCCGGAGGGGGTCTACACCAGGGAGGCGCTCTCGGACTAGTGGGGCCGGTGGCGAGGGACGTCGCCGTCGTGCTCTCCGGCGGCGGAATGTCGGGGATCGTGATGGAGCTGGGCTTCCTCCAGCGCCTGCGAGCGAGCGAGCTCTGGGAGCGCAGCGGCGTCTTCTTCGGCACCTCCGCTGGCGCCCTCGCCGGTTGCATGGCCGTCCTCGACCGGTTGGACGATCTCGAGCAGTTTCTCCTCGAGCTTCGGCCGGAGGACGCATTCCGCGCGCAGCGGCTCTGGCGCCTGCCGCTGCTCGGGACGCACGACTACGTTCTGCCGAGGACGATCGACGAGCGGCTGGGCGACCGCGACCAGCTCGCACGCGACGTGGCGGCGGCCGACCGGGAGCTGGTCGCGATCGTGACCGACGTGACGCCGCCCCCGGACGAGCGGGTAACCGACCCGCTGTTCGAGCGCGCGTACTCGTCGCGCACCACGCCGCCGGAAGAGATGGCCCAGGCTGTGCTCGCGTCGGCGGCGATCAGTGCGCTCGTTCTGCCGGTCCCGGTTGGCGATCGAATCGGCACCGACGGCGGCTGGGTTCGCAACTACCCGCTCGGGTACGCGTACGACCGGCCCGAGGTCGAGCTCATCGTCGGGTTCCGCTATCTCCCGCGCTATTTCGTGCTCGGCGCCGGGGTTCTCCGCACCGCGGCCGAGAGGCTGCGCCGCTACTCCAAACTGCCTGCGGCACGCCGGCTCGTCGCGGAGCTCGAGGAGGCGGTCGCGCGGGAGGAGCGCGGGCTGCCTGCCCACATCGCGGACATCTTCTCCCGGCTTTCACGGGTGTCGATCATCAGGAACACGGAGCTCGAGGAGGTCGTCGCCGACTGGCGCGACCGCTCGGTGCAGGAGCTGCGTGCCCTCCAGCACGATGTGCTCGAGCTCGTCGCCGACCGGCCCGACCTCGCGAGCAAGGTCGAGGCCCGCTTCGGCGAGGCGCGGTTCCCGTTCCGACATGATCGCGTCATCCCGCGGATCACGGTCGTCGGCAAGGCGGACGGCGCGAGCCTCGATCCCGGGTTCCGGAACCCGAAACCGTGGACGGCGGAGGAGAAGCGGAAGCTGATCGCCCTCGGCCGCGACGCCGCCGACCGCGCGCTGCGCGCGCACGCCTATTCGTGACGAACGCAGCGCCGCCGCCTCCGCCCCTCGCCGTCACGGCGCCGGCCGAGCGCGAGGTCTCCTTCGGGCACATCGCCGGACGGGTCCCGCGGGGCGACTGGGCGATCGTCGCCCGCGCGGACGAGAAGCTCGTCGCCGTCAGACGCGTGGCCGGCGGGAGCTTCGACTTCCTGGTCTCGCTGCCGCGGCGCGACACGACCGTGCGCGTGAGCCTCTATGGACGGGGAGGGCGGCGGCGGGCGACAAAGACGATCCGGCACGTGTTCGGCCTCCCGCGCTCCGCGGCGCCCCGCACCGTTGCCGGCTCGCACGACGGGCCGCTCCAGCGAACGGTGGGAATGCTCTCGCGCGCCTTCCCGGGGACGAGCGGCGTCTATGTCGAGGACCTCGTCAGCGGCCGCGGAGCCGCCTGGAACGCCCGTGCGCGCTTTCCTGCCGCATCGACACTGAAGCTGGCGATCGCGGTCGAGGCGCTGCGCACGCGCGACGGCAAGCCGGAACGGGGGTCGGACCTCGACTTGCTCCTGCGGCGGATGCTGATCGAGTCGGACAACGACGCGGCGAACCGGGTCGAAGCGCTGTTCGGGGGCGGGGAGCGTGTCGACGAGCTGCTGCGCGCGCTCGGCCTCGGCGACACGTGGATGGGAGGCGGCTACCTGCGCGGGACGGCGTTCGTGCCGCCGATCCCGGTGCGCGTCGAGAGCCAGCCGTGGTTTCCCTGCTGCAAGTACACGACCGCGTACGATCTGGCGCGGCTCCTCGCCTGGATTCACCTTGCGGCCGGCGGCCGCGGGCCCCTGATCGGCTCCCACGGCTCGGTCTTTACCGCTTCGGACGCGCGCTACCTGCTCTACCTGCTGGCCCACGTCGCCGACCGGGCAAAGCTCGGTCGCTACCTTGTCGGCGGCCCCTACGCGTTGATGCACAAAGCGGGGTGGATCTCGTACGCGCGGCACGACGCCGGCCTCGTCTACTGGCCGGGCGGCGTCTTCGTCGCCACGGTGATGACGACCGGGAGCAGGGTGGGCGCCGCCTCGGACCTGCTCGCGGCGCGGATCGCGCGCGCGACGCTCGAGCGCGTGCGGCGGCTCGGGTAGCTACGGTGTGAGCCGTGCGGGGCCTGCTGCTCGCGCTCGTTCTCGCAGTGCCGGGCACTGTGAAAGCGCCGCCTCCGAAGCCGGCGATCATCGTCAAGCCGATCCCGTTCGGCGCGGCCCGGCGCGCAGAGACGGCGGCGTACGCGCGACGGCACTACGGCCTGAACACGTGGCGGCTCGTCCACCCGCATGTGATCGTCGAGCACTACACGGCGTCGAGCGCCTTCTCGTCGGCGTACTCGACGTTCGCGGCGGACGCGCCGGACCCCGAGTTGCACGAGCTGCCCGGGACCTGCGCGCACTTCGTGATCGACACGGACGGGACGATCTACCAGCTCGTCTCGCTCACGACGATGTGCCGGCACACCGTCGGGCTGAACTACACCGCGATCGGGGTCGAGCACGTCGGCACGAGCGACGCCCAGATCCTCGGCAACTCGCGCCAGCTCCGGGCGTCGCTCGCGCTCACCCTGTGGTTGATGAGCCGGTACGGGATCCAACTGCGCAACGTGATCGGGCACAACGAGAGCCTGACGAGCCCGTACCATCACGAGCGCGTCGCAGCCTGGCGCTGCCAGACGCATGGAGATTGGACGACCGGGGATATGAAGGTGTATCGCCGGAGACTCGCGGCGCTCGCCCGCCGCTACGGCGTCCGCCTCGGGCCGCCGGCACGGCTGGTCGAACAGCGGTGTTGAAAGGAGAGTGCTGCCCTTTTTACAGTCTCCTTACATCCCGATTAGACGCTTCACCCAAGGGACGGCGATACTGCGCTTGCCTATGCGGCGCCTCGCCCTGATCGCGCTCGCAGTCGGTCTTGGCCTCCCGGCCTCGGCCTCTGCCGTGCAGGAGCTGCCGGGCGACGGGAGCCTCGTCGTCGACAACGCGCGCGGTTTCGTGACCGTGCGCGCCCGCGGCGGCATCATCGGCCGCTTCGACTCCGGCCGCCTCGTCATGGATGATCCGAGCGATACCGACGGCAGCGGGCCGTTCGTCTACGGCGCCGACCGCATTCGGGAGCTCGGCCCGCATACCACGCTCTACATCGGCGAGGACATCCGCTTTCGCCTGATCGGCGGCTCCTACCGGGTCTCCGTGAACGCCTACGGAATGGACATCAGCGCGGTCGGTCGCGGAACCGTCCTGCTCGACGGCAGCGGCTTCGCGGAGCAGCCGGGACGTGTCCAGGTCAACGGCGGGAGCTGGCAGCCGATGCCGGATTACGAGACGCGGTACACGCTCGGCATGAGCCCGCAGCAGAGCCCGCCGGGCCAGGAGAGGCCGCAGGGCCCGCCCGCTCCGCGCGGGCAGTAATACTGAGTAGCCAGTGAGCGCAGCCGGTACCCAGACCGTGCTCGTCGTCGAGGACGAGAGCTCGATCGCATCCTTCGTTGCGCTCTATCTGAAGAACGCGGGCTACGGTGTCAAGACCGCCGCGACCGGAAACGAGGCACTCGCCGACGTCGCCGCGGAGACGCCGGCCCTGATCGTGCTAGACCTGATGCTCCCGGACATCGACGGGATCGAGGTGTGCCGGCGCATCCGCAAGAGCTCGGACGTGCCGATCCTGATGCTGACGGCGCGCGACGAGGACGTCGACAAGATCATCGGGCTCGAGGTCGGCGCCGACGACTACCTGACGAAGCCCTTCAACCCCCGCGAGCTCGTCGCCCGGGTGAAGTCGATCCTGCGCCGCGCGGCCCCCGAGCGGCGGCAGATCGAGAGCAAGCAGCTCCGCCACGGCGACCTCGTCGTCGACGCCGGCCGTCGCGAGGTGCACGTAGGCGACGAGGAGGTCCAGCTCGCCCCGAAGGAGTTCGACCTCCTCTGGGAGCTGCTCGACCATCGGGGGCTCGTGCTCACGCGCGACCAGCTGCTCGAACGCGTTTGGGGCTACACGTTCGCCGGCGACACGCGCACGGTGGACGTGCACGTGCGCCAGCTCCGGCGCAAGCTCGGCGACGCCTCTCCGATCGTGACCGTGTGGGGCGTGGGGTACAAGGTCGCGCCGGCGAAGGACGTCGCAGCCTAGGGCTCGACCATGTTCAGCTCGCTGCGATTTCGGTTGCCGGCGTTCTTCCTCGCCGGTGTCGTGATCGCGGGACTGATCTCGATCG
>JBKPCT010000245.1:0-9621 GCA_046727515.1 Actinomycetota bacterium | reverse complement strand
CGCGGACCTCCATCTCGACGAGCTCGAGCAGCTCGGGGTCGTCGACCATGTCGGCCTTGTTCAGAGCGACGACGATGTACGGCACCTGCACCTGGCGGGCGAGCAGGATGTGCTCGCGCGTCTGCGGCATCGGGCCGTCGGGCGCCGAGACCACGAGGATCGCGCCGTCCATCTGGGCGGCGCCCGTGATCATGTTCTTGATGTAGTCGGCGTGCCCCGGGCAGTCGACGTGGGCGTAGTGCCGGTTCTCGGTCTCGTACTCCACGTGCGCGGTGTTGATCGTGATCCCACGCTGGCGCTCCTCGGGGGCGTTGTCGATCGACTCGAACGAGCGGATCGCCGTGTTCGTGCCCCGCTCCGAGAGCACCTTCGTGATCGCCGCCGTCAGCGTCGTCTTGCCGTGGTCGATGTGACCGATCGTGCCGACGTTCAGATGCGGCTTGGTGCGCTCGAACTTCTGCTTAGCCATAAATTCCTCCGGAATTTCTTGCTAGGAAAAGCCTAGCCAATTGAACTACCGCCACTGCTAGCCACAATTGCGCCAGCAATTGTGGCTGGTACGTCCTCGTACCGATCGAACTGCATCGTGAACGTGGCCCGCCCCTGCGTCGTCGAGCGCAGGTCGGTGGCGTAGCCGAACATTGCGGCGAGCGGAACCTTGGCCCTTATCGCCTGGGTATTGCCGCGCGGCTCGAGGCCCTCGACTCGGCCGCGGCGGGAGTTGAGGTCGCCCATCACGTCGCCGAGGTACTCGTCGGGCGTGACGATCTCGACGGCCATGACCGGCTCCAGCAGCTTGGGCTTCGCCCGCTGCATCGCATTCTTGAAGGCCATCGAGCCGGCGACCTTGAACGCCATCTCGCTCGAGTCGACGTCGTGGTACGAGCCCTCGAGGAGCGTGACGCGGACGTCGACGACCGGGTAGCCGGCGAGCACGCCGGACTCCATCGCCTCCTGGATGCCGAGGTCGACCGAGGGGATGTACTCGCGCGGGATCTTGCCGCCGACGATCTTGTCGATGAACTCGTAGCCCTCGCCCGGCTTCGTGGGCTCGAGGTCGATCACCGCGTGCCCGTACTGGCCGCGACCGCCGGTCTGGCGGATGAACCTGCCCTCGACCCGCTGGACGGCGTTTCCGACCGTCTCGCGGTAGGCGACCTGCGGCCGCCCGACGTTCGCGTCGACGTTGAACTCACGCGTCAGGCGGTCGACGATGATCTCGAGGTGCAACTCGCCCATCCCGGAGATGAGCGTCTGCCCCGTCTCCTCGTCGGTCCGCACGCGGAACGTGGGATCCTCCTCCGAGAGGCGCTGGAGAGCGTTGCCGAGCTTGTCCTGGTCGCTCTTCGTCTTTGGCTCGATCGCGACCGAGATCACCGGCTCTGGGAACGTCATCGACTCGAGCCGGATCGGGGCCGTGTCGATCGCGAGCGTATCGCCGGTCGTCGTCGCCTTCAGGCCGACGACGGCCGCGATCTCGCCCGCGCCGATCTCCTGGCGCTCCTCGCGGTGGTTCGCGTGCATCTGCAGGATACGGCCGACGCGCTCGGACTTGCCCGTCGTCGTGTTCATCACCCGGTCGCCCTGCTTCATCTGGCCCGAGTAGACGCGGATGTACGTCAGCTTCCCGACATACGGGTCGGACATGACTTTGAACGCGAGGGCGGAAAAGGGCTCGTCGAGTGCCGGGCGGCGCGAGAGCTCGTTCTGGGTGCGCGGGTCGACGCCGTGGATCGGCGGAACGTCGAGTGGGCTCGGCAGGAAGTCGATCACGGCGTCGAGCAGCGGCTGGACGCCCTTGTTCTTGAACGCGCTGCCGAGCAGGACCGGCGTGACCGTGATGTCGAGCGTCGCCTTGCGAAGGGCACGCCTCAGCATCTCCGGCGTCACCGCCTCCTCGTTCTCGAGGTAGGTCTCCAGCAGCTCGTCGTCGTGGTCGGCGACCGAGTCGATCAGCTGGTGGTGATACTCCTGCGCCTGCTCGAGGAGCTCTGCCGGGATCTCAGTCGTCTCGAACTCGGTGCCGAGGTCGTCCTTCCAGATCACGGCGTTCATCTCGACGAGGTCGACGACCCCGCGGAAGTGCTCCTCCTGACCGATCGGCAGCTGCACCGGCACGGGGTGCGCGCCCAGGCGATCGACCATCGATTGAACGGAGCCGAAGAAGTCGGCGCCGGTGCGGTCCATCTTGTTGATGAATGCGATTCGTGGCACCCGGTACTTGTCTGCCTGCCGCCAGACCGTCTCCGATTGCGGCTCGACACCCGCGACCGAGTCGAAGACCGCGATCGCGCCGTCCAGGACACGCAGGCTGCGCTCGACCTCGACGGTAAAGTCCACGTGCCCGGGCGTATCGATAATGTTGATCCGAAAATCGCGCCAGAACGCCGTCGTCGCAGCCGAGGTAATCGTGATCCCGCGCTCCTGCTCCTGCGCCATCCAGTCCATCACGGCGGCGCCCTCGTGCACCTCACCCATCTTGTGGGTGCGGCCGGTGTAGTAGAGGATCCGCTCGGTCGTCGTCGTCTTGCCGGCATCGATGTGCGCCATGATCCCGATGTTGCGGACGCGCTCGAGGCCCGTACGGGCCTTTTCCTGAGTTGCCATCGTTACCACCGGTAGTGCGCGAACGCCTTGTTTGCCTGGGCCATGCGGTACATGTCGTCCTTCCGCTTCCACGCGCCGCCCTGCTGATTCATTGCGTCGAGGATCTCCCCCGCGAGCTTCTCGTCCATGCCCTTCTCCCGGCGCTCGCGCGCGTAGGTGACCAGGTAGCGGATCGCGAGCGTGCGCGCCCGCCGCTGCGGCACCTCGACGGGCACCTGGTAGTTCGCGCCGCCGACGCGGCGACTACGGGTCTCGAGCACCGGCGTGACCGTCTTGATCGCCTGCTCGAGCACCTCCAGCGGCGGCTTGCCGGTGCGCTCGCCGACCTTGTCGAGGGCGCCGTAGACGATCTGCTCTGCGGTCGAGCGCTTTCCGGCCGTCATGACGCGGTTGATCACCTGGGTGACCAGGCGCGAGTTGTAGATCGGATCCGGGTCCAGCGTCCGGACCTGAACCTCTGCGCGGCGCGGCATGGTTACGAGCCTCTCTTCGCGCCGTACTTGGAGCGGGCCTGCTTACGATCGGCGACGCCCGAGGAGTCGAGCGCGGCTCGGATCACCTTGTAACGGAAGCCCGGCAGATCCTTCACGCGGCCGCCGCGGATGAGGACGACTGAGTGCTCCTGCAGGTTGTGCCCCTCGCCCGGAATGTACGCGCCGACCTCCATCTGGTTTGTCAGGCGCACGCGCGCGACCTTGCGCAGAGCCGAGTTCGGCTTCTTCGGGGTCGTCGTGTAGACACGCGTGCAGACGCCGCGCTTCTGCGGCGCGCCGCGTAGCGCAGGCGTCTTCACCTTCGCCTTCGGCGCGGTGCGGCCCTTGCGTACGAGTTGATTGACGGTCGGCATTAGTCCTGCGTGGTCCTTCTGGAGAGGGGTTTGCACACAACAAAGGCCGGCGGGGCGATGCCACCGCCAACCCGAGTCACGATGGTAGCAAAACCGCTCAGGCAAGGTCGTCGCCGCTCCTGGAAGCGCAGGACCCAGCAGGAGATGGTCATTTGCCGTAGATCCGATTACAGTGAGCAGCGGGTGAGTTGCGCCGGCGCGCAGCGTTCCCCGGGAGAGGGTCGTGGTCAAAACCAGCGAAGACATGCGGCGGCAGACGCGGTGACGCACACCGTGCTCGTCTCGGCGGCCATCTCGGCCGGCATCACGCTGCTGCTGCTGCTGCTCGCGGTCCTGCTCTTTCGCCGCCCGAGGCAGCCGACCCCCGAGCGGGACGAGCAAACGATCTCACGGGTTGTCGAGGAGCTGACTGCCCGCATGGACACGATGAGCCGGGAGCTGACCGTGGCGCTCGAGCGGACTCAGGAAGAGAGCCGCCGGAGCCGGCTGCTCGGCGAGCTCGCAGGCACGATCGACCTCGACGAGGTGCTGAACCGAACGCTGGACGCGGCGGGTGCACTCGCGGGCGTCGATGGCGCACTGATCAACGTGATCGGACCGGACGACGAGCCCGTCACAACGGCGTTGGGGATCACGTCGGAAGAGGCGGAGGGGTATGGGCTCGGAAGCGTCCCGGTCGGACAGAAGATCCGCTCGCTCGTCGTCGACTACGGCGAGAACGCGGAGCTCAGCGACGTGGCAGCGATCGCGACAGGCCTCGCGGTGCCGATCCGCGGCGACCCGGAGACCTTCGGCCTCCTCAGCGTCTTCTCGCGGAGGCCCGGGCACACCTTCGAGGACGGCGTCCTGACGGAGGTCGAGGCGCTCGCACTTCGGGCCGGGCCGGCGATCGAGAACGCCTGCCGCTTCCGCGAGGCGCGCCACCAGGCCGACCTCGACGCGCTGACGGCCTTGCACAATCGTCGCTACTTCCACGAGACGCTCGCGCGCGAGACCGCGCGCGCGCAGCGCTACAACCGCCGGCTCGCGCTGATCGTCTTCGACCTCGACGACTTCAAGAGGATCAACGACCGCATCGGCCACCTCGCCGGCGACACGGTGCTTGCCGAGGTCGCGGAACGCGTCCGGGACGTCGTCCGCCAGGCCGACATCGCCTGCCGGGTCGGCGGCGACGAATTCGCGGTCATCCTTCCGGAGTCGACGCTGACCGACGCGGAGCAGCTCTACCGCCGGATCCAGGCCGCCGTGTCCTCGAGGCCGATCTCGCACGCCGGCCACCTACTGCTCTCGGCCGGGATCGCCGAGCTTCGCGCGCACGACGACCCGGTCGCGTTCTTCCAGCGCGCCGACGACGCGCTCTACCGCGCGAAGGAGAACGGCAAGGGCCGCGTCGCGGCAGAGTCGGCCGGCATCGGCGCACCTCCCGCCGAGCCGCCGTTTGGAATCCAGGGCCAGGCCGGGGCCTAACCTGGCTGTCGACGCCGCGGCCGACATGGCGGCCGCGGCCCTCGCCACTTCCGCCGCCGCGACCGACGTGGCGGGCGCGGCCGGCATGGTTGCTGGGGTGCGACGGCTTAGGGAGGGGGGCTCGCGGGGGGAACCGGCTGTTCCCCCCGTGCGAGCGAACCCGCGCGCGAAGCGCGCGGTGAGCGTTACTCGTCGAGCGGCGAGTCGACCTCGGGGATCTCCTCGGCCTCGCCGGCCTCCTGCGGCTTGCCCTCGTCGTTCAGGTCGGGCTGGCCGCCGAAGTCGAGGCCGAGCGACGCGAGGTCGATCGAGCCGCCGTCGGAGCCGATCTCCTGGAGGGCCGCAAGCAGCGTCTCGCGCTCGTACGCCTCTTTCGGCACCCTCTCGGAGGGGCCGATCTCGATCGTCCGGTACCGCTTGAGACCGGTCGCCGCCGGGATCAGCTTCCCGATGATCACGTTCTCCTTCAGGCCGAGCAGGCGGTCGACCTTCCCCTCGATCGAGGCGTCGGTCAGCACCTTCGTCGTCTCCTGGAAGGACGCAGCGGAGAGGAAGGACTCGGTCGCGAGCGAGGCCTTGGTGATCCCGAGGATCAGCGGCTCGAAGGTCGCCTGCTCGCCCTTCTCCTTCTTCACGCGCTTGTTCTCGCGCTCGAGCACGACCTTGTCGACCATCTGGCCCGGCAGGAAGTCGGTCGAACCCGAGTTCTCGATCCGGACCTTCTTCAGCATCTGCCGGACGATCAGCTCGATGTGCTTGTCGTGGATGTCGACGCCCTGCGACTTGTAGACCTTCTGCACCTCGCGGACGAGGTACAGCTCGGTCGGGGTCGACCCGCGTCCGGCCTGGTAGTGGAGCTCGAGCAGATCGGTCGGGTTCAGCGACCCCTCGTGGAGCGGGTCGCCCGGCTCGATCTCGTTGCCCGTCCTGACGAGCAGGCGCGTGCGCCGCGGGAGCTGGTACTCCTTCGGCTCCGCGTCCTCCTTCGTCGTGATCGGCTCGATCGTGACCTTCGGACCGCGCTCGGTGTCCTCGACATGCACCTTGCCGGCGATCTCGGCGAGGCGCGCCGCACCCTTCGGGTTGCGGGCCTCGAAGATCTCGACTACGCGCGGGAGGCCGTGCGTGATGTCGGCGCCGGCGACACCGCCGGTGTGGAACGTCCGCATCGTCAGCTGCGTCCCGGGCTCGCCGATCGACTGCGCGGCGATGATCCCGACCGCGTCGCCGATCTCGCACATCCCGCCGGTCGCGAGGAAGATGCCGTAGCAGGCCCGGCACACGCCGTACTCGCTCTTGCACTTCAGCACCGAGCGGACGGGCAGAGTCTCGATCTCCAAGCCCTCGAGCTCGGCGACGATCGACTGGAGCTGCTTGTTGTCCAGCACCTCGCCCTTCTCGGCCAGCTTCGTCTTGCCGGGCTTGCCGGTAGCGAGCGGCTTGTAGACGTCCTGCGCGACGATCCGGCCGATCAGGCTTCGGTTCAGACCCTCCGGCAGGAAGATGGGCAGCTCGACGAACTCGTTCGTCCTGCAGTCCTCGTCCCTGATGATCACGTCCTGGGCGACGTCGACGAGGCGCCGCGTCAGGTAGCCCGAGTCGGCCGTCCGCAGCGCCGTGTCGGCGAGACCCTTGCGCGCTCCGTGGGTCGAGATGAAGTACTCGAGCACAGACAGGCCCTCCATGAAGTTGGCCTTGATCGGACGCTCGATGATCTCGCCCTTCGGGTTTGCCATCAGACCGCGCATGCCGGCGAGCTGGCGGATCTGCTTGAACGATCCGCGGGCGCCCGAGTTGGCCATCATGTAGATCGGGTTCAGCTCGAAGAGCGTCTTCTCCATCGCGTCGGCGACGATGTCGGTCGCCTCGGTCCAGATGTTGACGATGCTCTCGTGCCGCTCTTCCTCGGTGATCAGGCCGCGCTCGTACTGGCCCTCGACCTCGGCGACTCGCTGCTCGTACTCGGCGAGGAGCTCGTCCTTCTCGCGCGGGATGACGATGTCGTTCTTCGAGATCGTCACGCCCGCCTGGGTCGCGTAGCGGAAGCCCAAGGACTTGATCGTGTCGAGCACGCTGGCGAGCGTGTGCGCGCCGTAGCGGTCGGCGAGCTCGGTGATCAACGCGTCCATCTCCTTCTTCGGGAGCGTCCGATTGATGAACTCGTGCTCGGCCGGCTTGGCCCCGTTGCCCTGGCCACCGCTGCCGCGGAACGCGTCCGCGACCGAGCGCTCGACCGCGGAGTTGAAGACGACGCGGCCCGGAGTCGTGACGAGCACCTCGCCGCCGCGCCGGTACTCGATCGGCTGCTGGAGCTGGACCTGCTTGCTCTCGAGCGCGAGCACGACCTCGTCGACCGACCCGAACCGCTTCGGCCGGTCCTCCGGCTTCAGCTTCGAGACGTCGAGCCGCGAGACGTCCTTCCTGTCGACCGGCTCGGCGTACGTGAGGAAGTAGCCGCCGAGGACCATGTCCTGGGTCGGCGTCGCCAGCGGCCGCCCGTGGGCCGGCGAGAGGATGTTGTTCGAGGACAGCATCAGGACACGCGCCTCGGCCTGCGCCTCCGCGGAGAGCGGCAAGTGGACTGCCATCTGGTCGCCGTCGAAGTCCGCGTTGAAGGCGTGGCAGACGAGCGGGTGGACCTGGATCGCCTTGCCCTCGACGAGGACCGGCTCGAACGCCTGGATGCCGAGGCGGTGCAGCGTCGGCGCCCGGTTGAGCAGCACCGGATGCTCGGCGATCACCTCCTCGAGCACATCCCAGACCTCGGGGACCATCGAGTCGACGTACTTCTTGGCCGCCTTGATGTTCTGGACGGACTTCCGCTCGACGAGCCGGCTCATGATGAACGGCTTGAAGAGCTCGAGGGCCATCAGCTTCGGCAGGCCACACTGGTGCAGCTTCAGGTTCGGCCCGGCGACGATCACCGAGCGACCCGAGTAGTCGACACGCTTGCCGAGGAGGTTCTGGCGGAAGCGCCCCTGCTTGCCCTTGAGCATGTCGGACAGCGACTTCAGGGGCCGGTTGCCCGGGCCCGTGACCGCGCGCCCCCGGCGTCCGTTGTCGAACAACGCGTCGACGGCCTCCTGGAGCATGCGCTTCTCGTTGTTGACGATGATCTCCGGGGCGCCGAGGTCGAGCAGCCTCTTCAGGCGGTTGTTCCGGTTGATCACACGCCGGTAGAGGTCGTTCAGGTCGCTCGTCGCGAACCGGCCGCCGTCCAACTGCACCATCGGGCGCAGCTCCGGCGGGATCACCGGCACGGCGTCGAGGATCATCCACTCCGGCTTGTTCTCCGAGGTGATGAAGGCGTTGACAACCTTCAGGCGCTTGATCGCCCGGGCCTGCTTCTGGCCCTTCGAGGTGCGGATCGTCTCGCGGAGCGCCGAGGCCTCGGCCTGGAGGTCGAGGTCCTTGAGCAGGTCGCGGATCGACTCCGCGCCCATCCCGCCGCGGAAGTACACGCCGAACCCGTACGGCGAGCCGAAGCGGTCCTTCAGCTCGCGGAAGATCTGCTCGTCGTTGACGACCATCTTCGGCTCGAGGTCCTTGAAGAGCTGCCAGGTCGTCTCCAGCCGGCGGACGGCCTCGACCGCGGCCTCGCGGGCATCGTTCCGGCGCGACTCGATGTCCATGTACATCTCGCGCACCTTCAGCACCCACTGGACGATCGCGTCGTACTCCTCCTTGGCGATCTTCCCGTCGGTCTTCAGGCAGAGGTCGCTCGCGACGTTGCGGATCGCCTCGTCCTTCGCGTCCGGCGGGGCCTGCTCGAGGGTCTCCCTGAGCAGACCCTGACCGAGCTCCCGCGCCTTCTCGAGATTCTTCATGTCGACCGACGCGACGAGCGCCGCGTCCTCCTCGGAGAGCTCGGCCTTCGGGTCGAGCAGACTCTCGACGACGCGGTTGATGTGCTTGGTGACCGCGCCCTTCTTCGATCCGGTCGCCTTGGCGAGCTCCCTGTAGAGGGGCGCCAGCGCCTCGCGCACCTGGACGGCCGCGTTCGCGACCGACTCGAACTCGCGGGGAGCGAGCTTCCGGTCGTCGCGGATCGCCGACTGGTGGACGCGCTCGCGGATCTTCTTCGAGTCCTCGGTCGTGATCTCCGGAGCGATCTCGACGAAGAGCCCGCCCGCGAGCGACCGGGCCTCCTCGAGCGGCGGCAGCACCTGCTCCTCCGCCCAGTTGTTGAGGCCGCGGGTCCAGAAGTCGTCGTCCTCGTCGAAGTCCTTCTCCCTGCCCTTCGTGAAGTAGTCGCGGCGCCGCTGGAGGCGCTTCTCGAGGGCCGCAAGCTGCTCGTCGCGGTCGACGTCGATGCGCTCGCTCTCGGCCTTGACCTTGTCCTCGAGCTCATTCAGGTCCTTCCCGCGGGCCTCGACGTCGACGCTCGTGACGATCGAGGCGGCGAAATAGAGCACCTTCTCGAGCTCGCGCGGGGCGATGTCGAGCAGGTAGCCGATGCGGCTCGGGACGCCCTTGAAGAACCAGATGTGGCTGACCGGTGCGGCGAGGTCGATGTGACCCATCCGCTCGCGGCGCACCTTCTGCCTGGTCACCTCGACGCCGCAGCGCTCGCAGATGATGCCCTTGTAGCGGACGCGCTTGTACTTGCCGCAGTAGCACTCCCAGTCCTTCGTCGGACCGAAGATGCGCTCGCAGAACAGGCCGTCGCGCTCGGGCTTGAGCGTGCGGTAGTTGATCGT
>JBKPCT010000244.1:0-4145 GCA_046727515.1 Actinomycetota bacterium | reverse complement strand
TTAGGGCACTTGTGGGGCACGCGACATACCTGCTCGACGAGCCCTGCAACGACGAAACTGCACCCTTTGCAGGGGAGTCTTTGAGCGGGAGCGACGGGACTCGAACCCGCGACCTCCGGCGTGACAGGCCGGTCATGGCGCCTCCGGTCTAGGCGGGGATAGGCGGGGATTCTCGGCGCAAGCAGGGCGTTTCGCAGTTCGCCTTGCGGGGATTGCCGTGCGCCTGCGGGCACCTGCGGGGACCTCGTGGGGGATCAGCGCGGGATGCTTCGTTGTCCGAGTTGTAAGCAGCGGGAGGCGTGCGGGAGGCGGGCGCGTGTAGTCGCCAGATCCGGCGGTTTGACTTCATGTGAGAGGACGCTCGCCAGCCGAGGTTCGGCCTACCTGACCCGCGAACGCACTCTGAAATACTCAGCCGATGGCGGAGATGCGAGTCGGTCCCGTTGACGGCCGAGCAGATTCCCCGTGGTTCCCGTCACCACCGCGTGCTTGCAGAGCTCCCCGAGCTCGAGGCCGTCGATGCGTGGTTCGGTCCAGGCTTCGCCGTGCAACCGCACAAGCACGACGACCACGTCGATTCCTTCTACATCCTTGAAGGCGAAGCCGAATTCACCCTCGGCGACGAGGTCGTCCGCGCGGCTGCCGGGACTTGGATCGCAGTGCCCGTTGGCACGATCCACAGCTTCCGGAACGTCGGCGACGGTGAGCTCCGGATCCTGAACATTCACGCCCCGAACACGGGCTTCACCCAGCGCCTACGGTCGCAACCCGGCGCGTAGCGTCCTCGCCTGTTGCATCGCCGTGTTGGGCCTTGGGTTCGGCCAGGAACAAAGATCTGACGCCTTCCGAGACAACGCAACGCCAGATTTGCAGGCATTTCAGCAGGACGGGAGCGTCACGACTCGAACCCGCACCTCCGGCGTGACAGGGCTGGTCTTGCTGGTTCCGGGCTGACGGAGATTTGAAGACACGCAGGATGTATGTGTGGGATGCCGTCCCGTCCCGGGGCCGCTCCGACCCCTGTTTCTCAGGCGGCGATTCGGTCGCCTAAAGCTCCCGGTAGCTATAGGTGCGGCCGTGCTCTACGTCCTCGAGGACGAGTTGGCTGACGACTTTCGATGCGACCACTTCCGGCGCTACCAGCCGTCCCTCGTGATGAAAACCCTTGAAGAGTTCAACGCTTGGCAAGACCTCGGCTGACTGTGAGCGCGCGAAGACCTGCATGTCGGTATCCATCACGCCCGGGCGCAGGGTGATTGCGCGGAAGCTCGGCGCCTGCTGCTCGGCCGCCAATGCCCGTGTCAGCATCTCCATGCCAGCCTTGGCCACGCAGTAGACGCCTTCACCGGGAAGCGCGGTCTCCGCGGCGCCCGAGGAGACGTTGATGACTCGCCGCGGCATCTCTGGATCGGTAAAGACGCGGCAGAAGAGGTTGGTGAGCGCCACGGCTGCAGTGAGATTCACGGCCAGCGCGGAGGTGATCGCGCCTGCCTCAAGGCCCCCCAGCGTCCCGACCCCGTCCACGGTGGCCGCGTTGTTCAGCAAGACGACCGACGACGGCCTGCGCTCCTTCAGGTCCTCCAGCGCGGTCGCGAGCGTTGCGTCGATGCCCGCCGAGTCAACCAGGTCGAACTGCACGAACCGAAAGCGATCCCCGGTGAGTGCCGGATTGCCCGCTCGGCCGATACCGAGAACCGCGAACTCCTGCCGAAGCAGCTCGCCAGCGAGGGCGGCGCCAAGGCCGCGGGAGATGCCGGTGACGATGGCTGCGGGCTCGCCGAGACCGCGTGGAAGAGGCAACCAGCGGACGCTAGCAGGCCGCGGAATCGCGCCGACATGGGAGCGTCGAGCGCTGGGGCGCACAAGGCTGGTGCGCCATGCCGCAAGGGCCGCCTGGGTCAGCATCTACATGGTGAGGCAGGAAATCCAGCGGCACTTACCGTTCCTCCGCGCCGCAAGAACCAAGGAGGAGTGAATGAGCCGAGAACGGACCTCTCGCTTCCTGACGCTTTCGACGGCAATGCTGATCGCAGCGGTGGTCTTGCCGTTCCTTGCGAAGGCATCCGCCGCCCCGGGCCGCCCTATCTCGCGGTCTCTTCGTTCAGCGCGACCGCGCACCATCGGCACCTGGCGAAGCTCTCGCTCACGACGGGAGCTCCGATCCCGCGCCACCCGGACGCCTTCATCCGCGCCAACCTCGTCGTCGGCTTCGGCTGGGCCGACCTCGACACCAACCGAGCCTTTGTCGTGACCATCCACGGCGGCCGCGACTCGCGCCAGAACCCGCGCGGCTGGCATCCCCACATGGTCACCTTCGGGCCTGGGGCGACGGCCCCGAACGACTACTGCTTCGTCTCGATCGATTCAAGCCCGACCGCCGGCATCCATACGCCATCGGTTAGCGGCCGGCGTGACGGGAGCGCGACCGCGCTCCCGTCTTCTAAGATGCTGCCGCTCACGCAAGAGGAGGTCCAGCATGTACATGCGGATTGCGCGCTTCGAGGCCGTGGAAGGCTCCGAGCCCCCGATCGAGGAGATCCGTCAGCGGATGAAAGAAGGTACGGGCAGGCCAGAAATGCCGGTGCAGCGTGGTCTGATGCTCGTCGATCGCGAGAACGGGCGCGGCGCCAGCCTCATGTTCTGCGAGACGGAGGAGGATCTGCGGCGAGTCGACGAGTACATGAATTCGATGACGCCGGTTGCTGGCGCCGGCAGACGGACATCGGTCGAGCTGTACGAAGTCGTTCTGGACTCGGACGAGGTCTGATTCACGCGGCGCGAACGACGCGCCATCCGGCCGAGCGGCGCCGCAGTTCTGGTACCGATCTCCCGCAAGGGCAGCGAGGAGGTCGAACAAGATCGCAGCTCGTCGGTCGCCGCTTCCTCGCGGTGCCGTCTCCCAGGCGTGGGGTGTCGTCAGTCCAGCTAGCGCACGCCCGCGAGCCGACGCGCAGATGCCGGACGGCTTCTTCCGCGCGATCAGGATTTGTGAACTCGCCCGTTCGGGGCGAGGTTGAACGGCGGGAGCTCCGTCGCGATCGCCACGGCAACGTCTGGCTGCGGGGCGTCGCGGCCGGCTTTCTTGCACCGCCGCGACCGTACCGGCCAGTTTGCTGGTCCGCGTGAGCGAGCCGGCTTACAGCGGGTGACTCACCGCGAGCGGCGGGCCGAGAACTCTCAGGTCGTCGCCGCTGAACCGGCCGAACGCATCATCGGCTTGCCCACCGCCTGCCGCTGCAGTGCTGTCGAAGAAACTCTCGAGACCCGCTGGCGCGACCACGACCGGCAAGCGGACGGCTTCGTCGCCGCGCGCCTCCCATGTGTGCGGCTCCCGCGCGGGATGAATACGAATGCGCCGGTCGGTGCGTCCTCTGCCCCGGCAGGTTCACCGCCTCGAACACCGTCAACGAGCCGCCCGTCTGCGCCGCACGAGCCTTGAACACGATCTCCCCGCAGAGTCGGTTCTCGATGCGCTCGCCGCCGTCCAGCGGAAGAAGAACAGCGTTTTCCGACACACTGACGTCCTAACACACCGTCTTGCGCCCGAGGCACCCTGAGCCCTCTGCGGTCGAACCGCGCATTCTCTTGCGGGATCTGCGCGGGATGACCGGAGGGCGAGAGGCCGCCGGGCGCCTAGACCAGCAACAGAATATGCTGATTTCCAGCACCTTACCGGACTGGGATCTCGCATTGGGGTCAGCGCGTGATGGATCGGTAGGCCGGCGGTCGTTCGCGCCCTGCTGGAAGCAGGAGATGCCTATTTGCAGGTCTTTTACGGGAGCGACGGGACTCGAACCCGCGACCTCCGGCGTGACAGGCCGGTCATGGCGCTGCCGGGCTGAGCGGGGATGGGCGGGGATTTCCGGCAGGAGCAGGCCTTTCAGCCCGGCGCGTTGCGGGGATCTGCGGGTGCCGGCGGGGATCCCCGGGAGCCTCGTGCGGGATCAGGGCGGGATGAGCCGTTGTCTCGTCCGTAAACTCATTGGCGGGCGTCCTGTCGAGTCTCTGACGGACTCGAACCGCCGACCCCCTACTTACCATGCGCTCGCAACGGCAAGCGGTCGCAACCCACGGCAACAGTTTTGGCTTGTTTCCGCGGCTTCCACGTCGATCCGATTTGCGACCGGTTGCCACCCGTTGCAACC
>JBKPCT010000243.1:0-10605 GCA_046727515.1 Actinomycetota bacterium | reverse complement strand
CTCGGCGACGCCGCTCCAGCTCTCGTCGAGGAGCAGACGCGAAGCGGCGGCAGCGATGTCGCGAGTGGCGACGGATGGCAGCTTGCAGTGGCCGTCGAGGGCTCGAGCGCGCCCGTCGCTCCGGGTCAGTCTTCGCCGAGGAAGCGTTTGACGTCGGCTGCGAACTGGCTGTTGTGCTGGAAGAGGAAGCCGTGGGCCGAGTCCGGGTAGATCGTGATGCGCGCGTCCGGCAGGAGACCGGCCAGGAGGTGAGAGTACCGCGGGAGGATCATCGGGTCGCTGTCACCGTTCGCGACGAATACCGGCAGATCGATCGCGGCGACTCGCTCGAGCAGCGAGTGGTTGGGGATGCCCCACGCGCAGACGGCGTCGTACTGCGCCTGACGCGTCTGCCACGTCGTCGGCTCGTCCCGGTCGGTTGTCCTTCCTCCGAAGATGCGCCCGGCGGCCTGTTGCCCCGCTTCGCGACTCGTGTCCGAGGGGGCGAAGAAGACGGACAGGTATCCCTCTGGGGTGGTTTCCCGCGCACCGACCGCGCCGATCACTTCCGGTGCCCAGCCGTGCATGCCCGCCGCGCCCTGGGGCGCCGAGGACGCAAGCACCACGCGGCGCAGCAGGTCGGGGCGGATGAGCGCGATCTCCTGCGCGACGAAGCTGCCGAGCGAGAAGCCGAGCAGATCCACCTGCTGAAGCTGGAGTGCGTCGAGGAAGGCGATGGCGTCGTGCGCCATTACCTCGACGGTGCTCGGCGTCCTGCCGGTCGTGGCGCCGACGCCGACGTTGTCGAACGCGACCACCCGTCGATCCGCGGCAAGCGCGTCGACGAGAGCGGGGTCCCAGCTGTCGAGGTTGCCACGGAAGTGCTGCAGCAGGACGAGCGGCACATCGCCGTCACCGAGGTCGCGGTACGCGTACTCGATCGCGTTGCCGGCCGTGACTCGTTGGGTCGAAACACCGGCGTACGTGGCCACCGTGTCCGTCGCGCTCATGGCTTCCTCCTGTGTTGTTGTCAGAACAAGGCGCTAGCCGCCTCCCAGATGCCTTCCTTGCTAACGCAGTGAACGGAACGCAGCCCGGATCTCCTCGCTGAAGAGCTGCGGTTGCTCCCAAGCAGCGAAGTGGCCGCCTCTGTCGACTTCGTTGAAGTAAATGAGGTTGGGGTAGGCCCTTTCGGCCCAGCTCCGCGGCGCTTGATACTGCTCGCCGGGAAAGACCGTGATCGCCACAGGCACCGAGACGCCCTTCGCGTTGAAGAAGCCACCTTTGTACTCCCAATAGAGTCGGGAAGCAGAGACGCCCGTGTTCGTCACCCAATACAACGTGATGTTGTCGAGGATCTCATCTCGGGTCAGTTCACCCGTGTCGCTCGTCGTCCGCTCGAGAGCAGCGACGACGGCCGCGGCCGGCTGGCCATCGCCATCGTTGTGGTCGAGAAGCCACGCGGCCAGGCCGATGGGTGAGTCCGCGATGCCGTACAAAGTCTGGGGGCGCGCGGCCATCATCCTGGCGTATTCGACCTGCGGGTACGTCCTGATCAGCTGCTCGTAGGCGCGTCGTTCCTCCGCCGAGAGACCTGATGGCGGCGGGTCGCCGGCCAGGGACGCCTTGTCGACGTCGGCCGGAACGGTCGCAGGCATGTTGGTGTGGATGGCCTGCAACCCCTCAGGTGCTTGCAAGCCCATTTGGTCGACGACGAACGCGCCCCAGTCGCCACCTTGGGCGACGTAGCGGCCGTAGCCGAGGCGCTTCATCAGTATGTCCCAGGCGCGGCCCATGCGCTCGGGCCCCCAACCGGTGCTCGTGGGCTTGCCCGAGAACCCGTAGCCCGGCATCGACGGAATCACCACATTGAAGGCGTCCGCGGCGTGGCCGCCATGCGCCGTGGGATCGGTCAGTCGATCAATGATCTTCAGCTGCTCGATGATCGAGCCGGGCCACCCGTGGTTGACGATGAGCGGCAGTGCGTCCTCGTGCTTCGAGCGCGCGTGGATGAAGTGGATGTCGAGACCGTCGATCTCGGTGATGAACTGCGCCAGGCCATTCAGCTTCGCCTCCACTCGACGCCAGTCGTACTCGGTCGCCCAGTGGCGTGCGAGCTTCTGCATCGTCGCGAGGGGCACACCCTGCGAGTCGTCGGCGACGGTTTCTCGCTCCGGCCACTGGCTGGCTTCTATGCGACGGCGCAAGTCGTCCAGAGCCTCGTCGGGAATAGCGACGCTGAACGGTCGGATCTCGGTGGCGGTTTCGACCGTACTAGTCATCACGGCCACCGTTCGTGCCCCTCAGCGACCTGAACCCGGCCCGCACCTCGGTGGTGAAGATGTCCGGCTCCTGCCAGGCGGCGAAGTGGTTGCCCGCCTCGACCTGGTTGAAGTAGATGAGGTTCGGGAACGCCTGCTCGGCCCAGGCCCGAAGGGCCGGGTAGATCTCGTTCGGGAAGACGCTGACGGCCGTCGGGACGGTGACGCCCTTGAAGTCGAAGAAGCCGAGCTTGTTCTCCCAGTAGAGGCGGGACGACGAGACGCCCGTATTCGTCAGCCAGTACAGCGTGACGTTGTCGAGGACCTCGTCGCGCGTGAGGTTGCCGACGGGCTGCTCCTGGACGAAGGCCCGCTGGATGTCCTCGAGGCTCCAGGCGTCGTGGTCGATCATCCAGGCCGCCAGGGCGATGGGCGAGTCCGCGAGCCCGTACAGCGTCTGGGGGCGATTCCCCATCTCGAGCGCGTAGCCGATGCCCTTCGTGAAGAAGAAGGTCAAACGGTCGAAGACGCGCTGCTCCTCGTTCGACAGATCGGTCGGGGCCGGGTCGCCGGCGCCGAGGACGTTCGACGCGAGCGGCTTCGAGATCTCGGGTGGAAGGGCGCCGGCCATGTTCGTGTGGATGCCGATCAGCCCCTCCGGCGCCTGCGCGCCCATGACTTCGGTGATCAGCGCACCCCAGTCGCCGCCCTGCGCCACGTAGCGCGTGTAGCCGAGGCGCTGCATCAGCTCCGCCCAGGCGCGGGCGATGTGCGGGACGTCCCAGCCGGTCTCGTCCGGCTTGCCGGAGAACCCATAGCCGGGCATCGACGGGATGACCACGTGGAACGCGTCCTCCGCGCTGCCGCCGTGCGCGGTCGGGTCGCTGAGCGGGCCGATGACGTTCAGCATCTCGACGATCGAGCCGGGCCAGCCGTGCGTGATCAGGAGCGGGAGCGCGTCCTCGTGCTGCGACGTGACATGGATGAAGTGGATGTCGAGACCGTCGATCTCGGTCATGAAGTGCGGCAGGCCGCTCAGCCTCGACTCCAGCCGCCCGAAGTCGTACTCGGTCTGCCAGTAGCGGGCGAGTGCCTGGATCGCCGCGAGCTGTACACCCTGCGAAGCATCTGTGACCGTCTCCTTCTCGGGCCAACGCGCTGCCTGCACGCGCCGCCGTAGCTCGTCGATCTCCTCCTGCGGAACTTCGATGCGGAACGGGCGAATCGCAGCGCCGTCCACCACCGCCGTCGTCGACGCGTTCGAGTTCGAAACAGACATCAACGTCTCCTAACGCTCGTGGGAACGGCCTTCACATCCAGTCCTTTCGTGACGTCGCCGTGAGGATACGCCACTCCAGACCGAACGACCTATCGCACTTTTGGTGTTAGGTCGGCGCAAGAGCCAGCCTGAGGCGGCCTAGCTCCAGGCCGCGTCCTCGGCCGCTGCCGTCGTCTGCTTCGCCGCGCTCGTCATGCGCTAGGCCCGGACGGTACCGCGGTGTGCTCGAGAATCGCGCGCGCGACGGTCTGCCAGTCGGCTCGCTCGACGCCGTGGCCGGCGCTCTCGAGCACCAGCAGCCGAGCGCCGGGGATCTCCTCGGCCAGACCACGCCCATGGTCGAGCGGGAACATCGGGTCGGCGCTGCCGTGGATCACCAGCGTCGGCACTGCGATCGACGACAGCGGCGTCCGAGGCTGCTCGCCGCCAGGGAGGGAGTCGTGGTTCCGTCGGGCGGCGAAGTCGCGGGCCCGCTCGACTTCGCGACGGACGAGCTCGCGCGCTGCCGCCTCGTCGAAGGAACGCTCTCCCGCGAGCACCCGCTGGTACTCGACCAGGTACTCGATCACCGACCCAGCGTCCGCCCAGTCCACGACCGCCGTCCGCACGAAGCGCACGAACTCCTCGGTCGGGGGAGGAAGCTCCCGGTCGACAGATGTTGCTGGCGACGTGCTGATCAGGACGAGCGACAGCACGCGCTCGGGGGACTCGAGCGCGACCAGCTGCGCCAAGCCGCCGCCCGCCGAGACGCCGACCAAGTGCGCAGCCGGGATCCCGTAGGCATCGAGCACTCCCGCGGCGTCGGCCACCAGATCGGCGCCCGTATACCCAGGACGCCCAGGCTCGTACGTCGTCGATCGGCCGGTGTCGCGGTGGTCGTAGCGGATCACGAAGCGGCGGCCCTCGGCGAGCAGCCGACAGAAGCCTTCCTCCCACCAGAGCATCGAGGCGCCGATGCCCATGATCAGCAGGACCGGCGGGTCGGCCGGGTCGCCGAACGACTCCGCGCAGAGCTCCACACCAGCCGTCTCGATCAGCCGCTCGAATCCCGGCTTGACCCCTGTCGCTTGGATGTTCTCGCTGTGCGCCTGAAAGCCCATCCCACGGTTCCTCCTCTCGCACTCGCTCGCGCCGGCACGTCATCTGCATGTCCCTCTCTCGGCCCCGACCGCGACCGCCGCGGAAACTCATCGCCGAGACACTTGACCAGGACGATGTCGCTGTCGCTGAGGGCCCGTCGACTGAAGTGGATCAAGCGGCGGCCGGCTCGCAAACGACCATCGTCACGCCCGTGTTCGATGTCTCTGTCCGCACGAGGGCGAGCGTCCGCTTATCGTTGTCGTCTCGGAAGAAGCGCTTCCCCCGTCCGAGCACGAGCGGGTAGATCATGAACCGGTACTCGTCGATCAGGTTGCGCGACAGCAGCGTGTTCACGAGCGCGCCGCTGCCGTAGATGAGGAGGTCCTCGCCCGGCTGCTCCTTCAGGCTGGCGACCGCGTCGGCGACGTCGCCCTCGAGCAACGTGCTGTTCCACTCGAGCGGCTCCTGCAAGCTGGTCGAGGCGACGAACTTGGGCAGGCTGTTCATCCGGTCGGTGAACGGGTCGCCCGACCGCAACGGCCAGGACGCGACGAACTCCTCGTACGTGACGCGGCCGAGCAGGAGCGCGTCGCTCGCGAACAGCTGGTCTGTTTGCCACCCCGAGATCTCGTCGTTCCAGTACGGGACCGTCCAGCCGCGGTGCTCGTACTCGCCGGCATTGCCGGGATCCTCCATGACCCCGTCCAAAGACAGGTACTCGGCTGCAACGACTCGTCTCATCTCACTCTCCCTTCGGTCGTGGTCTCCGGCGCGCTGACTTTGGTGACGATAGATGCGGCTCGCGCTCGGCGCGGGGGAGCGCTCGGTGCACTCGTCGGCGACTCCGACAGTCCAGCGGATCTACGCTGCCGCCGCGGGCGCGCCCGGCCGCTCGCGCTCAGGCGCTCGCGCGCAGTCGCACTCTTCCTCCAGGAGACGGGCATATGCCTTCGCCGCCTTGCAACGGTGCGCCTCACTCGCTTGCGTGTCGGCGTAGTGCTCGCCGAGATAGGCGAGGATATTCTCCTCACCGACGACCGCGGAGCGGTTCTCGAGCAGCAGCACTGGAATGCTCTCGGCACCGGTCGCCCCGACCAAGGCAGTGCGCGCGTCCCGCTCAACCGGGACCTGCCGGTTGACGTAGTCGAGGCCGAGCTCGGTCAGGCGTTGCCGGACGCGGCGCGACGCGGGACACCACTCAGCCTGGAAGAGCTCCACCATGCACCTCACCCGGCCGCCAACTGGTGCAACGCCGCGAACTCGCGCTCGAGGCTGCCACACACGTGCTCGCAGAGCGTGAACACGCCGTCGTCTGCGATCGAGTAGTAGGAGAAGTTGCCGCGCTTACGCCGCCTGACCATCCCGACCCGCCTGAGGACGCCAAGCTGCTTGGAGACGTTCTGCTCCGTCGTGCCGATCGCCGCAGTCAGCTCGAGCACGCTCGCCTCACCCTCGCGCAGCCGATCGAGCAGCTTGATCCTGGTCGGCTCGCTCAACACCCGGAAGCGCTGCGCGATCAGCTCGACCAAATCATCAGGGAGCGGATGCTGAACGGTCACGTCGCGTCGACCTCCTCTTGACCGCCCGAATCGTCGCGCCACCAGGGCCGGCCTACATCCGCAGGGGCGCTGATCTCGATTGCGGACAACTACCCAACCGCGTAGTTGTCCGCAGCCCGAACCCGGCTCCGCCCCGATGGCGCGAACACGGCTCCCGGTGAAGCTGTCAGCACACCCGAGGAGGTGAGCCACGTGACGACAAGAAAGATCGTGATCCTCGGCGGCGGCACAGGCGGCACGATGACCGCGAACCGGCTGCGGCGCCGCTTCGACCAAGACGAGGCCGAGATCCACGTCGTCGACCGCGACGACCGGCACGTCTACCAGCCCGGCCTACTCTTCGTCCCCTTCGGGCTTGCGGAGGTGGACGAGATCTCGCGCCCGCGCCGGCGCCAGCTCCGCAACGGCATCCGCTTCCACGAACACGAAGTCGAATCCGTCGCACTCGATAAAAACGAGGTCGCGCTCGACGACGGCAGCCGGCTGCCCTACGACGTACTCATCGTCGCCAGCGGCGTCCGTCTGCAGCCCGAGGAGACCGAAGGGTTGAGCGGCCCGGGCTGGAACGAGCGCGTCTTCACCTTCTACACCCCGGAGGGAGCCGAGGCACTGCGCAGAGCGCTCGCGCGCTTCGACCGCGGCCGGCTGGTCGTGAACCTGGTCGACATGCCGATCAAGTGCCCGGTCGCACCGCTCGAGTTCGCGTTCCTGACCGACTGGTACCTGCGCGAGCGCGGAATCCGCGACAACGTCGAGCTGGCGTACTCGACGCCGCTCGACGGCGCCTTCACCAAGCCGATCGCCTCCGAGCATCTCGCCGGCCTGCTGGCCGAGAAGGATGTCGAGCTGGTGACCGAGTTCAACGCCGGCGAGGTCGACGGGATCGGCGGCAAGCTCACCTCCTACGACGGACGCGAGCTCGACTTCGACCTACTCGTCACCATCCCGCTGCACGGCGGCGCCGCCTACCTCGAGCGCTCACCCGGCCTCGCAGACGCACTCGGCTTCGTCCCCACCGACAAGCGGACGCTGCAGACGCCGGTCAGGCCGAACGTGTTCGCGCTCGGCGACGCGACCGACCTACCCACCTCGAAGGCCGGCTCGGTCACCCACTTCGAAGCCGAGGTCCTGGCCGACAACGTCGTGCGCTACTTCAACGACCAGGCGCTGCAGGCCGGTTACGACGGCCACGCCAACTGCTTCATCGAGACAGGCTTCCAGAAGGCGCTGCTGATCGACTTCAACTACGAGACTCAGCCACTGCCCGGCCACTTCCCGACCGCGTTCGGGCTGCCGCTCCTGCGCGAGTCGCGGCTCAACCACATCGGCAAGCTGCTGTTCCAGTGGGTCTACTGGCACGCCCTGCTGCCTGGACGCGACATCCCCGGCCTCGGACCGGCGATGCCCAAGACCGGCAAAAAGCAGCCGCCCGCCGCCGCCTGAAAGGAGAAACGAGATGACCATGACACTGATCGCAGATGCGCCAGTCGAGGTCGACGCCGAGGGCTTCATGACCAAGCCCGAGCAATGGAACGAGACGATCGCCGAGGCGATCGCGCGCGAGAACGGCATCCCCGAGCTCACCGACCGCCACTGGCTCGTCGTGCGGTTCATGCGCGATCGCTACCTCGCAACCGGCACCGCACCCTCGATCCGCTCGCTCGGCAAGGAATCCGGCGTCCCCGTGAAAGAGCTCTACCAGCTCTTCCCAAAGGGCCCCGCCAAGCTCGCCGCCAAGGTCGGCGGCATCCCCAAGCCCAAGGGCTGCATCTAGGAAGGAGCACACGATGACCGAACTGCTCGACAAACCAGACCTCGCCGTAATCGAACCCGCGACGATCGAGAAGGTCGCGATCGTCGTCTCCAAGGGGTCGCTCGAAGGCATCTACCCCGCCCTGATCATGGCCAACGGCGCCCGCATGGAGGGCATCGAGGCCGACCTCTTCTTCACCTTTTTCGGCCTCGACGCGATCCGCAAGGACCGCTACGAGAAGATCAAGGTCGCGACCGTCGGCAACCCCGGCATGCACATGGCGACCTGGATCGGTGCGATCCCCGGCTTCTCCGCGCTCGCGACCCGGATGATGAAGCGGCAGATGGAAAAGATCGACATTCCGCCGATCACCGAGTTCATCCAGCTCGTCCACGACTCCGGCGTCCACCTCTACGCCTGCAAGGCGACCGTCGACATGTTCGGCCTCACCATGGACGACTTCGTCCCCCAGGTGGAGGACATCATCAACGTCGGCGAGTTCTACGAGAAGGCAGCAGGCGGGCAGATCATCTTTACGTAAGCCACACGACGTCGGACAAGGAGCTTCGGGGATAGGCACTCGAGGCGGTCGAGGACACCTCTCGCCTGGACTGTGTAGCCAACACTGGCAACCAAGGATGAAACTTGACAACAGCCCGACGCTCCAAAGCGTTGTTCACGACCACCGCGCGCATGCCGCCAGCTCGAGCCGAAATACCCGCCGCCTCAGTCAGTTCCTGCCGGCGTTGTCGTACTCGTCGTGGCGGCGCCACCAGGCCGCGGGGACTTCCTCGTTACGACCCAGCGGCGCCAGGTCGAGCATCCGGTAGATCCCCATGAGCTGCCCGACTCCACGGTCGTAGGTGGAGTAGGTATGGTGCACGACTCCGTCCTCGAGCGCGAACGCGCTCATCCCCTCGCGCTGCGGCAAGGGCTGGTCCACGTGGCGGAAGTTGTATTCGGCACCGTTCCTCTGCTGCTCCTCGGTGAAGGCGGCAACGAAGTCGTACTTGAATCGCTGCCGCGGGACGAGACCCAGGGGAATCGCCAGGCCATGCGCTCCTTGTACGGGTGCAGCTCCTCGAGCGGAGCGATCGACTCGGCCACCAGGGTCACGTCGTGGCCGTTGAGGTGCGGGATGACGCCGTCGAAGTGATCGGCGACGAGCGAGCAGCCGGTGCATCCCGGGTTCTGCTCGTCGACCCGGAACCCGAAGCCGAACATGAAGTGGTAGACGAGCAGCTGGGAGCGGCCATCGAAGAGCTCGGCCAGGGTCTTCTTCCCGCTGTCCGTCTCGAAGACGTACTCCTTCTCGATCGGAACCCAGGGCAGCTCCTGCCGCCGGCGGGCGAGCTCGTCGCTGCGGCGGGTCAGCTCCTTCTCCGCCTCGAGCAGCTCGACCCGCGGAGCGAGCCAGTCTTCACGCGTTCCTGTCCTGTGGTTCGTCATTCGCTTTCTCTCCCTCCTCCCGAGTTCGCGAGCGTGAGACGGCCGGCCCCCAGTTCGATCACCAGAAGTCGAGCAGGGTCGAGCATGCGGATCCCGTCGGGCACCACGAGGTCGCGGTCGAGTTCTAGTCGTCAGCCGCAAGATCCGTCCGGGCAGCGGCGTGGCCGCGGTGGGATCCGTTGTATCGGTGATGTAGACATCGCCGTGCGCCACGGCGATGTCGGCGCAGATACCGCGATCCGGCAGCTCATAGCTCGCCCGCAGCGTGCCGGTGCGCAGATCAAAAGCCCGTAGCGCCGTCGGCGTCTGGAAGTTCAGGTGGACGGCACAGGCCCACAGCACGCCCCGGCGCATATCGACGAACACGCCCGCCGTCGAGGCGTCGACGCCGGCCCGGGCAACGAACGCCGGAGCGGACCGCGGCCACCATGCGATCGCCGTTGCCCGCATGACTGCGCTCAGCTCCTGACCGCGAAGCGCAGCTCGACCATCCCGTTCGCGCGCGGAAAGACGCCCCTGAGCTGCAACGCGCCGCCGGGCGGGCGCCGGTCGAACAGCGGCTTGCCTTCGCCGAGCACCACCGGCACGATCGTTACCGCCACCTCATCGAGCAGCCCGGCATCCGCGAACTGGGAGGCGACGTTGCCGCCGCCGACGATCCACAGGTCGCGTTCCCCCGCCGAGTAGAGCATCTCGCCGTGCAGGTCTGCGACCGGCGCGTTCACGATCCGGACGTCGACCCCGTCCCCCTCCGGCACGGGCAGTGTGCGCGAGCTGAGGATCCAGCAGGGCTTCCCGCTGTACGGCCACTCGCCGCCGCCCGCGATGTGCTCGAGGATCCACTCGTAGGTCACCGAGCCGCTGACGAGCGCCCCGATCTCGGCGTAGAACTCGTCGTATCCGCCCGCTACCGGCTGCGCGCCGTCCCCCTCGTAGCGGCCCTCGTAGCCGGTGAGCCACTCGATCGTGTCGTCTGCCTCGGCGATGTATCCGTCCAATGAGGCTGCGCAGTAGTACCGGGTTCGAGCCATTCGCAGCGGTCCTATCCCGACCACGGCCTCACGCTAGTTCCGCCGTCGCAGCTCGCCGAGACCGCGTCTGGCTGTCGTACTCGTCGTGCCGACGGATCCATCGTTGGCTGAGGGGGGCGTGGAGCTCGGGCTCGTTTCGCCCGCGCGGTGCCCGGTCGAGCCACTGGTACATGCCCCAGAGATCGTCCACCCCGCGCGCGTACGCCGAGTAGGT
>JBKPCT010000242.1:0-4963 GCA_046727515.1 Actinomycetota bacterium | reverse complement strand
CGCGGCGGTGTGCCGCGCGCTCGCCCGCTCGAGCGCGTCCCGGACGTCGGCGAGGCCGTACTTGAGCACGCCCGCGAGGTCGGCATGGCCCGGCCGCGGGAGCGTCACTCGCTCCTTGCCCTTGCCGCTGGGCTCGCCCTCCGGCGGCCACGGGCTCATTCCCCACGTCCAGTTCTTGTGGTCGCGGTTGCGGACGACGAGCGCGAGCGGCGTCCCGAGGGTCCGTCCGTGCCGCAGCCCGGCGAGGACCTCGACCTCGTCGGTCTCGATCTGCTGGCGCGGGCTGCGGCCGTAGCCCTGCTGGCGTCGGTGCAGGTCCCCGTCGATCGCGGCCTTGTCCAGCACGAGCCCGGCGGGCAGCCCGCTGACGATCGCGACAAGCGCGGGCCCGTGCGACTCACCTGCGGTGGCGAGCTCCAAGCTCATGGGGCCAAGCCTACGGCGGCGCGCATCACCTCGACGGGCGCGGGCACACCCGTCCAGAGCTCGAACGCCGCCGCGCCCTGGGCGACGAGCACCTCGCGCCCATCGATCACCGTCGCGCCGGCCTCACGGGCGGCGCGTCCCGTCCCGGTCTCTGGGTAGGGAAGGTCGATCAGCGTCTGACCGGGGCCCAGAGGCGCCAGGACGTCGTTCCGTTCCGACGTTGCATTGACCACCAGATCGGCCTGGGAGACCTGCGGGGGCCACTCCCCACGCCGCGAGAAGACGTGCGCGTGCGGCAGCACAGCGAGGAATGCGGCCGCCGCGCCGCCGGCGCCGAGGATCGCGGGGCGCTCGGCGGGCAGGCCGGCGAGGATCGCCGTGTCCGTCGAGTGGCCCTCGACGCGCCCGTCCCTGACGACGAGCACGTTCACGGAGCCGAGCTCGCTCTCGACGAGCCTCGCCGCCTCCGGCTTGTGCGGCGCCGTCACGTTCGCCCCGACGAAGCCGAGAGCGGACAGGCCGCGGATCGCGTCGGCGAGCCGGCCGTCCTCGACGAGCAGCGGCAGGTATGCCCAGTCCAGGCCGCGCGCGGCGAACGCCGCGTTCTGCATCGCAGGCGAGAGCGACTGGGCGACCGGGTTGCCGATCAGGCCGACGAGGCGTGTCCGCCCGCTCAGCAATCGGTCAGTCCCTTGCGGGTGTAGGCGAGGAACGCGTCGATGCTCGAAGTGAAGAAGTGGCTCCGGCAGTCCGGCTTGCGGACGAAGTAGACGTAGTCGACGTTGGCGGGATGTGCGGCGGCCTGGATCGAGGAGAGGCCCGGATTCGCGATCGGGGTCGGCGGCAAGCCGGTGAACCTGCGTGTGTTGTAGGGGGAGTCTGAGGCGAGCTGCCGCTTCGTGATCGCCTCCGTCGGCGGGATCCCGAGGCCGTAGCGGAGCGTCGCGTCGATCCCCAGGGGCATGCGCTGGTGCAGGCGGTTGTAGATCACCGCGGCGACGAGCGGCCGCTCGCGAGGGACGACGACCTCCTTCTCGATCATCGAGGCGATCGTCAGCACGTCGTAGTTCGTCAGGTTCTTCGAGCGCGCGTAGCGCATGTCCACCGTCGCCCACTTGGCCCGGAAGTTCTCGAGCTGCTTCTCGACGAGCGCGGCGGCCGGGTCGGTCGCGAGGGCGAAGTACGTGTCAGGGAACATGAACCCCTCCGGGGACGTCGGCTGGCCGAACCCGGCTGGGAGCGGCTGCTTGCGCGCCTCGCGTCGATAGCCGGCGGCGGTGATCAGACGGCTTCCGGCGTCCGCGGCCAGGGCCATCTGGTTCACGGTTAGCCCTTCCGGGAGCGTGATGCGGATCTGCGTCGGCCGCTCGACGGCCGTCGTCGGCGGGGCGCCGCTGCTGCGGTCCTTCAGCGCCGTCCACCCCGCCCAGAGGGCGGCGCCGGCCGCAAGCGAGAGCACGATCAGCCCGACGAGGCGGCGCCGGTACACCTGCTGGCTACTCGGGCGGTTCAGCTTCGGCGGCTCGACCACTCGAGGTAGCTCGACAGCAGGTGCGCGGCGGCACGGGCGTCGTCTCCCGGACCGGGCCCGGCGAGCATCGTCGTGAACCGCTCGTCGAAGGTCTCGACCGGGACGTCGACGGCGGCTCGGAGACCCTCGACGAAGCGTTCGGTCTCGCGGGCCTGCTCGCCGCGGGCGCCGCGCAACGTCAGGGGCAGCCCGACGACCACGCGTTCGGCATCCTCCTCCCGGACGAGCTCGCGAAGGCGCGCGAGCCCGGCCTTCGTGGCGGCGCGCTCGACGACGCACAGCGGGCGCGCGACGCTGCCGGTCGGGTCGGAGACGGCAACACCGGTGCGTGCGGCGCCGTAGTCGAGCGCGAGTACCTTCAAGGAGGCAGTCTCGGGGACAGGATCAATCCTCTCCCCGAGTCAGCTTCGTGGCCACAGCTTTACGTCCGGCCTCGAGCGCCGCCCGCACACCTTCTGGGTTACGTCCTCCCGCTTCGGCGAGGGTCGGTCGGCCGCCCCCTCCACCACCGATGTGCTGTCCCAGCTCTCGCACGAGCTGGGTTGCGTCGAGGCCTCGCTCTACGAGGGCCTGGTCGAGATTGACGACGAGATACGCGCGGCCATTGTCAGTAGAGGCAACAATCGCACCCTCAGCCTTCTCCTGCTGCCGGATCCGGTCGGAGAGATCGCGCAACGCCCCGCCCTTCAATGACCTGACCTCCATCAGGACAACGTCGCCTTCTCGGTCCTGCACGACGACGTCCACCTCGGCGCTACGCGCGGGCTTCTTCGCCTCCTTGCGGGTACGCTCGAGCTCTGCGCGCAGCTCGTCCGCCTCCTGCGCGCGGGCGTGCAGGTAGGCATACGCCTCGCCGGCGGTCACCGCCTCGATCCGGCGGACGCCGGATCCTACGGAGCTCTCGCCGAGAAGGACGAACGGGCCGATCTCCGCGGTCGCGCGCACGTGCGTCCCGCCGCAGAGCTCGCGCGAGACGCCGTCGATCTCGACCACGCGCACCTCGTCGCCGTACTTCTCGCCGAAGAGCATCATCGCCCCGAGCGTGCGCGCCTCCTCGATCGGGACGATGTACGTCCGAATAGGGTGGTTGCGGAAGACGGCCTCGTTGACCCGCTGCTCGACCGCCGCGCGCTCCTCGGCGGTCAGCGCCTGCGGGTGCGTGAAGTCGAAGCGGAGCTTGTCCGGCCGGACCGCCGAGCCCGCCTGCTTGACGTGGTCGCCGAGCCGGGCCCGCAGCGCCTCGTGCAGGAGGTGGGTCGCGGTGTGGTTGGCCATCGTCGGGAAGCGAACGCTCCAGGGCACGACCGCTCGCACTCGGTCGCCGACGGCGAACGCAGACCCGTTGGAGCCGGTGCCTTCGAAGAGGAGCGCCTGGTCGTCGTCGATCCGGTAGGCGGCCCGGAGCACGGCACGGCTGCCGTCCTCTTTCTCGATCTCGCCGGCATCGCTGACCTGTCCCCCGCCCTCCGGGTAGAACGGCGACTCGCGGAGCTTGGCGAGGAAGAGGCCGTCACCGAGCTCCTCGAGCGCGCCGATCTGGGTCAGGACGTCGGTCTTCTCCCAGCCGACGAAGTCGGTCTTGAACCCGGCCGCCTCCGCGAAGGCGGCGGCGCGCTGATCCTCCCCCCTGCCGCCGCCCGCACGCGAGATCTCGCGGTGCTCGTCCATCAGGTGGGTGTACTCGTCCTCGTCGACGGTCAGCCCGCGCTCGCGGGCGAGCTCGACTGTCAGCTCGATCGGGAAGCCGTAGGTGGCCTGGAGCGTGAAGGCGTCCTCGCCGGAGATCGCGCTTTGCGCCGCAGCCTCCTCGAAGAGCTTCATCCCGCGCTCGAGCGTCTCGCCGAAGCGCTCCTCCTCGGCACCGAGGATCCGCTGAATCTGCTCGCGGTGATCGGGGAGCTCAGGGTACGCATCGCCCATCTGCTCGATCACGGTGTCGGCGAGGCCGGGAAGGAACGGCCCGCGCATGCCGATCCGCAGCCCGTGCTGGACGGCGCGTCTGATGATCCGGCGGAGGACGTAGCCGCGGCCCTCGTTGGAGGGGGTGACGCCCTCCGCGACGATGAAGGTCATCCCGCGCCCGTGGTCCGCGAGCACGCGGTGCGCCTTCGTCGCATCGGCCGAATCGCCGTAGGCCACACCGGACGTCTCCGCGATCCAGCGCATGATCCGCTGGTAGCCGTCGGTGTCATAGACCGAGGCCACGTTCTGGACGATTCGCGCCGTGCGCTCGAGACCGAGTCCCGTGTCGATGTTCTGGGTCGGGAGCGCGGTCAGCGTCCCGTCCGGGTGGAGCTCGTACTCCATGAAGACGAGGTTCCAGAACTCGAGGAAGCGCTCGCAGCGCGTGCAGCCTGGCTTGCAGTCGGCCTCCCCGCAGCCCGTCTCCTCGCCCCAGTCCCAGTAGATCTCCGAGTCCGGCCCGCACGGCCCCGGTCCGCCCACCGACCAGAAGTTCTCCGCGGACGGGAGCCGGACGATCCGTTCCGGCGGCAGCCCGACCTGCTCCCAGAGCCCGATCGCGACCTCGTCCGGCCCGAGGCCGAGCTCGGGGTCCCCGGCGTGGACGCTGACCCAGATCCGGTCCCAGTCGAGCTTCAGCCGCTCGCGGATGAACTCGGTCGCGTACTCGATCGCGCCCTGCTTGAAGTACCGGCCGAACGAGAAGTTGCCGAGCATCTCGAAGAAGGTCAGGTGATAGGTGTCGAGCCCGACCTCGTCGATGTCGACGGTCCGGAAGCACTTCTGCGCCGTCGCCGTGAGCGGCGCCGGCGGCGATTCGCGGCCGAGGAAGTAGGGCATCTGCGGCTGCATGCCGGCGGAGGTGAGCAGTGTCGAGTGGTCGCCCGGACGCGGGATCAGCGAGTACGAGGGGCAGCGCAGATGGCCCTTCTCCTCGAAGAAGGACAGGAAGCCTTCACGGATCTCCGGGCTCGTCCGCACGGGTTGATTGTAGGTGCGGCCTCCGTCTTCACCATCTCGGCACGGCGGCGTCACACGCGTGCG
>JBKPCT010000241.1:0-7695 GCA_046727515.1 Actinomycetota bacterium | reverse complement strand
TAGCCGCCGTCGAGGTCGTAGCCCGTGAAGCGCGCGCGGTCGCAGAGGTTCTCGCGGCCGCTGCGGCAGTAGCGGCACGTGCCGTCCGTCCAGCCGAGCCAGGGAACGCCGAGCCGCCGGCCGTCCTCGGTGAGCCCGACGATCTGGTGACCCAGGACGAGCGGCAGCTCGGGGTTGGGCAACTCGCCGTCGACGATGTGCAGGTCGGTGCGGCAGACCCCGCAGGCACGCACCTCCAGCCGCACCTGATCCGGGCCTGCGTCCGGCTCGGGCAGCTCGGCCTCGCGCAGCGGCCGCCCGGGCGCGTCCAGCACCATCGCTCTCATGGGGACGAACCGTCACACATGCGGCACACCTTCAGCCAGGCACTGGTGGTGGAAAACCTGTCTATGACGCGAGTGCGGCGTCCACCGAGTCGTGAACGGGGAAGTGGCCGATCAGCCCGGCGACCTCGAGCGCGCGACGAACGTCGGGCCGGGGCGCGGCAAGGACGAGCCGCGCGCTCGCGAGGCGCTTCCGGGCCTCGATCAGCGTGCCGAGCGCAGTCGAGTCGACGAAGTCGACTGCGCCGAGGTCGACCACGACCCGATCCGGCTCGGACTCCGCAACGTCCGCGAGCACTGCACCGACGTCGGCGGCGTTGTAGAGGTCGATCTCACCGGCGAGGTGCACGACCACGGCGCCGTTTCGCTGCTCGATGCCCCCGACCGCCGAGCGGCGGAGCCAGTCGGATTCCCCCCTGCTCACCTGGGCCAGCTTAAACAAGCTCGGTTTGACGCGGCAAGGGGGCTCGGCAATCGTAGGACACATGGATCCCGGCCAAGGTGATCGCGCGCGGTCGGGCTTTGCCCGGTCGCGCTGGGAACTGGAAGAGCTCACCGCCCGCGCGAGGACCGAGAACTTCCCGGTCGCTTCGTTCCTGTTCCCGCGCGCGCTGCGGCCGCACCTGCGCGCCGTCTATGGGTTCGCGCGCCTCGTCGACATCCTCGGCGACGAGGCCGAGGGCGACCGGCTCGCCCTGCTCGACGAGCTCGAGCGCGAGGTGGACGCCTGCTACGCGGGAGAGCCCCAGCACGTCGCGCGCGGCCGGGCTTTGCCCGGTCGCGCTGCGGACCAACCCCAGCACGTCGCGCGCGGCCGGGCTTTGCCCGGTCGCGCTGCGGACCAACCCCAGCAGGTCGCGCGCGGCCGGGCTTTGCCCGGTCGCGCTGCGGACCAGCCCAGCTGGCGCGTCATGCAACAGCTGCAGCCGACGATCCGCGAGTTCGATCTGCCGCGAGAGCCCTTCCTTCGGTTGATCGAGGCGAACCGGATGGACCAACAGATCTCGGACTACGAGACCTGGGATGATCTGAAGGGCTACTGCGTCCACTCTGCCGACCCGGTCGGCCGCCTCGTGCTCGGGGTCCTCCGGCTGGCGGACGACGCCGAGCTGGTCGCCGCCTCCGACGACGTCTGCACGGGCCTCCAGCTGGTCAACTTCCTCCAGGACGTCCCTCGGGACCTTGCGCTCGGGCGGATCTACCTCCCCGCCGAGGAGCGTCGTCATTTCGAGGTGACCATGCTCGACCGCCCGAACGAGCCCCTGACGGCGTTGCTGCGCTTCGAGGCGACGCGTGCGCGCGACCTGCTTGGCGCAGGCCGGACTCTGCGGGAGCAGATCGGCGGCCGGATCGGTCGCGCGGTCGGGTTGTTCGCGCGCGGCGGGCTGGCTGCGCTGGACGCTCTCGAAGAGGCTGGATGGGACATCTTCACGCGGCGGCCACGACCTTCGCGACTCCGGCTCGCACGGGAGGCGCTTCGCGCGTGAAGGTGGAGCAGGCTTACGCCGAGGTCGAGCGGCTCACGCGCGACCGTGCGCGCAACTTCGCCTTTGGGATCATGGTGCTACCCAAGGCGAAGAGGCGGGCGATCGCCGCGATCTACGCGTTCGCACGCGAGGTCGACGACATCGCCGACGGCGAGGCCCCGCCGGACGAAAAGCGCGCGCGCCTCGACCAGCTACACCGCCGTCTGGACGAGCCGCCGCCCGACAACGCGATGTGGCTCGCTCTTGCAGATGCCCGGACCCGCTTTCCGATCTCGGCCCAGGCACTCCACGACTTCGTCGACGGCGGCCTCATCGATCTCGACCGCCAGCGCTACGACAGCTTCGACGAGCTCCGGGACTACTGCGCGCACGTCGCCGGCGCGGTCGGCGTTGCCTGCATCGGCGTCTACGGTGCCGACCGGCCCCAGAGTGCGGAGACGTTGGGGATCGCGCTCCAGCTGATCAACGTGATGCGCGACGTCCGCGAGGACTGGGAGCTCGGGCGCGTCTACCTGCCGCAGGACGAGCTCGCCGCCCACGGCGTCACCGAGGAGGACATCGCCGCCCGGCGGGTCACCCCAGCGTGGCAGTCGCTGATGGCCTACCAGGGCGCGCGGGCCCGCGCCTACCTCGACGACGGCCTCACCCTGCTTCGCTCGCTCGACCGGCGGAGCGCGGCCTGCGTCGGCACGTTCGCGGGCCTCTACCGGGCGACGTTGGAGCGGATCGAGGCGAGCGGCTACGACGTCTTCGACGGCCCGCCGCGTCTGTCGCTGCCGACGAAGCTGCGGATCGTCGCCGGCTCCTTCCTGTGAGTCGACGGCGCGTCGCAGTCGTCGGCGGCGGACTCGCCGGGCTCTCGGCGGCGCTCGAGCTCGTCGACGCGGGTCACGAGGTCGTGCTCCACGAGGCCCGGCCGTCGCTCGGCGGTGCCGTGCAGACGCTCCCCGAGCGCGAAGGCGATCCCCCGCCGCCGCCCGACAACGGCCAGCACATCGCGCTCGGCTGCTTCACGGCCTACAGGCGGTTCCTCGCGCGCATCGGCAAGGCACAGGCACTCCGCCGTGAGCCGCTGCGGTTGCCGGTGATCGACGAGCGCGGCCGGGCCGCGACGATCGGCCCCGGCCTGCGTCTCCTCGGCTACCGGCACCTACCGCTCGCCGCGCGCCTACGGATCGCCCGCATAACGCTTTCGTTACGGGGCCTGTCACCGTTAGCGTTCTGTGAAGAGACCTTTGCGAACCTGCTCCGGGCCCGCGGACAACGGCAGCCGGAGATCGACCGTTTCTGGGACGTCTTCATCCGCCCGGCGCTGAACCTGCCGTGCGAGCTCGCCGGCGCCGACTACGGCATCTTCACCGTCAAGACGGCGTTCTTCGGCGGGCGCGGGGCGAGCGACCTGCTCCTCCCGACGGAGCCGCTCGGCCTGATACACGGCGCGGCGGCCGGGAAGGCTCTCGGCGACGCGGTCCGGCTCGAGTCGCGGGTCGAGTCGCTCGACGACCTCGACGCCGACGCGGTGATCCTCGCAGTCCCCGGACCCGAGGCGGCTCGGCTCCTCGGCCGGGATCCCCCGGCGCTCGAGGACTCGCCGATCGTCAGCGTCCACCTGCTCTTCGACCGCCCGCTGCTCCATCACCGCCTCGCGGCGCTGCTCGACTCGCCCGCGCACTGGGTCTTCGACCGCGGGGCGCTCACCGGGCACGAGCCGGACCACGGTCAGTACCTGACCGTCGTCTCGAGCGGCGTCCCGGACCTGCTCGAGCTGCGGGGCCGGGGCCTCGTCGAGACCATGGCCGACGCGCTCCGCGAGCGGCTCGGCCACGCCGAGCTCCTGTGGTCGCGCGTCAGCCGCGAGCCGCGCGCGACTTTCGCAGCCCGGCCGGGGACGCGTACGCTTCGGTGGCCGATGACGACCTCAAGGTGGAACGTCTACCTCGCCGGCGCCTGGACCGCCTCCGACTGGCCGGCGACTATGGAGGCCGCCGTGCGGAGCGGCGTCGCCGCTGCGGAGGCTCTGACGAGATGACCGCCGTCCAGGAGCTCTCCCGCCTCGACGAGGCCGTCGACCGGGCGACCAGCCGCCTGCTCGAGCTCCAGCACCCCGATGGTTTTTGGGTGGGCGAACTGGAGTCGAACGCGACGATGATCGCCGAGCACCTCTTCTGGCTCCACGTCCTCGGCCTGCGGGACCGCGAGACAGACCGGCGCCTCGCGAACGACATCCTCGCCCGCCGTCGCGACGACGGCACCTGGTCGAACTGGTGGGAAGGGCCGGCCGACCTCTCGACGACGATCGAGTCCTACGTCGCGCTGAAGCTGGCCGGCGTCGACCCGGGCGAGTGGACGCTCGCCTACATCAAGCGCGCCGGCGGCATCGGGCGCAGCCGCGTGTTCACGAAGTGCTTCATGGCCCTGCTCGGCCAGTGGCCGTGGCAGCGGATCGTCCCCATCCCGCCGGAGATGATCCTGCTCCCGCCGAGCGCGCCGTTCTCGATCTACAACTTCGCCTGCTGGGCCCGCCAGACCGTCGTACCGCTCTCGGTCGTCTGGGCGCTCCGCCCGGTGCGCCCGGTCGACCTCGACCTGCGCGAGATCGGCGCGCGCCCCGGCGAGTCCCGCCCGCCCGGCCGGCCGACGCCGCTCCGGCGCCGGGCGATCGCGGCGGCGGAGCGCTGGGTGAAGGAGCGCCAGGAGGCGGACGGCTCGTGGGGCGGGATCCAGCCGCCGTGGGTCTGGTCGATCGTCATGCTCGCCGCCCTCGGCCGTGGCTTCGAGGACGCCACCCTCCGCCGTGCGGTCGAGGGCTGGGGCGACTTCATCGTCCAGGACGACGACCGCCTCCGGCCCGAGGCCTGCCAGTCGCCCGTCTGGGACACGGGCCTCGCCGTGCTGGCGCTCCGCGCCGCCGGCCTCGCGCCCGACCATCCGCAGCTGAGGAAAGCCGGCGAGTGGCTCCTGAACGAAGAGGTCACCGCGAAAGGCGATTGGGCGATTCGGCGACCGAGCCTGACCCCCGGAGGCTGGGCCTTCGAGTTCGAGAACGACCTCTACCCCGACGTCGACGACACCGCCGTCGTCGCGCTCGCCCTGCGCGAGCTCGAGCTGGGCGAGGACGCCGTGCGCCGCGGGCTGGACTGGATCGAGGGCATGCAGTCCGCGAACGGCGGCTGGGGGGCCTTCGACGCCGACAACTCGAGCTACTGGCTGTACAAGCTCCCGTTCTGCGACTTCGGCTACGTGATCGACCCGCCGAGCGAGGACGTCTCGGCGCACGCACTCGAAGCGCTCGCGCGGGAACAGCGCTACGGAAGCGCGGTCGCCCGCGGCCTCGAGTACCTCGTCCGCGAGCAGCAGTGGGACGGCTCCTGGTGGGGTCGCTGGGGCGTCAACCACATCTACGGGACCGGCGCCGTTCTCCCGGCGCTCGAGGCCTGCGGCTTCGAGCCCGCCCATCCGGTGATCCGCAAAGCGGTCGATTGGCTCGACTCCGTCCAGCAGGAGCACGGCGGCTTCGGCGAGGACATCCGCTCCTACCATGAGACCGCCATGCGGGGCCAGGGCACGCCGGCGGCTTCACAAACGGCGTGGGCGTTACTAGGCTACGCGGCGGCAGGCGTGGCCACAGGAAACTCGGCGCGGAGAGCTGCGGACTACCTTTGCGCGGAGCAAGAGGCGAACGGCGATTGGACGGAGACGCAGTACACCGGAACCGGCTTCCCGACTGATTTCATGATCCGCTACCACCTCTACCGGCTCCATTTCCCGCTCATGGCCCTCGGCCGCCAACGAGAAAGGTTGAACGGATGAAGTTTCCGCTGCGCTCGACGGTCCAGATCGGCCGCTACGTCGCGGCCCAGAAGCGTAAGGGCGAGCTCTACCCGCTCGTGCTGATGCTCGAGCCCACGCTCGCGTGCAACCTCGCCTGCATCGGCTGCGGGAAGATCCGCGAGTACGAGTCGAACAAGGCGCGTCTTTCCGTCGACGAGTGCATCGACGCGGGTGTCCAGTGCCCGGCGCCGGTCGTCTCGATCTGCGGCGGCGAGCCTCTGATCTACAACGGGATCGAGGATGTCGTCGCGGGCATGCTCGACCTGCGGAAGAACATCGACCTCTGCACGAACGCCCTCAAGCTGACCGAGTACCTCGACGTCTTCAAGCCCGACCCGCGGCTGACCTTCGTCGTTCACCTCGACGGCATGCGGGAGATCCACGACTACATCTGCGACTACCCCGGCCTCTGGGACATCGCGGTCGACGCGATCTCGAAGGCGCGCGAGGCCGGCTTCCGCGTGACGACGAACACGACGATCTTCAAGGAGACCTCGGTCGAGGACGTGATCGAGATGATGGGCTACCTGACGCACGATGTCGGGATCGACGGGATGCTGATCGCGCCCGGCTACCAGTACTCGCAGATCGATCCGGCGCTGACGATGACGCGCGACGAACACGAGGCGAAGTTCCGCGAGATCCGCGCGGCAGTCCGCAAGCACGGCTACCGCTGGCTGGCCAGCCCGATCTACCAGGACTTCCTCACCGGCGACCGGAAGCTCCCGTGCGCTCCGTGGGGCTCGATCACGCGCAACCCCTACGGCTGGAAGGGGCCCTGCTATCTGCTCACCGACGGCATCTTCCCGACCTACGAGGCGCTGCTCGAGAACATCGAGTGGGAGGCCTACGGCCCCGGCAACGACCCGCGCTGCGAGCACTGCGGCATCCACTCCGGGTTCGAGCCCTCGGCCGCCTACGAGGCGACGTCGAGCGTGAAGGAGACCGTGCGGAGCATGACTTGGACGCTGACCGGGTAGCAGCCTGCGCGACTGCGGCGGAGGCCCGCGCCGCCCGGCGGGCAGGCTTCCACACGGCCGTCGTCGGGATCGGCGCTTCGCGCGGGGTCCCGGCCGGCCGGATCGTCTCGTTCGGGATCGCCGGCGCTCTCGACGGCCTCGAGGTCGGCACCGTGATCGACGCCACGCGCGTCGTCGCCGAGGACGGGAGGGTGCTCTGGGAGGGCGAGGGGCTCGGGATCGCGGGCGCACGAGCCGGGACGATCCTCGCGATCGACCGCGTGGCGGACGCCCCGGCGGAGCGTCACAGGCTGCGGGCGCAGACCGGCGCCGACGCGGTCGACATGGAGAGCGGGATCCTCGCCGCCACCGGCCGTCTCGACGGCTGCGTACGGGTGGTGTCGGACACGCCTGCGCGTCCCCTCGGCCCGCTCGCCGAGGCGGTCACTTCGTCGGGACGTCTGCGGCCGGCGAAGCTGGTCTCCGCGCTCGCGCGGCAGCCTGCGGCCACCGCCCGAGCGCTAGTCGACATTCGATCTGCCCTACGGGCCTTGTCTAGTACTTTCGCCGGAGGCGAAAGTACGTGAGCGGGCGGGTTCTTCTTGCGGCCCCTCGGTCGTTCTGCGCCGGCGTCGACCGCGCGATCGAGATCGTCGAGCGCCTGTTGGAGCAGCATGGCCCGCCGATCTACGTCCGCCACCAGATCGTCCACAACGACCACGTGGTCCGCCGGCTGGAGAGCCTCGGCGCGGTTTTCGTCGACCACGAGGACGAGGTCCCGCAGGGAGCGATCTGCGTCCTGTCGGCGCATGGGGTCGCCCCCTCCGTCCGCGAGAACTGCGAACGGCGAGGGCTCCGCGTGGTCGACGCCGTCTGCCCGCTGGTCTCGAAGGTACATGCCGAGGCGCGGCGCTATGCCGACAGCGGTCACCGCGTTGCCCTCGTCGGCCACCGGCACCACGTCGAGGTGATCGGGACGAAAGGCGAGCGGCCGGACCAGATCGTCGTCGTCGAGTCGCCCGAGGAGGCGGCGGCGCTCGACACGAACGGGAAGCCCCTCGCCGTGATCAGCCAGACGACGCTCTCGCTCGACGA
>JBKPCT010000240.1:0-4754 GCA_046727515.1 Actinomycetota bacterium | reverse complement strand
TAGGTCGGCCCGTTGACCTGGACGCCGCCGGCCACGATCTTGCGAACGAACTCCTGGGCGCGGTGGACGCTGTCGGTCCAGATCGCCGCGGTCAGGCCGTACGGGCTCGCATTCGCGACCGCGAGCGCCTCGTCGAAGTCCGGGACACGATGGAGCGTCGTGATCGGGCCGAAGAGCTCCGAGCACGAGATCTCGGACTCCGGGGCCGCGCCCTCGACGATCGTCGGCGCCATGTAGAAGCCGGGCTGCGGCAGGCGCTCCCCGCCCGTCAGCACGGCCGCACCGGCGGCCGTCGCGCGCGCGACCGCCGCCAGTATGCCCTCGAGCTGCCGCTCGTTGATCACCGGCCCGAAGTCGTGCTCGTCGCCCGGCCCGACCTTCTGGTCGTTCGCGCGCTCGACGAGCAGCTCCCGGAACCGGTCGTAGACGGCGTCGAAGACGACAAGGCGGGAACCGGCTGCGCAACGCTGGCCGGCGTTCGAGAACGCCGAGAGCGCCGCTGCCTCGGCGGCCCGCTCGACGTTTGCGTCGTCGCAGACGACCAGCGGGTTCTTGCCGCCGAGCTCGAGGCAGACCTTCGCGAGCCGCTCGCCGGCGACCCGGGCGATCATCCGGCCGACTACGGTCGAGCCTGTGAACGAGATCACGGCGACGCGCGGGTCCTCGACGAGCGGTTGGCCGGCCTCCTCGCCGTAGCCCTGGACGACGTTCAGCGCGCCCGGGGGCAGTCCGGCCTCGGCGGCGAGCCGGGCGAAGGCGAGCGCCGTCTCCGGCGTGTCCTCGGAGGCCTTCAGCACGGCGCCGTTCCCGCAGAGGAGCGCAGGAAAGACCTTCCAGGCGACGTTCGCGATCGGTGTATTCGCCGCGATGATCAGGCCGGCGACCCCGAGCGGCTGGCGCAGCGTCATCGCCTGACGGTTCGGCGTCGCGCTGGGCATCGTCTTCCCGTAGAAGCGCCGCCCCTCGCCGGCGATGAAGTAGCCGAGCTCGATCGCGCCGCCCGTCTCGCCGAGGGCGTCCCTCGGCGACTTGCCGGTCTCGGCGGAGACGACGGCCGCGACTTGCTCACGGTCTCGCTCGAGCAGCTGCGCAATCCCGCGCAGGATCCGACCGCGCTCCTCGACCGTCCGGTCGGCCCAGGCCGGCTGGGCCTCGGCGGCGGCGGAGACGGCGGCGTCGATGTCAGAGGCGTCGGACCGCGCAACGAGGCTCAGCACCTCACCGGTTGCCGGTGCCAGCTTCTCGAAGGTCGCTCCGCTCGCCGCGGGCCGTTCCTCCCCGACGATCACGTTGCCGACCGTCCTGACGTCGATCGCGACGGTCATCGCACCCGCTCCGGCGCCGGCCAAGCCGGCACCTCCGCTCTCCGTGAGCCTCCGTCAAGCCTACGGCTCATGAGGCAATCCTAGCCTCGGGCCTCGGGAAGCAACCTTCGCCGGCCGACCAGGTGGCGCGGCTCGCCGGGCCGGATCGGCACGGGCCCCGTCACCGGATCCGGCTTCCTCCCTCCCGAATCGATCCAGAGCTGCCGCGGCCAGTAGAAGCGCGCGATTGCGGCCCGGAGCTCCGGAGATTCTCGATCGACGCTGTAGAGCTCGGGCACGCCGAGCTCGTGCAGACGCGCGACGCAGGCCTCGAGCTCGTTCTCGTCGAGCGCTTCGAAGAAGCGCACGCTGAGCGCGACGTCTGCCGGCCGGAGGTCGGAGCGGCCGAGCTCGAGCACGTCCGCGCCGGGCTCGAGGAGAGGTGCGGCTTCTTTCCCGGGCTCCGCCCGCACGGGCCGCTGACGGAGACCGATCCGTTCGAGGGCATGCCGGCGGCGCCAGCGCAGGTCGCGGCGGATGCGCTCCTGCCGACTTGCATACGAGGTCCTGACCGACTGGCGCAAGAGCTCGGCCCCGAGCGCGGGCGAGCCGGTCGAGCCGGCGAGGAACAACGGGTGTGTCACCCACCACGGCGCGTACGCGGCGAGCGGCGCCCCCTCCGGGAACGCCGCCCAGCGCTGGCGGGCGTTCGACATGGCGACCCCCGCGCGGAAGCGCCGGAACCAGAGGCGCCGTCGCACCTGCCGGAACTCGCCTTCGAGCGCGAGCCGGACCAGGAAGAGCCGGTCGGCGAGGACAGCGAGCGGGAAGGGGCCGGAACGCACGACCGCCTCGCGTCGCATCAGGCCGTAGATCAGCTCGCCGGCGCCCCGCAACTCGCCTGCGACACGACGCACCCGCTCGCGTGGATCGCCGATGCCGGCGGTGTCGAACAGCCGCTCGCGCGTCGGATACTCGGCGCCGTCGTCGTCGATCCGCATCGTCAGCGGATAGGCGAGCACCGCCTCCTCGTGCGCCTCGAGCTCGGCGGCGACGAGCTCGAGCCAGCGTGGGTGCCAGAAGTCGTGGTCGCTCGCCCATGCGAAGTACGCCGCTGCCGGGTGACGCTCGCCCGCCAGCTCGAACGCCCGCCGCCAGTTACGAACGAGGCCCTGCTGCCGGTCGTTGCGGGCGTAGGACACGCGCGGATCCAGCACCACGTAGCGCCGGGCGATCTCCCCGGTCGAGTCGCTCGAGCCGTCGTCGACGACGACGATCGCGAGGTCGTCCCGTGTCTGCGTGAGCAGCGATTCGATCGCCTCGGCGAGATGCGCCTCGCCGTTGTAGGCGGCGAGGCCGAACACGGTGCCCGGAACGCGGTCCACAGACCTTGAACTATCATCGCCCCGGCGCATGAGGGCGAGCGAAACGCAACGAGCGCCGGGCACATCCGCAGCCGCGTACGGCGACCTGCGCGCGTTCTGCCTGTTCATCGGCTACCCGAAGAGCGGCCACAGCCTGGTCGGTGCGCTGCTCGACGCCCACCCCGACATGGTCGTCGCCAGGGCGACGAACCCGCTCGCGCTCGTCGCCGTGGACGGGATGCCGCGCGACGAGGCGTTCGCCTTGCTGCTCGAGAACTCGCGGCAGCAGGCGCTTCGCGGACGCAAGCAGAACAAGTACCGCTACACCGTCGAGGACCAGTGGCAGGGACGCGTGCGGACGCTGCGCGTGCTCGGCGACAAGTTCAGCGACCGGACGTCGAAGCGCATCGCGAAGACGCCGGACGCGCTCGCCGTCTTCCGGCGTGAGGTCGGCGTGCCGCTCCGCCTGCTCCACGTCGTCCGGAACCCGTTCGACATGGTCGCGCGAATCGCGAAGCAGAAGATCCGAGAGGGCAGCGACGAGGAGCGGCGCGCCCGTGCGACCGCGTACATCGGCCGCCTCGCCGAGATCAACGACGCGGTGATCGCCGCCGGCGTGTACCCGGTGCTGACCGTCCGCCAGGAGTCCGTGATCGAGGGCCCCGAGCGCGAGCTGGGGCGGATGTGCGAGTTTCTCGGCGTCGAGGCCGAGCCCGGCTACCTCGAGGCCTGCGCCGCGATCGTCTTCCCCTCGCCGAAGCGGACGCGCGAGCTGCTGGACTGGAGCCGCGCCCAGATCGCGGCCGTCGAGCAGGTGATCGACCGGCACTCGTTCTTCGACGGGTACGCGTTCGCCGACTAGCCACGGAAGGACGCGTCGCGAGGAGATGCTGATCCCGCGCGTCTTCCACCAGATCTGGCTCGGTCCCGATCCGTTCCCGGCGGAGTACGCGGGTTACCAGCAGACGTGGATCGCCCACCACCCCGGCTGGGAGCTGCGGCTCTGGACCGAGGACACTCTGCCCGCCGGCCTGAGCCGCCCGGAGGTGTACGAGCGCCTGCGCGCGCCGGCGGAGCGCGCGAACATCCTGCGCCTCGAGCTCCTCCAGCGCGACGGCGGCATGTACGTCGACACCGATTTCGAGTGCCGGCGCTCGATCGAGCCGCTGATCGAGGATGCCGAGCTCTTCATCACGCTTGCGAAACCCGGGCGGGTGAACAACGCGTTGATGGGCTCACGACCCGGTCACCCCGCACTCGCCGAGGCGCTGGAACGGGTCCGGCCGGTCGAGTTCTTCGGCCACGACAAGGCCGGAACCGGCACGCGGTTCCTCGACACGCTGCTGCTCGACCGCCCGGGGGTGACCCTGCTCGAGCCCGAGCTCTTCTACCCCGAGACCGAGGAAGGCCGCCGGAACGCCTACGCGATCCACCACAAGGCGCGCAGCTGGAAGGACCCGGAGCTCCTGCGGCTCGACCTCGAGCGGGCCGAGCGGGAGATCGAGGCGCAGAAGGAGCTCGCCGCGACCCGGAAGCTTCGTTACCAGCGCGCCGAGGCGGAGCTCGACCGCCTGAGGCGCAGCCTCCCACGCCGCGTCGGGCGGCTGGTGCGGCGAGCCCTGAGCAGAGCGCCCGGACGTGCTGAATGATCAGGACGAGCGACGAGTGACGATCCCGCGCGTCTTCCACCAGATCTGGGTCGGTCCGGATCCGTTCCCCGAGGAATACGAAGCGCTGCAGGAGACGTGGCGCCGGCACAACCCCGGCTGGGAGCTCCACTGCTGGCGCGACGACAACCTGCCCCCAGGGTTGCGCCGCCCGGAGGTCTACGACATCTCGCGGACGCCGTGGGAGCGGGCGGACATCCTTCGGCTCGAGGTCGTTCTTCGCTACGGCGGCGTCCACGTCGACGCCGACTTCGAGTGCCTACGCCCGATCGACCCGCTCCTCGACGACTCGATCGAGTTCTTCATCGGCTACCGCAAGCCCGGGCACGTGAACGGGGCGCTGTTCGGCGCCGTCGCCGGACACCCGCTGCTCGAGGAAGGCCTGGCGACGATCGAGCCGCGCCCGGACGGCACCTACG
>JBKPCT010000239.1:0-24235 GCA_046727515.1 Actinomycetota bacterium | reverse complement strand
AGAGCGGGGTCGCGAGCGCCGTCACCCGCAAGGCGAGCCCGGACGGGGTGCGCACTCGGCGGCCTACGGCTGCAGCTGGCCGACCGTCGTCGTCGGCGGAGGCTCGGTGGGCGGCGGGGAAGGCGGAGGCGTCGTCGTCGGAGACGGCGCAGGCTCCGTCGGCGCGACCGGCGGCGGCGCGGAGACAGTCGTGACCGCTTCGGTCGTCGGCGGCTCCGGAACGGTGACACGCTGCTCCGTTGTCTGCGCGGCCGTCGTCGCCGTCGCCGTCGTCGCCGTCGCCGTCGTCGCCGGCGTCGGCGTCGCCTCGGGCGTCGCCGAGCCCGACGCTTCGTATGGGACGTACTGGATCGCGTAGTCGCCGCGCTCGAACGGCTTCCAGACGGGGGAGGACTTCGGCAGGGTGAAGTCCTGCGAGTGCGTGTACCGCACCGCGCGCTCCATGAACAGCCGCCAGATCTCGGCGGGGAAGCTCCCGCCGGCGACGGCGATCCCGTGGACGTTCTCCATCGGGATCTCGGCCTGTGGATAGCCGACCCAGACCGTCGCCTCGAGGGTCGGGACGTAGCCGCAGAACCAGGCATCCGCGTGGTCGTCCGTCGTGCCCGTCTTCCCCGCTGTCGGCCGGCCGAAGTTGGCGCGCGTGCCCGTGCCGTAGAGGACGTTCTGCTCGAGGATCTTCGTGACGGTGTAGGCGACGCCGTCGGGGATGACGCGGTGGCGGACCGGCTTGCCCCAGCCGGCGTGGTCGTCCGCCCTGCCGTTCGCGAGGATGACCTTTCGGATCGCCATTGGCCGGGAGTAGATCCCACCGGCGGCGAGCGTCGCGTACGCGGAGGCCATGTCGAGCGGCGACACCGAGTTCGAGCCGAGACCGACCGACGGCACCGGCTTGAGCGGGCTCTGCACGCCGAGACGGTGCGCCATCGAGGCAACGTTCTGGGGGCCGACGTCGAGCGTCAGCTGCGCGTAGACCGTGTTGTCCGACTGGAGCGTCGCCTGCTGGATCGTGATCGTGCCCGAGTAGGTGTGGCTGTAGGTGGAGACGTCCCAGGCGGGAATCGCCGGGTCGGGCTGGTAGTGGAACGGCGCAGAGACGTATGTCGAGGTTGCCGGGTTGATTCCCTGGTTGACCGCGGCCGTGAGGGCGAACGTCTTGAAGGTCGAGCCCGCCTGCCGGCGTGCCTGGGCGACCAGGTTGAACTCGTTCTTCTTGCGGCCGGGATAGACGGCCGTCATCGCGCGGATCGCGCCGTTGGCCGGGTTGATCGAGACGAGCGCTGCCGCCGGGTCGTCCCTGAGGTACAGCGTCTCGGTGATCGCATCCCTCGCCGCGCGCTGGAACGCCGGGTTGATCGTCGTGTAGACCCGCAGGCCGCCCGACTGGACCGTCTGGACCCCGTACTTCGCGATCAGCTGGTCACGGACGAAGCTGAAGAAGTAGGGCTCGCGGATCTTCGTGTACAGGCGGCCGGGCCTCAGGTGCAGGCTTCGGTCGACAAGACCCACCTGAAGCTGCTCGAAGGAGATGTCGTGGTTCGCGTAGAGCGCCTGGAGCACTTCGCCGCGTCGGTCGAGCGCGTCGTCGCGATGCAGCACCGGGTCGTACAGCGACGGCGCCTGCGGCAGACCCGCGAGCAGCGCGGACTCGATCATCGTCAGCTTCTTCGCCGGCTTCGAGAAGTACGTCTGCGCAGCTGCCTCGACGCCGTAGGCATGGTTGCCGAAGTAGACCTGGTTCATCCAAGCTGCGAGGATCCGGTCTTTCGACCAGTGCCGGCTGAGCTTGATCGCGAGGCACGCCTCCTTGATCTTCCGCTCCAGCGTTCGCTCGCGGGAGATGTAGAGGTTGCGGACGAGCTGCTGTGTGATCGTCGAGCCGCCTTCGACCACCCTGCCCTTGTTCAGGTCGCGCCAGGCGGCGCGGAGGATGCCCTCGTAGTCGACGCCGCCGTGCTGGTAGAAGCGGCGGTCCTCGACCGCAATCGTCGCTTTCGTCATCCATGGGCTGATCTGCTTGAGCGGAACCGGCTGCCGGTTGTGCTCGGCGGGAATCGAGCCGAGCAGCGATCCGTCCGCCGCGTAGACGAACGAGTTCTCGCCGATCGTCACCGGCCGCAGGGAGGCGAGGTTGCAGCTCGACCTGAAGGCGGCGGTTGCCCCCAGGCCCGTGAGGGCGATGATCAGCGGAATCCCGACGAGGACGACGAGGACGACGGCGACGGCATTCCGGCGCCCGTGCCGCCGGCCACGCGCGCGCATCCTCCGCCGGCGACCGCCGTTCAGGTGATCGTCGGCGCGCAGACGCTGCTTCCGCGAAGGACTCATGCGTAGATTCCGGCCGCACGCAAGCGCTTGTGGGCACGGAGGCGGAGCTCGTGTTCGAGCCGCTCGGCGTCGGCGGGGTCGGCGGCCAGGGCGCTCACGGCGATGGTCGCGTTGCCCTCGATATTGGAGACGAAGACCTCGAGGTCCCGCTCGCCCCTGGACGCCGTCCGCAGGAGATCGATGACATTCTCGAGGTCGGCGCCCAGTGGAACCTGCACGGTGATCTCTGCTCTCTGCGCCCGGTCGACGATCGTGGAGTTGCGGATGGTATCCGAGACCAGTTTCTCGTTCGGAATCACGAGCCTGGTGTCGTCATCGGAGCGGACGAACGTATACGTGAGCCGAATCTCCTCGACGACGCCCTCGGTGCCGTCGACTACGATCCAGTCGCCGATGCGCAGAGGCTGGGTGAACGCAATCAGGACGCCTGCGACGAAGTTCGAGAGCGTCCGCTGCGAGGCGAAGCCGATGATGATGCCGAGGATCGCCCCGCTCGCGAGCAGCGTTCCGGCGACCGCTCGCACCTGCGGGATGACGAGCAGGCCGGAGAGGAGAGCGATGGTGACGATCGTCGCCACGACGCTGCGCCGCAGAATCCGGTAGCGCGTCGCCGAGCCGGCCGAGAGGTCGTGGCGCTGAATGCGCCTGTCGACGAACCTCGCCACCAGGAGGCTCGCGAAGACGACCGCGCCCAGGATCGTGAGTCGCTCCCAGTAGGGCATCGCAACCCCCTAGATTCGACGCCGGCGGCGTCGATTCCTCACAGCGGGCGGCGACCGGCGTAGCCGTCTTCGAGGCCGTGCCAGAAGGCAACCTCGTCCTCCCCGAGCTGCCAGCAGAGGAGGATGTCCTCGCCGTCGCGCCTCGCGGGGAAGTCGACGAGACCCGAATCGAGGTCCTTGACGAGCACTCCGAGCGCCTGCACCTCGCCGATCGCGCCGGCGAGCACCGCCGCCGCATCGTTGACCTCCTGCTCGAGGGCCGCGAGCTCGGCAGGCGGGATGCCGCCTCCGTTCCCGGCGATTCGTCGCCCGACCGCGTCGCGCCGCTCCTGCGCATCGTCGAGGACGTGCTTGGCGTCGACCATCGCCTCGACGAGCGGCCGCAGCTCGGGGAGCGCGGCGTTCGCCTCCTCCCGAGTGAAGATACGTGGGGCCATCGAACTATGATCGAGTGCTCGTGAGCACTGGTCAACGGGTTCGGGAGCCGCGCATGAAGACGCGCTGGGCGGACGAGCGAATCGGCCGCGCCAGGGCGCCCGCGCTCGAGATCTTCGTCTGGAGCCGTGCCGCGATCTGGGCGGCCGCGCTCTTCGCCTGGCTCGTCTTCGAGCCGAACCGGCACCCACGCGCTGACCGCTGGGACGACCCGTCGCTGACGCGCGACCTCGGCTGGGTGACCGATGTCTGGGCGCGCTGGGACAGCGTGTGGTTCCTGCGCATCGCCGAGCACGGCTACGGCGCGACGCACGGCGTGGCCGCAGCGTTCTATCCGCTCTACCCGCTGACGCTCGCCGGCGTCGGCCGCGCGTTCGGCGGCCACTACGTCCTGGCGGGGATCGTCGTATCGCTTGCGGCCACACTGGGCTCGTTCGCGCTCCTCTATCGGCTCGCGGAGCCGCGGCTCGGCGCGGACGGAGCGCGCCGTGCGGTGCTCTACCTGGCCGTCTTCCCGACTGCGCTCTTCCTGCAGGCCGTCTACAGCGAGTCGCTCTTCCTCGTGCTCGTGCTCGCCGCGTTCCTGCTCGCGGAGCGAGGCCGCTGGCTGGGCGCCGGCGCAGCCACCGGGCTCGCGGCGCTGACCCGGATCTCTGGCGTCGCGCTCCTTCCCGCGCTCGCGGTCATGGCCTGGCGACGTCCGCCTGCCGAGCGGCGGCGCGCGGTCGCGAGCCTCTGCCTTGCGCCGGCGATCTTCGCCGCCTACCCGCTGTACCTCGGCCTCGAGCGCGGCGATGCATTCGCCTTCGCACGTTCACAGGGGTTCTGGAATCGCCACCTCTCAGCAGCCGGGCCACTCGGTGGGATCTGGGACGGCTCGCGTGCGGCGTGGGCCGGCGTCCGCCAGCTGGTCTCCGGGTCGCACACGCACTACTACTGGGCGCCCGTCCGGGACGCAGACCCGATGCGCGTCGCGGCCGTCAACCTCGAAGCCTTCGCGTTCCTCGCCTTGCTCGTCGCGCTCACCGTGATCGCGTGGCGGCGCTTCGGCTCCCCCTACGGCCTCTTCGCAGCCGTCAGTCTCGCCATTCCGCTCAGCGTTCCGAGCGAGCGCTGGCCGCTGCTCTCGCTGCCGCGGTTCGGGATTGTCCTCTTCCCGTGCTTCCTCGCGCTCGCGACCCTGGGGGGGCGGCCACGCGTGCACACCGCGATCCTGGTCGTGAGCTCGATCATGCTCGGTGTCGCCGTCACCCAATGGGCGCTTTGGCAATGGGTCGCGTAGCGGCGCTGCTCGCGGTCCTGCTCCTACTCGGCGGCACCGCCTGCGGCGAGCGTTCCGAGCCGACAGGTGCCGAGGCCGGGCTCTACCCGGTGACGGTGACGACGGAGCGACCGATGGTCGTCGACCGGCCGGCCCGGAGGATCGTGGTTCTCGATCCGGCGGCGGACTCGATCCTGGACGGGCTCGATGTAGCCCGCCACGTCGTTCTGAAGCAGACCGAGGGCGCCTTCGACGTCCGGGCGGTCCGGCGAGCGCGACCCGATCTGATCGTCGCCTCGCCGGAGGCGAGCGAGCGCGACCTCTCTCGGGCTGCGTCTGCGAACGGGGCGAGGGTCTACACCGCTCCCGGCGACTCCATCCGACAGGTCGAGCGAGCGATCACCCAGCTCGGGCTGCTGACCGGCGCGCCTGTCGCCGCCCGTCGGCTCGTCCGCCGGATCGAGACCCGCCGGCACGAGGTTGCCGCGCGTCTCGGGAGGGTTGCAGACGTCAGCGTCTTCGTCGACACGGGCTACCTGAACACCGTCCCGGACCAGTCGCTGATCGGCGACGTGCTCCGCGAGGCGCACGGAACAAACGTGTTCGGCAACGACTCCGAGGCAGGGCCCGTCGATGTCCCCGACCTGCTGCGGCTCGATCCGCAGGTCTACCTTGCGACCTCGGACTCCGAGGCAACCCTCAAGGACCTGCGCACCGGTCCCACGCGCAAGCTGCGTGCGGTTCGCAATGGCCGGTTCGTCGTTGCCGACGCGGCTCTCCTCCAGCCCGGGCCGCGCATCGGGGACGGGCTGATGCAGGTCGCCCGTCTGCTCCATCCGAATGCGTTTCGCTGAGCTCGACGCCGTCACCGTCGACGGCTACGGCACGCTCGTCCGGCTCGTCGACCCGGTGCCCGCGCTCCGACAGGCGCTGAGCGAGCGCGGGATCGACTGCGGCGCCGAGGCGGCGCGGGCCGGGTTCGACGCCGAGGTCGCCTACTACCGTCCGAACGCCTTGCAGGGACGTGATCCCGAAAGCCTCGCCGCCCTGCGACGGGAGTGCGCGCAGATCTTCCTCGAGGGCGCCGGGGCCGAGCTGCCTGCAGCCTCGTTCGTCGACGCCTTCATGGCGGCGATCGTGCTCGAGCCGATCGAGGGGGCCTTCGAGACCGTCCGAGCCTTGCGCGCGCGCGGTCTCGAGGTCGCCGTGGTCTCGAACTGGGACATCGGCCTGACCGAGCAGCTCGAGCGCCTGGGCAGCGCCGGCCTCTTCCGTGCGATCGTGACGACTGCCGAAGCGGGGGCGCCGAAGCCCGAGCCTGCAGTCTTCCGGCTCGCGCTCGAGCGGCTCGGCGTCGAGGCTGAGCGGGTTCTTCATGTCGGCGACGAGCCCGGCGACGAGGAGGGAGCCCGGGCGGCGGGGATGCGCTTCGCGCCCGCGCCGCTCGCAACCGCATTCGCGGGTTGGACATGACCGCACCGCTCGACCGCGGGCGGCTGATCGCGTGGTCCGCGCTCGTCTCGGGGCTCACACTGCTCGGCTACGCGAGCAGGGCCTCCGGCGGAAAACCCCCGAAGAACGCCGCGTACCACTACTCGACCGCAGTCGGCGGCATCGTCCAGTACGGGATCATCCTCGCGATCATCCTCGTGATCGCGCGGCCGGAGTGGCGCCGGCTGTTCGCCCTGCGCAGGCCCACCTCCTACCGCCGCGCACTGACGACTGCGCTCGGCGTGCTCGCGGTCGTGTACGTAGTCAGCGGGATCGTCTCCGCGTTCAGCCACCCCGATCGCGAGCAAGGCCTGACCCCGGAGAACTGGGACCCGCACCGGGTGACTCCGTATGCGGTCAACTTTCTCGTCTTCGTCGTCGTTGCGCCTGTCGTCGAGGAGCTCACCTTCCGCGGGCTCGGGTACTCGCTGCTCGAGCCGCTCGGCCGCACAGCTGCGGTCCTTTGGGTCGGCGTCGCGTTCGGGCTCGCGCACGGGCTGCTCGAAGCCCTGCCGATCCTGATCACGTTCGGAGCGGGGCTGGCAATGATCCGGGCGCGAACCGACAGCGTCTACCCAGGCATGGTCGTTCACGGGCTGTTCAATGCAGTCGCTCTGATCGTGTCCGTGTCGACCTGAGGCGGTTCTATGCTCATTCGCGTGCGTCGCGCGGTGCTCGTGCTCGTCTCGTTCGCCGCGTGGCCCGCGGCCGCAACCGCCCTGCCCGGGCCGACCAACGGCTTCACGCTGACGCTGAAGGCACCGAAGGCGACGACGTACCTCCATCGGATCGAGTTCGTCGGCCGTCTCTCGCCGAGGACGAAGGGCGCGCGCGTGCGGTTGCTCCGTGGTGACCGGCTCGTCGCCTACGGGCGCGTGCGTCCCGACGGCACCTTTCGGATTCCGGTCAAGCTCGCGAGCCCCGGCCCCTTCCACGCCGTTTGGCTGAGCGCGACCTCGGAGGAGGTCACCGTCCGGATCCGGCCGCGTCTCGACACGCGGCTCTTCGGCACCCGCGTTGCCGGGGCGCCGCTTCGGCTGGAGGCGGCCGTCAGGCCTGCCGCAGCCGGCCCTATCCGCGTGCGGGTCATACGCGGCGGAGCGGTCGGCCTCAACCGGCGCTTCAACGGCAACGCAAACGTCGACCTGGCGACGAGGCGGGCAGGTGCGGTGCGGATCCAGGTGACGACCGAGCCGCCGTCGGGCTACGACCCGCTCCGGCGAGAGCTGACCGCAACTCTGCGCGCCCCGAACCTGGCGCTCGGGACGACGAGCCCGACGGTGTCCGATCTCGCGCGCCAGCTGGCCGCGCTGCACTATGCGGTGCCGTCGTTCGGATCGACCTTCGACGACGATTTCCTGCAGAGTGTCTACGCGTTCCAGAAGGTACAAGGGCTGGAGCGGAGCGGCGCCGTCGACGCGGTCTTCTGGAGCCGTCTCGGCGCCCCGCGCATCCCGCAGGCCCGCTATCGGCAGCCGGCCGACCACATCGAGATCGACAAGACCCACCAGGTCCTGTACGTGGTGCGCGGCGGGGAGATCGCCCTGATCTCGCCCGTCTCGACTGCGGGAATCGCCGGCTACTACACACCAGAAGGCCGATTCGCGATCTACCGCAAGGTCGTCGGCTACGATCCGAGCCCGCTCGGCGTCCTGCTCAACCCGATGTACTTCTACGGCGGCTACGCGATCCACGGCAACCCGTCCGTGCCGCCCTACCCTGCATCGCACGGCTGTATCCGTGTCCCGAACTTCGTTATCTACCGCCTCTTCTCGTCCGAGCCGTACGGCGAGACGGTCTACGTCTACTAGCGTGGGGAAACCCATGGTTCCCCCACGAGCCCCCTCCTCCTTGGCCGCGACTGACGGATCTCTCGTGCGCTCCGGCGAGAGCGCGGTCTCGCCTCCGCGCGCGCGCGGGAAGTCCTCACACAACGCACAAACTGGCTAGGTGCGCACGAAATGGCTCGCGATCGCGGCCTTCGCTGCAGTCACGCTCGCGATCGCGGGCGGCGTGATCTGGACCCAGGTGGTCGAGCCGAGCGGCGCGAAACGGCTTTCCTGGCGCGACGTCACCGGCGAGGTGCGCGGCCCGGCGATCTGGCCCAAATCGGTCACCCGCTCGTTCTGGCGACAGCGTCAGGTCGACCGCTACCTCGCCCGGATCTTCCCGCACGGGGCGCCGCTCTTTCCACGCATCGACTACGCGCGCGACCGACTCGTCCTGATCGCCGCCGGCCCGCGCTCGAGCACCGGCTACCGGGTCGAGGTCCTGCGCGCAACCGAACGCCGCGGCGACATCCGGATCCTCGCGCACGAGGTCACGCCCTCGCTCGGGCAGCGAGTCGAGCCGCGCCTGACCTCGCCTTTCCGGCTGATTACGATCCCCGCCACCGGCAAGAGGGTGTACGTACAGTGGCAAGGACGCCCGTGAGAAATCGTCTCAGGACAGGATAATCCTGTCCCTGGAGGCTCCTGTGGATACGCCCGATCCGGTCATCAAGCAGTTCCGGGAGCAGATCTCGGACACCGACCGAGCGATCGTCGAGGCAATGAACAAGCGCCTGACGCTGGTCGCGCAGGTGAAGGCCTACAAGGAGTTGCGGGGTCTCGGCTTCGTCGATCCCGAGCGTGAGGAGTGGATGCTCCAGTACCTGACGCGTGCGAACCGGGGCCCGCTCTCGAGCGAAGGGCTGCGCGAGTTGTTCGAGAAGATCCTCGACCTCTCCAAGCGAGAGGTTACCCGGGGGGAGTCCTAGCTCTCCTCCTCGCCCTCGACGGCGAACTCGTCGGGCGAGACCTGGTCGAGGAACTTGCGGAACTCGTCGACGATCTCCTCTTCGTTCACCTCTTCGCCCTCGAACTCGATCGCCGACTCCTCGATCACGCGCTCGTCGGCGTAGATCGGCGCCTCCGCCCGAACCGCGAGCGCAATGGCATCGGACGGGCGCGAGTCCACCTCGATCTCGGTACCGTCCATCTGGATCGTGATGCTCGCGTAGAAGGTGTTGTCGCGCAGCTCGGTCACCGTGATGCGCGTCACCCGCGCTTCGAGCTGCGAGAGCATCTCCGTGACGAGATCGTGCGTCATCGGCCGCGGCGTCGAGGCGCCCTGAAGCTTCATCAGGATCGCCGCCGCCTCAGGGTGACCGATCCAGATCGGCAGGAACTTGTTCCCGTCGGCGGTCTTCAGCAGAACGATCGGCTGCTTGCCGACGATGTCGAAGCTGACGCCGTAGATGACCATCTCGTGCATCGACCGGTGCCCTCCCAACCCATCTTAGCCAAGGCCCCTCGGGGGAAAACCAAGGCTCGGGGAGCGCCCCAGCGTCAACGCGTCCCCGGGTTGCCCGGCGGGATCACCACTCGCTGTCGCCGAGCTCGTTGCGGGCGAAGACGTTCCCGAAGACGGTCGTCTGCATCGTGTAGCCGTCGAAGGGGTGCTTGCAGAGGCCCCAGCCGCCGTTGTCGACGATCTGGTTGGCGGTCACGGTCAGCTGGCCGAGGCCGTTCGCCTGTCCGCCCTGGAGGCACACGCCGCCGCGCAGGAACGGCCCGTAGCTCGTGGCGTTTGAACTGATCAGGTTCTGCGTCAGGGTGATCTGGTCGGCGACGATCGGCAGCCCGGCGTTCGTCGAGAGCGCGAGCAGGATTCCCGCGCCGCCGTTGTCGGCGATCGTGTTGCGGCTGATTGCGATCGTCCTGATCGGGTACGTGCGGACGTTCGGCTCGACGTCGATGCCGGCCCAAGGGCCCGTGTACGAGACCAGCTCGGGACCGAGCTGGCCAAGCGCCCGTGGATTGCCCGCGCCGCTGATCACGTTCGAGTCGATCGTGACGCCGATCGCGCCGACGACCGAGATCCCGTTTCGCCTGGCCGCTGAGATGTTGCTGTTCAGGATCGAGACCGGGCCCGCATAGCTGCGACCGTTGGCACGGCCCGTCACCTGAATTCCGTCGACCGGCGCTCCCTGGATCTTCAGTTTGCCCAGCGTGACGTCACTGCCGGCGACGACGATCCCAAAGCCCGTCGTGCTCGCGGGGACGATCAGCTTGAGGTTGGAGATCGAGATGTGGCGCGGCAGCGAGCTCGTACGCGAGCTCCGGTTGATGTAGAAGATCGCGTCGGCAGGGATCGGGTCGCCGTCGTCCGAGGTCAGCCGCACAGGGCCGGGTCCGAGATACCGGATGCACGCGCCGTCGGGCGTGTCCACCGTCGTGTTGTCCTTCGAGACCCACAGGCCGCGGGTCATGTAGCACTGGCCGTTCTTCAGCTTCTTGAGGACGACCGCGCTGCCGTTGTCGAGCTGGCTCTGGAGCCACTTCGTGTCGTCGCGCGAGCCCGCGCCGGGGGGCGGCTTCGGCTTGTCCTTGCCCGCAGCCGCAAGGGCGTGCCCCGAGAGGCCGAAGAGGCCGATAGCGGCGACTGCCGCCAGGGCCGTGGGGAGACCCCTCTCCACACGCCGATCCTAACTCGCTGACCGCCGCTTGACTATCCGCCGGACTGGGACGTCCATCGTCGCCCGCTTCCGCAGATCATCGGGATGGGCGATCGTGGATTCGAACCACGGACCTCCGCCTTATCAGAGCGGCGCTCTAACCGACTGAGCTAATCGCCCGCGAGGGCGGATTGTACCGACGAGGTTCACCGTCAGTGGACGACGCTGGTGCGCCCCAGGTAGTCCTCGATCGCGAGCAGGAAGGCCTGGTCGCCCGCCAGCTCCGCGATCGCCGCGCGTGTGTGTTCGTCGAACTCGGGGTCGGCGACTACCTCGGTCACGAACGGCTCGAGACGGCCTTCACGCGAGAGCTGTGCCATCCGCAGCACGAGCCGGCGGGAGGTTGCATCCTGCGAGACCTGCTCGAACGACTCGATGTCGACCAGCCAGGGGCCCATGCCGGTCCAACGGCGCGGCGCCCTCTGGAGTTACGGGCCGTAGCGCTCCAGCGCCTCGGCGAGCTCGGCGAGCTCGACTTCGTCTGCGAACTGGATCTCCACGCGACCGCGCGTCAACCGGACGGGCAGGCCCGTCAGCCGCTCGGCAGCGGCGCGCACCCGCGCTGCGAGGGCGGGGTCGACGATCACGCCCTTGCGCCGCGGCTTCTGACGGGCGCCCGCCCAACGCGCCTTCCCCTCCGCGGCGCGCACCGACATGCCGGTCTTGATGATCTCCCGCGCCAGCCTCCGGCGTCCCTCCTGGTCGGGCACGGCGAGCACTGCGCGGGCATGACCCTCGGAGAGCTCGCCGCGCTCGACCATCGCGAGCACGTCGTCCGGAAGATCCAGGAGCCGCATGCGGTTGGAAACGGACGGCTTCGAGTGACCCACGCGCTCGGCCACGTCACCGAGCATGAGCCCGAACTCGTCGATCAGAAGCGCGTAGGCACGGGCCTCCTCGACAGGCGAGAGCTGCTCCCGCGCCACGTTCTCGACGAGCGCGAGCAGGAGCGAGTCACGGTCGTCGGCCTCGCGGACGAGAGCCGGCAGCGTGGCGAGGCCGGCCGCTTGCGCCGCGCGCCAGCGCCGCTCGCCGGCGATCAGCTCCCACCCGCCCTCGACTCGGCGCCGGACGACGACCGGCTGAATCACGCCCTGTGCGCGCACCGAGTCGGCCAGGCCGGACGCCGCCCCGGCATCGTGGCGTTTGCGCGGCTGACGGGGGTTGGGGTGGATGTCCTCGACGCGGAGCTCCTCCAGCTCCGCCTTCGGGACACCGCCGATCAGAACCTCGAGCCCACGGCCGAGGCCCCGCCTGCTCTGCCGGCCGCCCGGCGCCGGTTCATCCGGCGACGCTCCCAGCCCAGGCCTAGGAACGCTCGACAAGCTCCATCGCCACCTTCCAGTAGGCCTCGGCGCCGGCCGAGCTGCGGTCGTAGGCAATCGCGGGCAGACCGTGGCTCGGCGCTTCCGCCAGGCGAACCGACCGGGGCACCGTCGTCTTGAAGACGAGCTCGCCGAGGTGACGACGAAGCTCGGCATCGACGTCGGCCGAGAGCCGCGTTCGCGCGTCGACCATCGTCAGGAGGACGCCTGCGATCCCGAGCCGCGGGTTGAGCCGCGCCTTGATGATGTCGACCGAGCGGAGGAGTTGCGACAGCCCCTCCAGCGCGTAGTACTCCGCCTGGACAGGGACGAGCACGCGGTCGGCGGCCGCCAGCGCGTTCACGGTCAACGGTCCGAGCGACGGCGGGCAATCGAGGAAGACGAAGGTATAGCCACGACCTGCGCCTGCGAGCGAGTCAGCGAGGAACCGCTCGCCGTCCTCACGCCGCGCCAGCTCGACCGCGGCGCCCGCGAGGTCCGGCTTGGAGGGGACGAGCCAGAGGTTGGCGAACCGCGTCGGCCTCGCCAGCTCGTCGAGCGGCGCGCCGTCGAGCAGGTCGTAGCTCGACGTCCCGTTCGCACGTTCCCCCAGCCCGGAGGTTGCGTTCGCCTGAGGGTCGAGGTCGACGACGAGTGCCCGCTCGCCCGCCTCGGCTAGGCACGCGGCGAGATTGACGGCGGTCGTCGTCTTCCCGACCCCGCCCTTCTGATTCGCCACTGCGTAGACCCGCGCCGGCACCTCGAACATTCTTTCTTCGCCGGCGGACGGCTCCCTCTTACGACGCGAGCGGGCGCTTTCGCGCCATTCCGGGCCGCCGGGGGAAGCCGGGCGGGGTCGGCTCCGACTTCGGGACGAGCAGGGCACCCGGATGCGCCTCCGGCTCGCCGCCGCCGAGTTGGATCGAGACCTTGACGACTTCAGCCGTGTCGGCGCTCGGCCCGACGAGCAGGATCGCGGCGCCGCCGGGAGCGACGAGCGGCAGGCACCACTCGGCGGCCACGCGCGGCGGTGCCAGCGCCTTCGCGAGCGCGACACCGTAGCGGTCGATGTTTTGTTCTTCGGCGCGCCCCCGCACCACGCGCACGTTCGGAAACTCCCGTGCGATCGACTCGAGGAAGTCGCACTTGCGTCGGTTCGCCTCCAAGAGCGTCACCTCTCGATCGGGCAGAGCAGCTGCCACGGGGATGCCCGGCGCGCCTCCGCCCGAGCCGACGTCGATCACCGCGCCGCCGTAGCGCTCGACGAGCGGCACGATCGCCAGGCTTTCCTCCAGGTGAACGCGGCGGGCCTCCGCCGGGTCGCGGATCGCAGTTAGGCCCGGCGTCTCCAGCAGGCGTTCGAGCCAGCGCTCGACCCGCGCGTCAGTCAGTGGGTACGACGACGACGTAGCGGTACGGCTCCTCGCCCTCGCTCCGCGTGCCGACGCCGTCGACCTCCTGCAGGCGGAGGTGGACGATCCGGCGCTCGGTCGGGCTCATCGGCTCGAGCTCGACGAGCTCGCCTGACGCCTTCGCGCGCTCCGCGCTTCGCAGCGCTACTGCCTCGAGCGTCTCCCTTCGTCGCTCGCGATAGCCGGCCGCGTCGACGACCATGTCCTTGTGATCGTCGCCGAGCTCGCGCCAGGCGATCACGTTCGCAAGGTACTGGATCGCATCGATCGTCTGGCCGTGCCGCCCGATCACTAGCCCGAGATCGCCGCCGACGAGCGAGGCGGACACTGCCTTGTCGTCCTCGACGACCTCGATCCGGCAGTGAACACCGGCGGCGCCCGTGATCTTTGTCAAGAGCTCGCGCAACGACGCTGCCAGGTCACCCTCGGCGGCCGCGGTTTCGCCGGCCGGTTCCGGTTCGACTGCATTCACCTCGATGCTTGCCGTCACCCGGGCGGGCGCGTAGCCGACCCCGAGCAGCCCGCGCTCGCCCTCGGAGGTCACCTCGAAGCGAACGCTGGACTTGTCGAGCCCCGGCGCAAGCTGCTCGAGCTCGCGAAGCGCGTGCCACTTCGCCTCGCCGACCGTCTCGCCGGTCGCCTCGACCGTGAGTCGCTCGCTGTTCGTCATCTCCGCGCCCGCTTCTTCTTCCGCTTCACACGCCTGGGCGGCCCCGGCTGCGCCGGCGTCGGGCTCGGCTTCGGCGCCGGTGCCTGACCCTGCGGCGCGCCGCCGTCCTTCGGCGGCGTGCGCGAGCTGCGCTTCGGCGGCGGCTCGGGCTTCGGCACCATCCGCCGCGTGACGATGCCCTGGCCGACCGTCCAGAGGTTCGTCGTCATCCAGTACATGAGCAGCCCGACCGGGAACCGCGTGATCACGGGCACGAAGAAGACCGGCAGCACCATCAGCAGGATCCGCTGGCTGCGCTGCGCGGATGCGGAGGCGAAGTAGCCGGACGCCACCTGGCTGACCACATAGACGAGAAGCAGGACGTAGCCCGACCAGTGCTGCGTGATCTTGTGCGTGATGTTCGGGACGATCAGCCAGCCGAGTTCGTCGGGGCTCGCGGTCACGTGCTTCGTGAAGTTCCGCAGCACGAAGTAGAGCGCGAAGAAGATCGGAATCTGGACGATCAGCGGCAGGCACGGCGCGGCCGGGTTGATGTTGTTCTCCCGGTAGAACTTCATCAGCTCCTCGTTCAGACGCTGCCGGTCGCCCTTGTACTGCTGCTGGATCCTCTTCATCTCCGGCATGTGCGCCTGCATCGCCTGCGTCGAGTGGATCTGGCGCACCATCAGCGGCACGATCGCGACCCGGACGATGATCGTCAGCGCGATGATCGACCAGCCCCAGGAAAACCCGACCGAGTCGTGCAGATGCTCGAGCAGCCACGCGAGGGCGTTCTCGATCGGAGTGAGGATGCCGGCGAGAATCACTGGCGCCAAGAGGCGCCTCCGGCGCCTCGGCTTTCTGGCCGGGCGGTGCCGGCTTTGCCGGCGTCGCTTCCAGGCCTGAGGCTCCCCGGGTAGTCGACCCCGCCGCGGCTCCAGGGATTGCAGCGCAGGAGCCGCCAGACCGTCATCACCGTGCCGCGGATCAACCCGAACTCGCGGTAGGCGAGCGAGGAGTACTCCGAGCAGGAGGGGTAGTACTTGCACACGGGCAGGCCCGCGACGCCCGGATTCGGTACGAACGCTCTGATCAGCAGCGAGACGTACTTCATGCGGCCGCCTTCCCGAGCACCTCGTCCACTCGCTCGCCGAGCCACGTAGCGTCGTGACCGGAGAGCGCCTCGCCGAGAGCCGGCCGCGCGATCAGCACGTAGTCCCGGCCGGCCGGCACCTGACCGATCCTCGCGCGCCAGGCTTCTCGGAGGCGGCGCTTGACACGGTTCCGCTCCGCCGCCGAGCCTGAGCCCTTCGGCACCGCGATCCCGAGGCGAGGCTCTCCCTCGTCGTCCCGCGGAAACCAGTACAGGACGAGGAAGCGAGTCGACACCGAGCGGCCGCGACGGTAGACCGCGTCGAAGTCGCGGGAGCGGGAGAGGCGATGGCGGCGCTGCACCGCGGGTTGTGGTCAGGCGGAGAGCCGCTTCCGGCCCTTCGCCCGGCGGCGCCTCAGAATCGTCCGTCCGGCGCGGGTGGACATGCGCGCACGAAAACCGTGCTTCCGCTTCCGCCGGCGCACGTTGGGCTGGTAGGTCCGCTTCACAGAGGCGTCTTTCTAGGTACGAGACAACAAAACGGCGGCCTCCGGGGCCGCGGAAGGCCAGTATAGACAACGTTCTCGAACGCAGTTCTCCACAGACCTTTTGTGGATACCAGACAGGCACAAAGGCCGTGCGCAGGGTGGGTTTTCGAGGCGGTCGATCACCCTTCCGGATGACCCTGTCCACACCTGTGGAGAGTGGTGTGGATGTGGTCAAAATACCTGCAAAAGCGCCATTTTCTGGATGAGAAAGTCCCCAGAATAGGCCGTTGGCAGACGCTCGGCACGCTGCTATGCTCGGCCCTCCTTTCGTCCTACGAAGGAGCCGGGGCCGCGCGGGTGGAGCAACCGATAGAGCTGACTGCAGAGACCCTGTGGACCGAGGTCGCCGGTCGGCTCAAGGGGGCCCTCAACGACTCCACGTACCGGACGTGGTTCGGCGAGGTCGAGGGGTGGGAGGTGACGGACGACACGTTCGTCCTGGCCGTCCCGAACGACTTCACACGGGAGTGGATCGAGGGACACTTCCTCGAGTTGATCCGCGCCGCCGTCCGGGACGCGACGGGCCACCAGCGCCGCATCCAACTGACCGTCACGGAGACGGGCGCCACACCGGACGCCCAGGGCCCGCCCGTGCAGCGGATCGGCGAGTCGGGGCTGAACACGAAGTACACCTTCGACCTGTTCGTGATCGGCTCCTCCAACCGCTTCGCGCACGCGGCCGCACTCGCCGTCGCCGAGGCGCCGGCACAGGCCTACAACCCCCTCTTCATCTACGGAGGTACCGGGCTCGGCAAGACCCATCTCCTCCAAGCGATCGCGCAGTACGTGATGGAGCATCCTGGCGACTTGTCGGTGCGCTACGTCACGAGTGAGACGTTCATGAACGACTTCATCAATTCGCTGCGCGACAAGCGCATCGAGGGCTTCAAGCAGCGCTACCGGAACTACGACGTTCTGCTGATCGACGACGTGCAGTTCTTCGAGCACAAGGAGCGGATCCAGGAGGAGTTCTTCCACACGTTCAACTCGCTCTACGAGTCCGGCAGCCAGATCGTGATGTCGAGCGACCGGCCGCCGCGCGAGATCGCGACGCTCGAGGCACGGCTTCGGTCACGGTTCGAGTGGGGACTGATCACGGACATCCAGCCGCCTGACCTCGAGACACGCATCGCGATCCTGCGCAAGAAAGTGAAGACCGACGGGATCCACGTGGCTGATGCACAGCTTCTGACGTTCATCGCCGGCCGGATCTCGACCAACATCCGCGAGCTCGAGGGTGCGCTCACCCGCGTGGTCGCGTTTGCGTCGTTGACCGGCCGACCGATGACCGCCGAGCTGGCCCAGGACGTTCTCAGGGATGTCTTCCCACAAGGAGAGGTTGCCCAGGTGACGATCGAACGGATCCAGGAGGTCGTCTGCGACCGCTTCAGCCTCAGCCTCGAGGAGCTCTGCAGCCACAAGCGCTCGCAAAACATCGTCTATCCGCGACAGGTCGCGATGTACCTCTCGCGCGAGTTGACCGACTCGTCGCTACCGAAGATCGGCAAGCATTTCGGCGATCGTGATCACACGACGGTCCTGCATGCGAACGCCAAGATCCAGAACATGATTCGCGCCGATCGATCTGTCTACAACCTTGTGCAAGAGCTGACCGCTCGCATCAAACAGATCAGGTAAGTCTGTGGAAGCGCGTGCCACCGCCCGCACGGCCTGTCCAAAACGCATTGTTCTCCCCAGTTCCCGTCCACAGCCTGAAAGCGACATCCTGCAGGGCGAACCGCCTGCATCCCCCGGTCCCACACTCCCTACGTACTACGACTGAGGTTTCTCTTAAATGACAGAAACAGAAACCGTGATCGGATCAGGTCTCAAGATCGTCTGCTCGCGCGAGGAACTCGCGCAGAAGCTCGCCGTCGTCGGGCGAGGTGTTTCGACCCGCACCGCCGTCCAGATCCTGAGCGGGATCCTGCTTCGCACAACGGGCGGAAGGCTCGAGCTCGCCGCCACCGATATGGAGCTCTCGATCCGGACGCTACTTGAGGAAGCTCAGGTGGAAGGCGAAGGAGCCGTGGTCGTGCCCGGACGCCTGCTCGTCGACCTGTCGCGTTTGCTCCCGGAGAGCGAGGTGACGATCGAGTATCGGTCGGACGAAAACGTCCTCCGGGTCACGTGCGGCCCGGCGGAGTACCGCCTGAACACGTACGGTGCGGAGGACTTCCCGCGTCTCCCGGAGACGGCGGCCGCACCGACGAGCACTGTCAGTGCGGATGCGCTGCTGGAGACGCTCGCGTCGGTCGGTCGTGCGGTGTCCCGCGACGAGGCCCGCCCGGTCCTCACCGGCATCCTCGTCAGATTTGGCGACGGGAAGCTCGTGATGGCGGCGACCGATTCCTACCGACTCTCGTACAAAGAGACACCGCTCGAGGGCACGGTGCCCGACATCGAGGCGATTGTTCCTGCACGTGCCCTCGAGGAGCTTCGCCGCCTGGCTTCGTCCGGCAGCACGCTCGAGCTCGGCGTCCAGGAGAACCAGGTGCTGTTCGGAGTCGACGGCACCTGGCTGACGACGCGGCGCATCGAGGGCCAGTTCCCGAAGTTCGACGAGTTGCGCCCGAAGAAGTTCGTGCACGAGGTGATGCTGCCGCGTGAGGAGTTGCTCGATGTCGTCCGGCGAACGGCGGTGATGGCGCACCGGAACTCACCGTTGAGGCTCCGCTTCGCCGAGGGCGAGCTGACCGTGTGGACGCAGACGCAGGACGTGGGCGAGGCCCGTGAGACACTGCCGGTGCGCTTCGAGGGCGAGCCGCTCGAGATCGGCTTCAACGCCGACTTCCTGCGAGACGGGATCGAGTCCGCGGAGGGCGACGAGCTGCGCTTGCGACTGATCGATCCGCTCCGTCCGGGGTTGCTCCAAGGCCTGGGCGAGGACTTCTGGTACCTGATCATGCCGATCCGTCTGGCCGGCTGATCGTCGCCTCGCTCCTGCTCGCGAACTTCCGCTCGTACGCTCGCCTCGAGCTGCCCCTCGAGGCCGGGCTCGTCCTCGCCGTGGGGCCGAACGGGGCCGGCAAGACCAACCTGCTCGAGTCGCTCCACGTCGGCACACAGGGGTTCTCCCCGCGCACGCGCTCGGACGCAGAGCTGATCCGCTTCGGCGAGAACGCCGCCCGCATCCGCCTCGAGGGTGCCCGCGGACAGACGGATATACGGATCGGCGTCTCGCTCTCCGTGAGCGAGGGGAAGCGGGCCGAGCTGAACGGGGCCCGCCTGCGCGCAGCCGAGCAGCTCCGTCATGAGTCGTCCACACTGGTCTTCACGCCGGATCGGCTGGCGATCGTCAAGGCAGGCCCGGCGGCGAGGCGAGCATACTTCGACCGCATCCTCGGTCGGCTCTTTCCGTCGCGAGGTTCGCTGCCGCCGGACTATGCTGCCGCGCTCGCACAGCGGAACGCAGCGTTGAAGCGGGCCGATCTCGCGGCCCTCAGGCCGTGGACGGAGCAGGTCGCGGGAATCGGCACTGCCCTGGTCGAGGCTCGCCATGAGACCCTCACCGTGCTGAGGGAGCCGTTTGCCGTGCAGGCGGCGGCGCTGGGGCTCGACGACGCGCAACTCTCGTACGAGGGCGGGCCGCCGACGGTCGAGCTCCTCGAGAAGCGGCTCGAGCGGGACGTCGAGCGCGGCGCCACTGGTTTCGGCCCACACCTCGACGACTTCTCGATTGCCGCGGGTGCGCGTGACCTGCGCTCCTTCGGCTCGCAGGGCGAGCAGCGCACGGCGGTGCTCGCGCTCCTACTCGCGGAGGCGGAGCTGATCGAGATCCGTCGCGGGGAGGCGCCGCTCCTCTTGCTCGACGACGTCCTTTCGGAGCTCGACCCCGGCCGGCGCCGCGTTCTCGTCGAGCAGCTGACCGGGCGCGGGCAGACGCTGATCACCTCGACGACGGTGGATGCGCTCCCCGGCGAGCCGGCGCAGCTGCTCGAGGTCTCACCCGGAGAGGTGCGATGGAGCGCATAGGCTCGGAGGTGAAGCAACAGCTCTCCCGCTTCGGTGTGCAGGGGGGGATGCCGGAGGTGGTCGCGGCGTGGCCGGCAGCGGTCGGGCCGATGGTGGCCGCGAACGCATGGCCGGCGCGCATCGCCCGCGACGGGACGCTGCACGTGAACACCTCGTCGTCCGCCTGGGCGTTCGAGCTCGGGCAGCTGGCGCCGGAGATCCAGACGAAGCTCGCGGAGAAGCTCGGCGAGAAGGCGCCGAAATCGTTCCGATTTGTAGTCGGACACCTGCCTGAGCCGGACTCGCTGCCGCTCGGCGAAGCCCGCCCGGCGGCCTTCGAAGCGACCGAGGAAGCGCTGCAAACGGCTGCTGCGCTCGCCGGGGCGATCGAGGACGACGAGCTCCGGGAAAGGGTGCAAAAAGCGGCCGCGCTGAGTCTCTCCAAGGCCGCCGCCGACCACCCTTTCTGATACACTTATTGCGGCCCGCAAATAGGCGATTTGCAGGGCTTTTTACCGATTCCACCCAATGGCAGAAGCTGCTTACACCGCGAAGGACATCACGGTCCTCGAAGGGCTCGAGCCGGTCCGGAAACGGCCCGGCATGTATATCGGCTCGACCGGCTCGAGGGGCCTTCACCACCTCGCCTACGAGGTGGTCGACAATTCCGTAGACGAGGCGCTCGCGGGCCGTTGCGACCTCGTCGAGGTGACCATTCACCCGGACGAGTCGATGACCGTCCACGACAACGGCTCGGGGATTCCGGTCGACGTGATGAAGGACCAGGGCCTGCCGGCGTTGACCGTCGTGCTGACCAAGCTCCATGCCGGCGGCAAGTTCGGCCAGGGCGGCTACAAGGTCTCCGGAGGCCTCCACGGCGTCGGTGTCTCAGTCGTCAACGCCCTCTCCGAGTGGCTCACTGCCGAGGTGCACCGCGACGGGAAGATCTGGCGCCAGGAATTTGCCCGCGGCGAGCCGACCGGGAAGATGAAGGCGGCCGGTCCGACCAAGCTGACCGGCACGACGATCAGCTTCATGCCCGACGCGGAGGTCTTCGAAGAGATCGAGTGGGACCCGGAGGTGCTCGAGACGCGGCTCCGCGAGACGGCCTTCCTGACCCGGGGGCTGCGCATCGTGCTCGTCGACGAGCGCGCTGGCGGGGAGCGGGTCGAGTTCCACTACGAGGGCGGGATCCGCGACTTCGTCGCGCACGTGAACTCGACCAAGGAGACCGTCCACAAGCACATCGCCTACTTCGAGAACGAGAGCGACGGGGGCAGCGTCGAGGTCGCGATGCAGTGGAACGGCTCCTACCAGGACGCCGTCTACACGTTTGCGAACAACATCAACACCCATGAGGGCGGCTCGCACCTCTCCGGCTTCAACGCCGCGCTGACCCGGACGCTGAACAAGTACGCACGCGACCTCGGGCTGCTGAAGGAGAAGGAGGACAACCTCGAGGGCGAGGACGTCCGCGAGGGGCTGGCGGCGGTCGTGTCCCTCAAACTCCGCGACCCGCAGTTCGAGGGACAGACGAAGACGAAGCTCGGCAATCCCTGGGTGCGCGGCTTCGTCGAGTCGACCGTGAACGCGAAGCTCTCCGAGTTCCTCGAGGAGAACCCGCAGGACGCAAGGCAGATCATCCAGAAGGCGATCGCGGCCTCTCGGGCCCGGCTCGCAGCCCGGAAGGCGCGCGACCTGACCCGGCGCAAGGGCGCTTTCGGCGGCGAGATCGCGAAGAAGTTCGCCGACTGTCAGGTGCGCGACCCGGAGCTCGCGGAGGTCTTCATCGTCGAGGGCAACTCCGCCGGCGGCGCCGCCAAGGAGGCCCGCGACAAGGCGAACCAGGCGATCCTGCCGCTCCGCGGGAAGATCATCAATTCCGAGAAGAACCGCATCGACAAGGTGCTCTCGAACGCCGAGATCCAGCTGCTCGTCCAGGTGATCGGGACCGGGATCGGCAACGAGTTCGACATCGCGAAGCTCCGTTACCACCGCGTGATCGTGATGACGGACGCCGACGTGGACGGCGCGCACATCCGCGCGCTCGTGCTCACGTTCCTGTACCGGCACATGCCGGAGCTCTTCGACCGCGGCTACGTCTACATCGCCGTTCCGCCGTTGTACCTGGCCCGCTTCGGCAACCAGCAGAACTACCTGGAGAAGGATTCGCAGCTCGAAGAGCTGCTTGTCCGCGAGCGTTTCCCGCAGCTCGAGATCGTCGGTCGAGCTCTCGAGGGAAAGTCGGGAAGCACCGAGGTGAAGTTCACCCAGGGCCGTTACACGCGGTTCACGAAGCTGCTCGCCGAGTACCAGGGCTGGGCTGCGCGCCTGCGCGCCGACTTCGGCCACCCCGCCGCCGACTTCGTGCTCGCCCACAGGCTCGTCGAGACAGACGCCGAGTCGCCGTCCGAGGCGCACAAGGCGATCGCGAAGTTCGCGGCGGACGGCTACCAGCTCGAGTCGAAGGCCGACAAGAACGCGCTGCACGTCAAGGTCGTCGAGGTCGAGACGAACGCGACCCAGCACGTCACCGTGCCCGTTGAGCTGTTTGCCTCTCCGATCTACGAGCGCGTGCGCAAGGCGCACGCAGCGCTCGGGGACGTTTTGGGCGCGCTCCCACCGTTCGATCTCAGGCTCGGCAAGAACGAGGAAGAGGCGCTGACGTTCGAGCGCCTCCGCGATGCGGCGATCATGCTCGCGAAGGGCGGCCTCCAGATCACGCGCTTCAAGGGCCTCTCCGAGATGAATCCGGGCGAGCTGTGGGCGACCACGATGGACCCGGCGCGGCGGATGCTCGTCCAGGTCGGCGTCGAGGACGCCGCCGCGGCGGATCTGTGGTTCTCGCGGCTGATGGGCGACGAGGTCGAGCCGCGCCGCGAGTTCATCGAGCAGAACGCTCTCGAGGTAAAGAACCTGGATGTCTGAGCTGAGTCTCCATGTCTGATTTGGGGAACGAGCTGGGCAGCGCGGGCCGCGTCGAGACGCGCGAGCTCGATCAGGAGGTGCGCACCAGCTTTCTCGATTACGCGATGAGCGTGATCGTCGCGCGTGCCCTCCCGGACGTGCGCGACGGGCTGAAGCCGGTGCACCGCCGCGTCCTCTACGCGATGCACGAGGCGGGGCTGCAGCCGAACCGCCCGACGCGCAAGTCCGCGCGCGTCGTCGGTGACGTGATGGGCAACTACCACCCGCACGGCGACGCCGCGATCTACGACACGCTCGTCCGGCTCGCGCAGCCGTTCTCACTGCGCTACCCGCTCGTGGAGGGCCAGGGCTACTTCGGCTCCGTAGACGGGGATCCGCCGGGCGCGATGCGCTACACCGAGTGCCGGCTCTCGCGGATCGCCACGGAGCTGCTCCGCGACATCGACGCCGACACGGTCGACTTCGGCCCGAACTACGACGAGTCGCGGAAGGAGCCGGACATTCTTCCGTCACGGTTCCCGAACCTCCTCGTCAACGGGTCGCAGGGGATCGCCGTCGGCATGGCGACGAACATCCCGCCGCACAATCTCGCCGAGGTCGTGAACGCGATCGTGGCGATGATCGACGACCCTACGATCGACGTCGAGCGCCTGAGCAAGCACGTCAAGGGGCCGGACTTTCCGACGGGCGGCGTAGTCGTCGGCCGGGCGGGGATCAAGGACGCCTATCGCTCCGGTCGCGGCCGGATCGTCGTCCGCGGACGTGCGCACATCGAGCAGCTACGCGGCGGCAAGAGCGCGATCATCATCACCGAGCTGCCCTACGGCGTCCGCAAGGCGGGCGAGGGCGGTGTGATCGAGAAGATCGCCGACCTCGTCAAGGCGGGGACGCTGAACGAGGTGCCGATGTCGGACGACGCCCTCCAGGATCACTCCGACAAGGAGGGTATGCGCATCTACGTCGAGCTGAAGCGCGACGCCGTCCCTCAGGTCGCGCTCAACAAGCTGTTCAAGCACACCCAGCTCCAGACGACCTTCGGCTACAACGCGGTCGCGCTCGTCGACGGCGTCCCGAAGACGCTCTCGCTGCTCGAGCTGGTCCGCGAGTACCTCGACTTCCAGCGCGAGGTCGTCACCCGCCGGTCGAAGTTCGAGCTCCGCAAGGCGGAGGAGCGGGCGCACGTCCTGCGGGGCTACCTGATCGCCCTCGACAACCTCGACGCGGTGATCGCGTTGATTCGCGGGTCCGCCGATCCCGATGCCGCACGCGCCGGCCTGATGAAGAAGTTCGAGCTGAGCGAGATCCAGGCGCAGGCGATCCTCGACCTCCGCCTCCAGCGGCTGACGAAGCTCGAGCGCAAGCGGATCGACGAGGAGCACAAGGATCTCGAGGAGCGCATCGCCGAGCTGCGGGCGATTCTCGGCGACGAATCGCGCATCGACGGGCTGATCCGCGAGGAGCTCCTCGAGCTGAAGGACCTGTACGGCAAGGGCGACGACCGGCGCACCGAGATCGTCGCCGCCGAGGAGGAGCTCGAGCTCGAGGACCTGATCGCGGAGGAGGACATGGTGATCGCGATCACGCGCTCGGGCTATATCAAGCGTCTCCCGGT
>JBKPCT010000238.1:0-6043 GCA_046727515.1 Actinomycetota bacterium | reverse complement strand
CGCCTGCTCGGGCGAGCTCGACCTGCCAGACGCCGTCACGCAATTCGCTCTCCAACGAGCGCACGGCCTCGAGCGCGAGCCGGCTTTTGCCCACTCCCGGCGGTCCGGTCAACGTGACGAGCCGGTGCTCGTGCAGCAGCCCGACCACGTCGGCGAGCTCGTGCTCGCGGTCGACGAACGATGTCGTCGGCGTCGGCAGGTTTCCGCGCCTCGATACGACTGGGCCGGTCGCGATCGCGGGGTCGTGCGCGAGAATCGCGGCCTGGAGGCGTTGTAGGTCGGGTCCGGGCTCGAGCCCGAGCTCTCGCGCGAGCACGCCCCGCGCTTGCTGGAACGTGTCCAGCGCGTCCGCCTGGCGGCCACTGCGATACAGCGCCAGCATCAATTGTCCCCACAGCCGCTCCCGGAAGGGGTTTTCCTCGACCGCGGTGCGGAGCGCGGACACGATCTCCCGATGCTCTCCAAGCGCGAGCGCGGCCTCAAACCGCTCCTCGAACGCGTCGATTCGGAGCGCCTCGAGCCGCCGCGCCTCGGCACTGAACCACGTCGTACCCGTAAGCCCGTGGAGCGGGGGACCGCGCCACAGGTCGAGCGCCAGCGCAATCGACTCCGCCCCGGCCGGGGCATCGCCTTCGCGCATGGCGATACGCGCCTCTCCGAGCAACTCCTCGAAGCGCAAGGCGTCCACGGCCGAATCCACCAGCGCGTATCCGTCGTCGGAGGCGACGATCGCCTCCTGCCCGAGCACGGCGCGCAGGCGTGCGACGTGGTGCTGGAGAGCGTTGCGCGGTGCGGCAGGCAGCGCCTGGCCCCACAAGGCGTCGACCAGCTCGTCCACGCCCACGACGCGGCCGCGGCGGAGCGCGAGCAGCGCGAGCAACGCATGCCGCTTGCTGCCGCTGACTTCCACTGGACGTCCGCCGGCGGCAACCTCGAACGGCCCGAGAAGCCGAATCTCGAGTGACGCGGTCAGGGTCATCGGACGCCTCGCCTTTGGGGTGCGAATAGCATCTCAGCTGGCGCCGGGTGTGTCATCCGGAGTAACCCGTGCTCGGCCACGAGCCGCCCGCCGCGCAACCTCGCTGGTCGATCTGGCTGCGTCGCTGAGACACTCTCCGCTTGCCTCGTGCTGAGACGCGCTCCGGCTGGGCAGCCGCGGATCCGCCGCAGCGGCCCGTGCTGTTCGTCAACCCGGAGTCCGGCGGCCGCAAGGCCGAGCGCGCCGGCCTCGCAGAGCGGGCACGCGAGCGCGGACTCGAGGTGATCGTCATGCAGCCGGACGAAACGCTTGCGAGGGTGGCCGATGAGGCCGTTGCGCGCGGCGCGGACGCCCTCGGCGTCGCCGGCGGCGACGGCTCGCTGGGCGTCGTTGCGGCCACCGCGCTGGCGCACGGGCTTCCGTTCGTCTGCGTTCCGGCCGGCACCCGCAACCACTTCGCGCTCGACCTCGGCGTCGAACGCCGCGACCTGCTCGGCTCGCTCGACGCGTTCACCGACGGCGTCGAGCGCCGGATCGACGCGGCGGAGGTAAACGGCCGCCTCTTTCTCAACAACGTGTCGCTCGGGATCTACGGGGACGCGGTTCGGCAGCCGACCTACCGCGACGCCAAGGCGCGCACGCTGCTGGAGACGGCAGCGGAAGTGCTCGGGCCGAGTGCGGCCGCGGTCGACCTGCAGCTCGTGGATGACCGCGGCCGCCTGCATCGCAACCCCGCCTTCGTGCTCGTGTCGAACAACCCCTATTCGCTCGATCCGGCGCGTGCGGCCGGTAGCCGGCCGAGGCTCGACAGCGGGGAGCTAGGGGTCGTCGTCCTTGACAAGCCGCGCCCCCGCCGAGGCGCGGGGCTAGCGTGGACGGCGACGAGTCTCGAGGTGAGCGCCCCGGCGCCGGTGCATGCCGGAATCGACGGCGAGGCGGTCGAGCTCGTCCCGCCGCTTGAGTTCGTCATCCGGCCGCGCACGCTCCGAGTCAGGATCGCCCGCCGCCATCCGGGCTTGTCGCCCTCGGGACGGCTCGCCTCGAGGGCCGGGCCAATGAACGCTGGAACCCGCCGGTCGGCGGGTTCCAGCTAGCAGCGGCAGTACGCGTCAGGAGACGTGGAGCTTCTCCTTGAGCTTTCCAATGCGCTCGTTGACATCTGACTGGAACTCGGCCTTGCGCTTCTCGCGCAACTCTCGCCGTGCTTCGCGCGCAGCGGCGTCAGCGGCCTCTTCCGACGCCTCGAGCTCGCCCATGACCTCGGCAACCGGGCGACGAGTCACCTCGCCCCCCAGCTTGTACATCTCCGCGTCGATCACCTCGTCCGCCGGCTCCTCCACGCTCGCAATCACAGCCGTCTTTCCGGGCGGAATCGCCCTGCCGAGGACGGTGAGCGCCTCATCCGACGTCACGGCGCGATCGACATCGAATGCGCCGCCCATCAGCGCGCCGCCACCCCAGCCGATGAGAACACCGAGCGGGCCGCCCAAGACGCCGATGAGCATCCCGATCAGCGACCCGCTCGCCATGCCGACGAGCTCGTCGTTGTCGACGCTCTCGGGGATGCGCAGCTTTCCATCCTCCGTGCGTTCGACGATGGCCGCGGACTCCAGCCCGATGCGACCCTCGGCGCTGCACTCCTTCAGCACGCTCAACGCCTGGTAAGCCTTGCTCGGCTCCGTGAAGCCGACGACCACGACGTTTTCGACCTCAGCCATGCTCCCTCCCTTTCGCTAGAAGAACCCTGCCGACGCACTGTCTCGTGCGTCACTGCCACGCCGCTGCCACGTCGCGCGGCGCCGCTGCCGCCACGGCGCCACCCGGGCCGCGAGTCGCATCGAGGTCGGACGGCGGGGCGAAACGCGGCGATGCGCGACTACTGCAGAGACGCGCGAACCCGCTTCGCTGCGCCGAAACGCGCATGGATCGACCCCCCGCCCACATTCATGGAAGGAGGGGTTCGAGCAGATCGGCGATCGCCGACGCGCCGTGCCGGCCGTCAGCACTGGAAACGGCTGGAAACGATGGGGTGAAACCAGGCAGAAGACCCCAGCGGGCAATCTCGTTGAACGTGCTCGAAACCCGCATCGTCACGCGGTTTAGGCGGCTAGACGAAGTCCGACGCGACGGTTTCGTCACACCTGTCACGTCAGAGCTCCCGCGTGCGAGGCCCTCGTCCCCGGCCCTTACCGTCCGAAGCCTTGGCACGACGCATAGCCGCGAGGTGAAGTTATGGAGTTCGTGTGCTAGCCGACGTTCGCGACGAGCCGGTTATGGGGCCTTACCACCGCCACTGGCAGCGCGCGGTCGACGTCCTCCCCGTCGGCTGGCAGGTACGGGTCGTCGGAAAGCGATGCTTCGCGCCGGCATCGCGCTCACACTCAGTTTCGACACCTCGCGGACGCTCATCCGTGAACAGCACCTCGACCAAGAACAGGCGCTCCGGGTCGCCCTCCGGCGTGTGTGCGACCGCGACCGCCGCTAGGCAGCTCGCAAGGCGCCGAGGCGGCCTCGGTCAGCGGCACCAACCACTTCCGAGGCAACGCCGGCATCAGGCGCGCGCGAACCACTCGATCAGGACCGGGGCGATCACTTCGGGTGACGGGCCGTGCTCCTGGCCCTCCAGCCTGCGATGCATGCCGTTGGGCAGTGCGCCGGCGAGTGCCTCGACGCCGCTGCTCATCCACGGCGTCTGTCCGCCATCCATGACCAGTGCCGGCGTGTCGAGCGCGGCGACGCGAACGGCTTGCAGATGGAAGCCGTTCACGATCCTGCCGTCATAGGCGAGGGTGTGGGCGACCTGCTCCATTCCCGCCCACATCGGCGATTCGCGCATCGGCCCCAGGTACTCGGCCGGAACACCGGCCGCGGTTGTGAGGAAGTACTCGACCGCGTCGCCTCGGCGGCCGGCATCGACCCGTGCCTCCAGCTGCGCTACGTAATCGTCCGGCAGCGGCGGGCGGCTGTCGTCAACGAGGAAGTTCGGCTCCCACAGCGCCAGCCTTGTGACACCGACGCCCCGCATCGCTGCCTCGAGGGCGAGGTTGCCTCCGGAGGAGGAGCCGTAGAGGGCCGCCGAGCCGCCAACGTGCTCGATCAGCGCGTCGAGATCCTCGATCTCTCGCTCGATCGCGTAGGGCTGGGTGTCACCGCTGTCTCCGCGACCGCGTCGATCGTAGTTGAGCACTGTGAACCGTTCGGCCATGCGGGCAGCTAGGTCCGCAGTACTCGGATCGAAGGCGCGGTACTGAGTCGCGCCGCCGACCAAGATGACCAGGGCCCCGTCGCCAACGCGGTCGAACGCGATGGTGGTGCCGTCGCGTGAAGTCACCGTTTGAATCTGAGGTCTCCTTTCGTGGGTCACTGACTAGCGGGGCGGCCTCAAAGCGACGGCCACAGCGGCATGTCGCCCGCCGGCGGCCGGACAGTCACGTGACTCGGTATCTGATGTGCGTGACACCGGGCGCCTCGACCGCGTCTACCTGCTCGATCCTCGGTCTGGCATCGCCGAGATTGTCGAAGAGTCGCGTGCCGGCGCCGAGATAGATCGGGACGATGGAGATCAGCATCTCGTCGAGCAGTCCCGCCGCCAGACACTGCTGGACGACGCTGGCCCCTCCGCCGAGCGAGACATCGCTATCGCCGGCCGCTGCTCTGGCCTGCTCGAGCGCGGACTCGATCCCGTCGGTGACGAAGTGAAAGGTCGTTCCGCCATCCAGCTGGAGCGGCTCACGCCGGTGATGGGTGAGCACGAAGACGGGATGGTGGAACGGCGGATCGTCGCCCCAGAAGCCGGTCCACGGATCCGCTCCCCACGCGCCTGAGCCGCCCCCGAACATGTTGCGGCCCATCACCGTCGCGCCGATGTTCTGGAACCAGCCCTCGACGATCGGCGTGCTGGCGTTGACCTCGCCACCCTCTTCTCCGTGTCTCTCGCGGAACGCTTTGAGGGAGAGCACCCACTCGTGAAGCTGCAGCCCGCCGATCCCGAGTGGATCCTTCTCACTCTGTGCGGGGCCGCCCACGAAGCCGTCCAGGGACATCGACATGTGCAACCGGACCTCGATCATCGCTTCGATCCTGCCCGCACCGACTGGTGCAAGTCGATTACCTGCGGGGTAATGCTGCGAGCGGCCGACCGGTTAGGTCGACCGGGCTTCGCTGACTCGAGCGCCGAGAGCTTGGGCGGTTTGCGCGTTCGCCGGGTAGAAGGCCTAAGCGGCGAACTCGCGCAGTCGCAGAACGCACGACGTTACTTGTGCCGCCGTAGGCCCTCGATCCAAGCCTGCTGCGATGTCGTCGTTCTGTCGGTGCCGATGCTCGACCCCGACTCTTCCCCAGACTGTGGTCGGACCCGAGGGGAAGAATCCGAATCCCGCCTAAGGACCCGCTGCAGAGGCTCGTGAAGCGTCGAAGCAAAAGGCTCCTCCGGGCCCCCGGCGGTCTCGTCGCTTGACGGCGGACTCATCCGGCTCAATTGCTCAACCGCGAGCTTAAGGTCGATCTGCAACTGCTCTATTTCCGCGATCAGCATCAGAATCGCACGACCAGCGGCGGCGGACTCCTCGCCACCCGCCTGTTGCAGTCCTTGGCCCCAGCGCCGTAGCGCCTCGAGCTTGTCTTCGTCTACACGCATGTCCCAGCTCGTGGGCGGAGAAACTCACAACCGCACCGGGCGACCCTAGCGGGTATTCACCGCGCGCACCTCGCTAGCGTCCGCCCCGTGAAGGTCTCAGCCGAGGCAGCCCGGCGGTTCCTCATTGCCCGGCATCTTCTCGCGCCAGCTCGGTCTGTCAAGGAAGGCCCGGACGCCGTCCTCGAGGTCTTCCGGAGGCTCGGCTCGATCCAGTTCGACCCGATTGCGGTCGCAGGACGGAGCCACGACCTCGTGCTGCACGCGCGGGTCGCGGACTACGAGCCAGCGTGGTGCGGCCACCTCTACGAACGCCGCGAAATCTTCGAGGCGTACAACAAGGGGCTTTCCTTCGTCCAGACGAACGAGTTCGCGTGGTTCCGCGCGACGGTCAGCAAGGACACCCCGGCGCGAACGCTTTCCGAGAACGC
>JBKPCT010000237.1:0-2674 GCA_046727515.1 Actinomycetota bacterium | reverse complement strand
CATGTTCGACGACGTCCCGGAGCCGGTCTGGAAGACGTCGATCGGGAACTGGTCGTCGAGCTCGCCGGCCGCGATCCGCTCGCCCGCGGCGGCGATCCGCTCGGCCTTGTCGGCGTCGAGCAGGCCGAGCTCGGCGTTCACGCGCGCTGCCGCCGCCTTGATCCGACCGAGCCAGCGGGCGACGGACACCGGGATCGGCTCGCCCGAGACCGTGAAGTTCTCCATAGCCTTCATCGTCTCGCCTCCCCAGAGCTCGGTCCGTTGCTCGGTGCTCGCCACGAAGCGAGTGTACTCACCGTCTCGGGGACTGGACTGTCCCCGAGCCCTTTCTACAGGGCGTGCAGCCGGCGGCGGTCGAGCGGGCGCTCGCGGAGCAGCCGTCGCGTCTGCTCGGAGAGATCCGCGCTCGAGGCCCAGCCGACGTACCGGCACTGCGGGCACTCGTCGAGCGCCAGGCGGCGCTCGTCGGCACGTACAGCGCGCCTGAACCCGCAGCTCAGGCACTCGACCTCGCGGAGCCGGACCTCCATGGGGAGGGCATCGGCCTGGCCCAGCGGCTGATGACCCTCGAAAGGGTGATGCGGACTACCGATGCGCAGCGACGGTCTTCGCCGTCGCGAGTAGCTCGTCCCACGTGCAGAGCTTGATCCTCGGCCGGCCGTGCGGCTCGCCCCGCGTGCGCTCCTCGAGATCGATCGCCTTCCAGCCGCCGTACGCGACGATCTCGACGCCCCGCTCGGCCAGCAGGCTCTCGAGCCGCTCGTCGGAATCGCGGCGAAGCAGGCCGGAACGTGCATCCTCGAGCAACAGCTCGACCGTCTCCGTCGCGTCCTTTTTGTTGGTGCCGATCACGCCGGTCGGGCCGCGCTTGATCCAGCCCGCGCAGTAGAGGCCGGCCTCGACCCGGCCGCGATCGTTCGGGATCACCCCGAGCTCCTCGTCGAAGGGGACCCCCGGGAGGGCGACGCCACGATAGCCGACACTCCGGAAGACGAGACCGCAGGGGATCGTCTCGTGTCGCCCGGTCGGAACCGCCCGAACGCCGCCGCTCCCGTCCGCGACGAGCTCGTTGTGGACGACCTCGACCTCCTCGACGCGGCCTTCGCCGCGGATCTCGACCGGCGAGACGCAAAACCGGAACACGACGGCGCGACGCCTTCCCGAAGGCGTCCGGGCGGCGTATTCGCGCAGCACTTCCAGGTTGCGTTTCGAGTTGGTGTCGGTGCCGGTGGCGCCTTCGAGGTCGGCCGGATCGACGATCACATCTGTGTCGGCGAGCTCACCCATCTCCTTCAACTCCGGGGTCGTGAACGCGGCCTGGGCGGGACCTCGTCTGGCCAGCAGCACGATCTCGCGCAGAGGCGAATCGTTGATCGCCTCGATCGCGACGTCGGTCGTATCGGTCGGGGCCAGCTCCTCGGGCGAGAGCGCGAGCATGCGCGCGACGTCGAGCGCGACGTTCCCGGCGCCGACGACGACCGCGCGCTCGGTCTCGAGGTCGAAAGAAATTGCCTGGTAGTCCGGGTGGGCGTTGTACCAGGCGACGAACTCCGTCGCCGCCCACGAGCCGGGAAGATCTTCCCCGGGGATGCCGAGTCGGCGGTCCGTCTGTGCGCCGACCGCATAGACGACCGCGTCGTACAGCTGCGTGAGCTCTTCGTGCGTCACGTCCCGCCCGAGCTCTACGTTCCCGATGAACCTGAACTCCGGCTGCGCCGCGATGTTCTCGAACGCGCGCGAGACGGCCTTGATGTTCGGGTGGTCGGGCGCCACTCCGAGCCGCACGAGGCCCCACGGCGTCGGCAGCCGCTCGATCATGTCCACCTCGACCGGGAGGTCGGAGGCGAGCAAGTGCCCGGCGGCGTAGAAACCTGCGGGACCGGAGCCGACCACGGCAAAGCGAAGCGGAGCGTTCATCGGCCTGATCCTAGAGCGGGTGGGGACCTACCCGATCCGGCGGACCTTGCGCCGGGCGGTGGACGCGAATGAGCCGGCTACGAGGCAGGGAGAGGGGCTGTCCAGCAGTTGCGCTTGCGCGTCAGTGCGAGCAACCGGAGCCGCAGCCGGCGGCGCCCTCCGGCGCTTCCCCGTCCGCCACCTGGAACGAGTGCCCACAACCACATGACGACGCCACGTTCGGGTTGTCGATCTTGAACCCGGACTCCTGGAGCCCGTCGAGGAAGTCGATCTGCGCGCCCTGGAGATACGGGGCACTGAACGGGTCGACGACCACGCGCACGCCGTAGGCCTCGAGCTCGTGGTCGCCCTCCTGGGCGTCGCGGTCGAAGCCGAGCGCGTACTCGAAGCCCGAGCAGCCGCCGCCCTGCACCGCGACGCGCAGCACGGTCGCGTCGCCTTCCGGCTCGTCCGCCTGCAGCTCCCTGATCTTCGCGGCCGCGCGCTCCGTCAGGCCGACCAGCGTGGTGGGCTCTTCGACCGTCGCCATCGAAGCCATCGTAGCAACGCGGCCGGTGGCCGTGGACACGCGAAAACGAGGCGACTTTGTGACAGCGCGACGTACCATCGTTGAGCCGTTTCTCGCTTTCTTCGTGCGCACTATGTGCCGCTTGCTAAGGTCCGCGCCCGAAGGACTGACGGAGGAGGAAGCGGGCGTGCTGCACAGCTGGTTGCCGTTCCTGATCTACGGGCTGCTCGCGCTCGCGATCCCGCTCTC
>JBKPCT010000236.1:0-5995 GCA_046727515.1 Actinomycetota bacterium | reverse complement strand
GCCGCGTGAGTCGGCGACGAAGCCGATACCGCACGCGTCGCGCTCGGAGGCTGGGCCGAAGTGCGGCACTACGCGCTCTCGCTCTGCGGGGACAGGAAGCGCCCGTTCTCGTCGCGCAGCACAACCTGCGGAGGCTCGCGCTTCTCCCCCTGACGGCGCGGGCGGTGTCCGGCGGCATGGATCGCGCGGTTCCACCGTCCGAAGACCCGCTGCACGGTCTGCCGCGAGGGGTGGTCCTCGCCGGCGCGATCCCAGTCGCGCGCGGCAGGCGGCCGGCCGTGGCGGCGCACCCACAGCTCGAACGCGTACAAGATCGTTTCAGGGGTCCACACGAGACCGCCACCGCGGGGGCCGGATCTCACGGGGGCGCCTGCCTGTGAGTGGTGCAGGGGAACACCAGGCTTCCTTTCTCTAGCTGGAGGGTCCGCCTCGGTGGGAGTCAGCTAGCCGGCGGGAGGCGGTGAACGGAGCGCCGACTAGCGAGCGGCCTTAAGCGCGCTCGTAACGAGAATGAACGAAATCGAAAAGAGAGTCCCGTCGGCGCGACGCATTGGCTACAGAAAGTAAAGCGGGGTCGGCCGAGGGAGTCAAGACCCGCCACCGCAAAGTGCAAAACACGTTTGACGGCTGCGCTCGCGCCGACGACACTCGGATGACGATGAGGACGAGTTCCGCACCTTTCGCCGCGGCCGACGCCGGCCTCGTCTCGATCCTCGTCATTCTCCCCCGCTAGGGGGAGTACGCGTACCACGCGCCGATCGGCGCACACGTCCACCGAAGCACAGGACAAGTGCGCCATGAGCCGCCGGCCCGGCAAAAGACATGTCCAGTGGCCCTCCGCGCGAGGGCCGCAGAGGAGGTACGCGAGTTGCAGACACGCACGATCAGGATCTTCGACACAACGCTTCGAGACGGCGAGCAGTCGCCCGGCATCGCGCTCCAACCGCAGGAGAAGGCGGAGATCGCCGAGCAGCTCGAGCGGCTCGGCGTCGACGTGATCGAGGCCGGCTTCGCGATCTCCTCCCCGGGGGACTTCGAGGGGATCCGCGCCGTCGCCCGCATCGTCGAGGGCCCCACGGTGGCGGCGCTCGCGCGCACGCACCGCGACGACGTCGAGGCGGCGGTGGAGGCGCTCGCCGACGCCCGGCACTCGCGGCTGCACGTCTTCATCGCGACGAGCCCGATCCACATGGAGCGCAAGCTGCACCTCGAGCCTGCAGACGTCGTCGAGCAGGCGCGCGCGGCAGTCGCGTCCGCGCGCGGGCGGGTGGACGAGGTCGAGTTCTCGGCCGAGGACGCCACCCGCTCGGAGCCTGAGTTCCTCGCGGAGGTCTGCCGGGCGGCGATCCGGGCAGGCGCGACGACGATCAACTTGCCGGACACGGTCGGCTACTGCCTACCGAGCGAGTATGCGGCGTTCCTCGCCGAGGTGTGCCGCCGCTGTCCCGAGCTGAACGGTGTCACCCTCTCCGTCCACTGCCACAACGATCTCGGCCTGGCGACCGCGAACACACTCGCCGGGGTCGCGGCCGGGGCGACGCAGGTCGAGTGCACCGTGAACGGTATCGGCGAGCGCGCCGGCAACGCCGCGCTCGAGGAGGTCGTGATGGCACTTCGGGTCCGCGGCGACGAGTTCGCCGCCGAGACCGGTGTCGACGTCGCCGAGATCGGTGCAACCTCGACGCTCGTCTCGCGGATGACCGGCTATCCCGTGCAGCGGAACAAGGCGATCGTCGGCGCGAATGCGTTCGCGCACGAGGCCGGCATCCACCAGGACGGGATGCTCAAGGACGCGGCGACGTACCAGATCATCGACCCCGCGGAACTCGGTCTGACCATGACGCTTCCGCTCGGCAAGCACTCCGGCCGCCACGCATTCGCGCGCGCATGCGCCGACGCGGGCATCGACCTCGACGACGACGAGCTTCGCGCCGCCTTCGGGCGATTCAAGCGCCTGGCCGACGAGCGCCAGACGGTGACCCTGTACGACGTGTTCGAGGAGGTGCCGTCGATATGAAGAGCTACACCGTTGCCTGTCTGAGCGGGGACGGCATCGGCCCCGAGCTGATGGCAGCGGCGAGCCGCGCGGTCGCGGAGGCCGGACGCCTCCACGGCTTTCGCGTGGACGAGGTCCACGCCCCGTTTTCCGGCGAGGCGGTCAGCCGCTACGGCCATCCGCTGCCGGCGACGACCCGAGCGGCGTGCCGTGAGTCGGACGCCGTCCTGGTCGCGTTGACCCGCGAGCCGGCACTCGAAGGCGTGAAGGCCGAGCTCGACCTGACGTGGCGCGTCCAGCGCGTCCGCCTCCCCGACGGCGATCTGGCGATCGTCAGCCCGCTCACCGACGACGCCGAAGCGTTCGCAGTCGAGCGGGGGTTCGAGCTGGCGCGATCGCGCCGCGCGCGCCTGAGCGCCGTCGGCGAAGGTCGTCTCTGGGACGCGCTCGTCGAGCGCGAGGCCGAGCGGCACCCGGGCGTGCACGTCGAGGGCGCTACGCCCAGCCGCGCGCTGCCTGCGCTGATGGACTCGCCCGACCGGTTCTGCGTGATCGTCACGCAGGCGGTCTTCGCCGAGGTGATGTCCGATCTCGCCGCCGCGTCGCGCAACGGCTCGCGGATCGTCGCCTCCGGCCGGCTCTCGCCCAGCGGCCCCGGCATCTTCGGGCCGACCCACGGCTCGGCGCCCGACATCGCCGGGCAAGGCGTGGCGAACCCGAGCGGGATGCTGCTCGCCGCCGCGCTGATGCTCTCTGAGGGCCTCGGCGAGCGGGCAGCAGGACGGACGCTCGAGCGGGCAGTCACGCACGCGATCGCCGACGGGTGGCGGACGGCCGACCTCCACGGCGCCGGGCCGGCGTCGACGACCCGGGACTTCAACGACGCCGTGCTCGCGATGATGCCGCGCGCGCGCACCGACGTGGAGTTCTTCGCGGAGACGGCGTGACCGGAGCCGACGCCGTCCTGCGATCGCTCGAGGCCGAGGGCGTCGAGGTCGTCTTCGGCCTGCCCGGAGGCGCGATCCTGCCGATCTACGACGCGATCGCCCGCGGCACCAGCATCCGGCACGTGCTCGCGCGGCACGAGCAGGGCGCCGGTCACATGGCGGAGGGATACGCCCGCGCCTCGGGTCGAGCCGGCGTCGCGTTCGCGACCTCCGGCCCGGGCGCCACGAACCTCGTCACGCCGATCGCCGACGCCTGGATGGACTCGACGCCGCTCGTGTGCGTGACCGGGCAGGTGCGCAGCTTCCTGATCGGCACGGACGCGTTCCAGGAGTGCGACATCGTCGGCGTGACGACGCCGATCGTGAAGCACTCGTGGCTCGTCCAGGACGCCGAGGAGATCCCGCAGGTGCTGAAGGCCGCTTTCCACGTCGCGCGCACGGGCCGCTGCGGTCCCGTCCTGGTCGACATTCCGCGCGACATCCAGGAGGCGGCAATGGACTTCCGCTACCCGGACGAGGTCGACCTGCCCGGCTGGCGACCGCCGACGCGAGGCCATCCGCGCCAGATCGCCGAGGCGGCGAAGCGGATCGCGGCGGCCGAGCAGCCGGTGCTCTACGTCGGCGGCGGCACGCTCAACGCCGACGCCTGCGCGGAGCTGCTCCAGCTCGCCGAGGTCGGGCGGCTACCCGTAGTGACGACACTGATGGCGAAGAGCGCCTTTCCGGAGACACACGAGCTCCACTTCGGCTGGCCCGGCATGCACGGGCCGAAGTGGTCGAACCTGGCGATGAACACGTGCGACCTCCTGGTCGCGGTCGGGGCCCGCTTCGACGACCGGGTGACGGGGAAGCTGTCCGCGTTCGCTCCCGGCGCGACCGTCGTGCACCTCGACATCGACGCCGCCGAGATCGGAAAGCTGCGGCGCGCCGACGTCCCCGTCGTCGGTCCCCTGAAGCAGGTGCTCGCCGAGCTCGCCAAGCAGCTCCGCATGCTGCCCGCGCCGGAGTCGGAAGCGTGGCTGCGCCAGCTCGAGACTTGGCGCGAGGAGTACCCGCTCCGCTACGGCAACGGCGGCGACACGTTGAAGCCCCAGAAGGTTCTCGAGACGCTCCGCGACCTGACCGCGGGCCGTGACGACGTGATCTGGACGACCGGCGTCGGCCAGCACCAGATGTGGGCGATGCAGTACCTGCGCTGTGACGTGCCGCGGAGCTTCATCACGTCCGGCGGGCTGGGGACGATGGGCTACGGGGTCCCGGCCGCGATTGGAGCCAAGGCCGCCCGCCCGGAGGCGACCGTCGTCTGCGTCGACGGCGACGGCTGTTTCCAGATGACCGGGCAGGAGCTGGCGACCGCCGTGCTCGAAGAGCTCCCGATCGTCACCGTGGTCGTGAACAACGGCTACCTCGGCATGGTCCAGCAGTGGCAGACGATGTTCTTCGAGGAGCGCCACTCGCATGTCCACCTGACGCACGCCGTGCCGGACTACGCAGCGATCGCGCGCGCCTACGGCGCCGAGGGCTTCACCGTCTCCGACGAGAGCGCGCTCGAGGGCGCGCTCGCCGAGGCGCTCGCGTGCGGCAGGACAGCGGTCGTCGACGCGCGTGTCGACCCGCTCGAGCAGTGCTTCCCGATGATCCCCGCCGGGGCCGCCGCGCTCGAGATGATCGAGTACGCCGATCCGGAGGCGACCGAGGCGGTGAGTCCGCTGTGATTCACACGCTCAGCGTCCTGCTCGAGGACAAGCCCGGTGCGCTCGTGCGGGTCTGCCAGCTGTTCGCCCGCCGTGGCTTCAACATCGAGAGCCTCGCGGTCGGTCCGACCGAGCGTGACGGCGTCTCCTGCATCACCCTGCGCGTCAACTGCGACGAGCAGCCGCTCGAGCAGATCGAGAAGCAGATGCACAAGCTCGTCAACGTGCTGCGCGTGCGTGAGCTCGAGCCGGGCGAGTCGGTCGAGCGCGAGCTGGCGCTGATCACGCTCTCGGTCGCACCGGAGCGCCGCGCGGAGCTGATGGCGCTGACGGACGTCTTCAACGCCCGGGTAGCGGACGTCGGCCCGGAGACGCTGGTCTTCGAGGTGGTCGGCGAGCCCGAGGAGCTCGACTCCTTCGAGGAGCTCGTCCGCCCGCACGGCATCCGCGAGCTCGCCCGCACCGGCCGCATCGGCCTGCGCCGCGCGTCGCGCCGCAGTCCCCGCCTCCAGCGAGTCCATTTCTAGCGAACGAAGGGAGCGTCCATGGCAACCGTCCACCGCACAGGCGACCTCGGCCTGCTCGAGGGCAAGGTCGCCGTCATCGGGTACGGCAGCCAGGGCCACGCGCATGCCCTCAACCTCCGCGACTCCGGCGTCGAGGTCGAAGTCGGACTCCGGCCCGGGAGCGCGTCGTGGCAGCCGGCGGAGGAGGCGGGCCTCGCGGTCGCGACCGTCGCCGAGGCGACGCGCGGCGCGCAGGTCGTCTCGTTGCTCCTCCCCGACCAGGTGCAGCCCGCCGTGTACGAGGAGGACGTTGCGCCCAACCTGGCCGACGGTGCGGCCCTGCTGTTCGCGCACGGCTTCAACGTCCACTACGGGCGGATCGAGCCGCCGGCTGGGCACGACGTGATCATGGTCGCGCCGAAAGGACCGGGACACATCGTCCGTCGACTCTTCACCGAGGGCTACGGCACGCCCGCGCTCGTCGCAGTCGCGCAGGACGCCAGCGGTGAGGCCTTTGCGCTCGCGCTCGCCTACGCGGCCGGGATCGGCGCCACGCGGGCGGGCGTGATCGAGACCACCTTCGTCGAGGAGACCGAGAGCGACCTGTTCGGGGAGCAGGCCGTCCTCTGCGGAGGGGTCACCGAGCTGATCCGGCTCGGCTTCGAGACGCTGGTCGAGGCCGGCTACCAGCCGGAGATCGCGTACTACGAGTGCCTGCACGAGCTGAAGCTGATCGTCGACCTGATCTACGAGGGCGGCCTCGAGGGGATGCGCTACTCGGTCTCGGATACAGCCGAGTACGGCGACCTCACCCGCGGCCCGCAGGTGATCGACGACCATGTACGCGACAAC
>JBKPCT010000235.1:0-36367 GCA_046727515.1 Actinomycetota bacterium | reverse complement strand
CGGCCTCGATCCGCGGGTACGCCAATCCGGCGAGCGGCCGGCTCGCACCGGTCACATCTCGCGCGCAGGCCAGGCGCACGCGCGCGGGCTGCTCGTCGAGGCCGCGCACGTGGCGATCCGGACACCGGGACCGCTGCGCGCTTTCCACGCACGCGTCAAGGCACGGCGCGGGGCGCAGGTCGCGCTCTGCGCCACCGCCCGCAAGCTCGCCGTGCTCAGCTGGCACCTGCTCGGCAGGGGCGAGGACTACCGCTACGGCGCACCGACGATCATGGAGCGCAAACTCCGGCGCCTGCAGCGGCAAGCCGGCGACCAGGGCCCCAAGATCAGCCTCGCCGGGGAAACGAGACGGCGCGCGCTCGAGCGGCGACTGCTCGAGGAGGCCGAACGCAACTACCGCGCCCACGCCACCGAACGCGCACGAAACGGCGCGGGTGCCACCACTGGGGAAGCGACTCTCTCTGGCCCGCGAAGGGCAAACGATGCGCGGCAGGCCCAATAGTCCCCACGGCCTGCGCTTCTCGACGGGGTCACCCGCGCCAGGAGGAATCCTAACGCCGAGGCCTTGACGTTTTCATCCGCATTCGCCGGTCGGGACGGCATGCCAGCGGCTGTGGAGGCGCTGCTGGCAGCGCCAAGCGCGCTCGAGGACGAGGGCGTCCTGTCCGCGCTGGCGACGGGCGAGCTCGTACCCGACCCTCGGACGGCGCCGGGCGTGCCAGGCCGACTCGACGAGCAGGCGACGCACGTGCGCGTTTCCGACCTTCGTGATCGAGCCCTGCCGGCGCTGCGCGCCGGAGGAGCGCTCGGAGGGGACGAGGCCGACGAAGGTCATGAACTCTTCCGCGCTCGCGAAGCGGTGGAAGTCGCCGATCTCGGTCACGAGGGCGAGCGCGGTCAGGGTGTCGACGCCGCGCAGGCAGCGCAGACGAGCGACGAGCTCGCGCCAGCGTCCACGCTCGGCGGCGTCGGCGATCGCCCGCTCGAGCGCTGCGATCCGGGCGTCGACCAGGTCGAGCGCGTGCAGGTAGCTGTCGAAGGCCTGCCGCCGGGCGGCAAAGGAGAGGCGCTGCTCGGAGAGCCACCTGCGCCGCGCCACACCCCAGGAGGTCCACGGCGGCCTGAGCCCGTGCTGGCACCAGCCCGGGCGCCACCAGCCGGCACTCGATCCCGCGCTCAACGAGGTACCGGTGCAGGCCGAAACCGGTCGGCCCCGCCTCGTCGCAGCAGCGGACCCGAGGCCAGCGGCGGAGCGCCCGCTCCACCGCCTGCTCGTCGTAGGGCAGCGTCCGCTCCTCGACCAGCTCGTCGGCGCGCACCGCGGCCAACCGAATCGACCCCGCGTGCACGTCCAGGCCAACGGTTACCGTCGTAGACTCGTCCATGGTCGGCGACCTCCGTATCTGGCTCTACCGGGCCATCCCCGGCAACCCACGACAGATGCGCAGGCGCCGACCACTCTCCGCCAGCAACCGGACGCCGCGCCCCGCGGGGCTACGGCTCCATCCTGTCTAGTAGGGAGGCTCGGGGTCGTACTGGATGTAGCGGCGCACCTCGCGTGCGCGGTCGGGCGAGGCGAGGCGACCGACGAGGTGCAGGGCCATGTCGATCCCGGCGGAGACACCGGCCGCCGTGACGACCTCGCCGGTGTCGACGAAGCGGTCGGCGGGCCGCGGCTCGATCTCGCGCCCGAGCGGCAGCAGCTCCTCGAACGCGGCGTGGTAGGTCGTCGCCGGCCGCCCGTCGAGTAGCCCGGCGTCTGCGTAGACGAGCGCCCCGGTGCAGACGCTCGTCATCAGGGTGCCGTTGTCCTTCAGCCCACGCAGCCGCGCCCTGACCCGCTCGTCGCCGAGCTGCGCCCGCGTCCCGAGCCCGCCCGGATAGACGAGCACATCGATCTCGCCGGCGTCCTCCCAGGTCCGGTCGGGGAGGACGCGCATCCCCTTTGCGCAGGTGACGGGCTCGGTCGTGTCGCCGACGAGGAGCACCTCCGCCTCGTCAGGGTGGAGGTACCGCCACGCCGCGAGCACCTCGAACGGTCCGACGAAATCGAGCTCCTCGGCGCCTTCGAAGACGGCGATCGCGATGCGCATGGCACGAACAATCTAGGGAATATTCCCGGCGCAACGGTCGAGGCCGCGCTAGGTGAAGCCGCGTCCTCCCCGGCGATCACCTGACCGACGTCGTCGCACTCGCATGGCTAGGGACGCATCGCCTCCCGGCGGGATGCTCGCGGCGACGGGCGAGCGTCAGCCTCCGCTCCTGGCCCACCGCGGCGGGTTGCCGTGCTCGCAGGGCGGTTGCGTGCGGTCGGGTAGCGGGTCGCTGCGGCCGAAGTGGCCGCCGAAGCTGGCATCGACGTTCTCGATCGGCTTCAGCGTGCGGTAGTGGAGGACGCCGTGGGCGTTGCCGTCGATCTGGAAGGGGTAGGTCGGGCCGATCGCCTGCCGATTGGCGTCGAGGCGGATGCGGCCGTTCGGGGCGTCGAGCTCGACGTTTGCGAGCGCCGCCCTGAACCGGCGCTGGCCGTCTGAGAGGTCGCCGTCGACCCGTTCGAGCGCGCGCAGCACCGCCTCCATCGCGTTGTTGTAGTAGACGTCGAAGAGGTGGAAGTTCGCGTCCGCCGCATCGGCGGCTCGCGGGAACGCCCGGCGAAACTCGGCCCGGTAGGCGGCGAACGGGGGAAACCCCGGCCCCGGGACGTCCCAGGCCAGGACGATCCCGACGAGACGTTTGCCTAGCCGTGCGATCACGGCCCGATCGAGCCCGGTCGCAGCGGCGGCGCTCGAGACGACCTTCCGACCGAAGTCGGGCTCGCTCCTCGCGAGCTGCTCGAGGAAGGCCCCGGCCTCCGGTCCATTGGTCATGACGAAGTAGCCGTCGATCCCTTCCGTCGGAATCTGCGCGAGCCGCTCGGGCAGCTTCTCGGGCGGGTCGTAGAGCCAGACCCGGTCGACGATCTCGCCGCCGAGCGAGCAGAACTCGGCCACGGGCCCGGCGGCCCACCCCCAGCCGAGCGGGTCGGGATAGGCGATGGTGACGGCGCGCCGCCAGCCGAGTCTGTGGTAGGCGTAGGAGCCGAGCCCGGCTTCTCCCTGCGCGTAGCCGCTCGTGAAGCGGAAGACGTTTGCTCCGGGGTTGAGGGCAGTGAGCACCTCCCACGAGGTGACCGCGAAGGTGACGTCGGGCTGGTGCTTGGCGTACTCGACGGTGACGATCCCCAGCGGAGGGGTGCTCGGGCCGACCACGATCTCGGCTCGCTCCGACTCGACCAGGCGGCGGAGCTCGAGCGCGCCGGAGGTCAGCTCGCCGGCGCAGCCGAAGACGAGCTCGACCCGGCGGCCGCCGATCGTGACACCCTCGACGCCGTCCGAAGGCGCCTCGCCTGTAAGCCTGCCACCCCGTCGAAGGAGGGGCAGCTCGGCGCCGGCCAGGGTGACGTCGTAGAAGCCGGCCTCAGGTCCCTCGCAGTCGGCCATAATCGCGATCCGGATCGTCTGCTGCACCCCGCCGCAGGAGGCCGCGACCACGGCGAACGCGGCGGCGACGAGCAGGGGCAAGAGCCGGCGCGCGCTCATGCCGTATGCGTCGTGACCCAGACGTCGCCGGCGCCGGTGGTGACATCCTGCGGTCGGTGTCCGAGCTTGATCGTGGCCAGGATCTCGCCCGTTTGCTGGTCGATGCGAGTCACTGTGCCGGCGATCGTGCTCGCGACCCAGACCGCGCCCTCGCCGACGGCGACCCCGTCGGTGCCGGCAGGGAGCGGCACAGTCATCGTGATGCGGTTGGTCTGCGCGTCGAGCCGTGCCAGGACGTCATCGAAAAGCCCGGTGACCCAGACGGCACCGGCCCCGACAGCCAAGGATTTGGGCTGGAAGGGAAGCTCGATCGTCGCGACGACCCGCTTCGCCTTCGGATCAATCCGCTTCAGGAATGGCCCTGTGTCCCTGGCGAGCCACACGCCGCCCGCGCCGACGGCGACGTCGTTGTACGAGCCGGAGTCGGGGGTGTAGAAGAACAGGAAGTGCGGGTTCTCGGGGATCGGCACCCGTTCGAGCGCCGTCGCCGGGCCCGAGACGAGCGGTGCCCGCGTCACGAGCCCGACGTTCTCGCCGGCGAACCCGGAAGCCGCGAGCCAGATTCCATCGGCACCGGCCGCAACCGGCGCCTGCGCATCGTCTGCACCGGGCAGGTGGAGCGACCCTTCCGACGCTCCCGAGCGCGCGTCGATCAGCTCGTACCCGACCGTGAACGGGCCGTAGGTGACGACGGCAAGGCCGTGTCGCACCGCGACGTCCAGCGGTGTCCCGCCCGCGAGCCGGGTCACGCGCGCCCGGCCGGTCTTCGGGTCGACCCGCCAGAGCGTGCGGTCCTCTCGGCTTGTCACCCACAGGTAGCCGTCTCCGAAGGTGACGGAGCTTGCGCCCGGGCCGACGGGGATCGAGTCGACGACCCTGTTCGTCGCCGGGTCGATCCGCACGAGCGTGTCCCGACGGACGTGCGGCTCGCCGCCCCCGCGGATCGCGAAGTACGCCGCGAGAGCAGCGGCGATCAGTACCAGCCCGGCGAGGCTGAGCAGCACCGGCGCCCGCAACCAGCGCGATCCGGCCGGCGCAGCGATGCCGAGCGCCGCCCGGGCGGCCTCGACCAGCTCGCCGCAGCTTGCATAGCGCTCCTCCGGCTTTTTCGCCAGCGCCCTGGCGACGACGGCGTCGACCGCCTCCGGCAGCACGCGATTCCGCACGCTCGCTCTCGGCGGCTCCTCCTGCAGGTGCGCCCAGAGCACCGCCAGCTCCGAGTCGCGCACAAACGGCGGCTCACCCGTCAAGCACTCGAAGAGCAGGCACCCGAGCGAATAGAGATCCGCCCTGCCGTCCACCTCGCCGCCCTCGATCTGCTCCGGTGCGACGTAGGGCGGCGTGCCCAGCGACAGCCGCGCGCCCGCCGGGATGTCCCCGTCGGCCAGGCGGCTGGTCAGACCGAAGTCGGCCAGGTAGACGTGCTCGCGCGGATCGAGCAGCACGTTCGAGGGCTTGACGTCGCGGTGCACAAGCCCGCGCTCATGCGCGGCATCGAGCGCGCCCGCGACCTGTGCGCAAACCGACAGCGCCCGCGCCGGCGCGAGCGCGCCCTCCGCCCGCAGCAGCGTCTTCAGGTCGCTCCCCTCGACGTAGCGCATCGCCAGGTAAAGCTTCCCGTCGACCTCGCCCGCGTCATGGATCGGGACGACGTGCGGATGCTCGAGCGAGGCGGCCACTTCCGTCTCGCGCAGAAACCGGTCGCGGAAGCGCTCGTCCCCGGACAGCTCGGGCGCGACCAGCTTGAGCGCGACAGTCCGCTTCAGGCGCAGGTCATAGGCGCTGTAGACGACGCCCATCCCGCCCCGCCCGAGCAGCGCCTCGACCCGATAGCCGACAAACTCGCTGCCGATCTGCGCGTCCGCCGAGGTCGACAAGCCCTACCTCCGTGAGTTGGGCTGAACGATAGAGCTACGAGCTGCGCGCCGACCACACACTGAGGCGTCCCTGCCTCCTCGACCGTTCGAACTGCCTTGTGGAATCGATCGAAGGCTGCGCGCGGGCGCTGAGAGCACGCTGAGGAGTTGCTGAACGGTCCCGCGTCCGGCAGCCAAGGCGGCGTCCTCCGACTGGATCGGGGACGGATTAGCATTCTCGGGCGTTGACTCACGAGTGGGATGCGAGGACGTACGACTCGCTGCCGCTTCCACACACGCTCTGGGGGCGCCGGACAGTCGCACGCCTTGACCCAACCGGCGTGCACCGAGTTCTCGACGCCGGTTGCGGGACCGGCCGAGATACGCAGCTGCTGCTCGATCTGATCCCAGGCGTCCGCGTTGTCGCCGTGGACGCCTCGCAGACGATGCTCGACCAGCTCCAGACCAGGCTCGCGGGCCGGCGCGATCGAGTCGAGATCATCCACGCGGACCTGACCAAGCCGATCCCGGTCGAGGGGCAGGTCGACGCCGTCGTCAGCGTCGCCGCGTTCCACTGGGTCCTCGACCACGACGCGCTGTTCCGAAACCTGGCGGCTGTGCTTCGGCGCGACGGTCAGCTCGTGAGCGACTGCGGGGGCGAGGGCAACGTCGTCCGGATCGTTAGCGCGATCAATGAGGTGCTTGGCGCGTCACCGCCGATCTGGAACTTCGCCGGCGTCGCCGAGACAGAGCGACGGCTGAGACGAGCAGGCTTCACCGACATCGAAGTGAGCCTCGCCCCTGACTCTGCACGACTCGAGCCCGGGGCGCAGTTCGAGAGCTATATGGCCACGGTCGTCCTCGGTGCGCACCTTCGGCGGCTTCCCGAGGCCGACCGCCGATCGTTCGTCCGAGCGGTGATCGACAAACTCCCCGAGCCGGTGGTCGATTATGTCCGCCTCGAGATCGGCGCCCGCCGAGCCTGACACGCGATTCGAGCGGTAGAAGCATGCCGAGCGCATCCGCGATCTCGGCCGATCTGGCTGAGGTCACGCGCCCTCACCGTGGCCCCCGGGCGGTGCTCGCACGCGGGGAGAAAGGAAGTCCGACCAGACCCGTTGCTCGCTGGTCGCCTGGGGCGTAGAATCCGCCGACCCAGAGTCAACCCGAACCATTCGGGGGGAGAGGGAGGCACGACAAATGAGAACACGGATGGTGCTGGTCTTGTACGCCCTCGCGCAGAGGCGAGGGAGTGACCGTTCGTGCCCAGAGTGCGACACAACAGGGAGAGGAGAACGAAGAAAATTTCGGCAGGCCAATTCGTGGATTCCTAACGCTCGCAGCCGTGATCTTCGCGACGGTATGCATCGGGACGGTGACCGCGTCCGCCGGTCGCGTCGCCGTGTCGAGCCCGACGCTGCTGTTCGGGGGTCTCACAAGTGGTTTGGGCAGCACGGTGGGGCCCGACGGTGCGCTCTATGTCATCGATCCCGTGGCCGGACAGATCGTCCGCGTCGACCCGACCAGTGGCGCTGCGACCCTGTTCGCCGATTGCCTGCCGCAACAACTCTCAGGCGTAGGTCTCGGCGGAGCGATGGACGTGGCGTTCATCGGTCACACCGCGTACGCACTTGTGAGCGTGGTCGACTCTCAGCTGGGCGGGACCGACGTCGACGGCATCTACCGGATTTCGGGCCCTCACACCTGCACAGTGGTCGCCGATATCGGCGCCTGGGCGATCTCGCATCCGCCGAGCGGCTTCCCCATCTTCGTGCAGGCCGGCGTCCAGTACGCGATGCAGCCCTACCGCGGCGGATTCCTCGTCACGGACGGCCACCACAACCGGGTGCTCCAGGTCGGGCTTGACGGCTCGGTCTCTCAGTTCAGGGCCTTCGGCGACATCGTCCCTACCGGGCTGGCTCGGCACGGGAACACGATCTACATGGCGGAGGCCGGCCCGATCCCCCACCTGCCCGAAAACGGGAAAATCGTCTCGTTCGACGCGAAGTCGTCGGCGATTACCGACGTCGCCTCTGGCGGCAGGCTCCTCGTCGACGTCGAGTTCGGCCGAGGACAGACCCTCTTCGCGCTCGCGCAGGGAGTCTGGAGCGACACGAACCCGGGCACGCCGGCCGACCCGAACACAGGGCAGCTTCTCCGGGTAAACGGCGACGGCGGTTTCGCAGTCGTCGCCGACCAGCTTGACCAGCCGACGTCGCTCGAGGTGATCGCAAACACCGCCTACGTCGTCACCCTCGGCGGCGAGATCTGGAAGATCAAGAACATCGCCGGTCCGCCGTACGGCAGACCGCACTGAGCAAGACGGCAGCGCCAGAGCAGCTGAATGGGGCGGCCGCCCAGGGTGGCCGCCCCATTACTAGCGCCCGGAAGGCGCGTGGGGAAGCGGATGTTTCGTCTTCTCCCGACCGCCCTCGCTGCGCGTCAGAAGCACCCCGTCTGCTGATTGTTTTCAGTTGCGTTCTTCCCGGGGATGGAGGATGATCGTCTGATGCGACGGCGGGCCGTCATCGGCGGCATTGTGGGCACATGCGCGGCCGCTGTCGCCTTAGTCGCCGCGATCGAAGGAAGCGCGCATCCTGGCGCACGCGCGGCGGCGGCTGAGGTCAACCCGCATGTCGCCGCCGGAGCGCACGATTTCGTTCAGTTCGCGTGTGCCGCTTGTCACGGCTCGCTCGGACGTGGCGGTGTCTCACCCTTCGTGCCAGCGCTGACGGCGATCGGCAAGACCCTGACCGTCCAGGAGTTGAGGCGGATCATCACGCACGGGCTGGGCGAGTCAAGGAACCCGAAGCGTCCGTACATGCCTGTCTGGGGGCCAGTGATTTCGAAGCAGCAGGTCTCTGATCTGGTCGCCTACATCCGCGCCGGGCTGCCACCGGTGAGATATGCGACACCGGTCCCGATCCCGGGCAACCAGGGCCCCGCCGTCGCCGGAATGGCTGCCTATGTGCACTACGGCTGCATCAACTGTCACGGCCCCAACGGCCTCGGAGGAGTGCCGAACCCGCAGTCACCCGACAAGACGATCCCGCCACTCTCGGGCCAAGACTTCCGCAAGGAGTTCAACACCGACAAGAAGATCCTCGATGTGATCCGGTCAGGAAGCGTGATAGGCAGAGCGCCGATCACGAGCATGCCCCACTGGGGCGGGGTCATCCCTGACTGGCAGCTCAGGGCGTTGGTCGCCTACCTGAAGACGCTGAAAACCTGAAGAGCGCCGGCACCGAGGGCAGAGCGGTGGTGTGCCTCCCATTAGCCGCAGGCCGGTACGTGCAGGACGACGAGCGCACCGACGCGGTCAACGGGGACGCGCGCGCCCAGGCTGACCGGCGAGCCGCCGTCACAGTACGGCCCGCCCGTCTCGAGCTCCCAGATCCGCCCCTGTCCGAGGAAGTCGAGCCGTCGAGCGTCGGGGTAGAGGGCGTTGAGCCTCGCCTCGGAGGCGCCGACGTACAGACCTGCGCGGGTGTGCCAGCGGGCGCCGGTTGCGATCACCCGGGTCCACGACCCGAGGTTCCGGGGAGCGCAGACCCCCGGCCCGGCGATCGAGAACTCGATCGCGAGAGCCAGGGCAGGCCAGGATGCCCGGCAGCTGGGCGTGGATCCCGGCTCTGCTGAGAGTCTGGCCGGCGGGCCGAAAGCCCTGATGGCCTGAGACACGGTGCCCACCCGCGCACCGGCAATCAGGGGCGCGGGGCCTAGATCGAGCCGCAGCGTGAGGTTGCGTGTGTTCGTGCCCGGGGCCGCATAGGCCCCGGGCACGAACACGGAAACGATGAGAGCCGCTGCCGCGAGGAGCAGCACGGCGCGCAAGGTTGCCCTGCCCCCGACGCTCGCCCGTAGCGGCCGGATCGTCACGCTCTTCCGATCACCTCCTGCGGATCACCGCCGCGCCGAGGCCTTGGCCGGTCGGCTCGACCTTCACTCCCCTGCTGGTCGCGACGCTCGTCGCGGAGCTCAGCGTCGCGACGGCGAGCGGACTCGTCGGTGCATACATCGCCTCGTCGAAAGCGGTGGTGTGCGGATTTCCGACCGGGAACACAGTTGTCGCCGTCCCAGCGCCGTTGAACGAGGTCGAGATGTAGTCGCCGACCATCGGACCCTGCGACGTGGCGGCGATGTCGTTCAGCGACATCGGCCCCGCCAGCTGGGTCGGGGTTCCCCAGTGGCCGCCCCCGTCCGGGGAAGAGATGAACCCGACGTCGAGCTGGCACGTGTCCGTGGTGCACGCGGCGGTCGGGTAGTAGTAGTAGGTGAGCCCGAGATGGGCGCCCGACCCGGACGTTGCCCGGTCGACGCCGAGCCCCGGGATGAAGTGATCGACGGTGCTGGTCACGTCGTCGATCGGCACCCGCGACACGCTCGGCCAGGTGACACCGTCGGACGACGAACTGAACACGATGTCGTTGGAGGCGCACTTCGTCCGGAACCGGCAGTCCTCCCACGCCACGTACACGTTGCCGGCGCCGTCGATCTCCGCCGTCGGCAACGGGCTCGTGCGCAGGTTGCCGGCGGCCGGGTGGAAGGCGATGCGGGAGATGGTGACTGCCTTCGACCAGCTCTGGCCGCCGTCCGTCGACCGGAACGCCGAGATCGTCCCCTTCAGCGCCTCGAACGGCACGATCACGGTCCCGTTCGGCTGCACGAGCGGCTGGCCGCCGAGCCCGTGCGGGTGGCCGGCCGGCGTCACCGGAGTCGACCACGTCTGGCCGCCGTCGCTCGAGGCGCTCATGTACTCGAGGTCGCCCTCGGCGAAATTGTCGAACTCCGTGTAGCAGTTGCCGTAGAACGGACTCGCCGGCGTGTTGTCACAGACGGTCCAGTTCTTGTCGAGGTCGACCCTAGGCACCGCGGGCGGCGGGATCTCCACCGGGCTTCCGAACGTTGCCCCGCCGTCGGTCGAGCGGCTGACGAAGACCGTAGGAACAACGCGGCTCGGAAGCAGCGGAATCGACGAGATCATCCAGACGTTGTGCCTGGCGTCGTACGCCACACTCGGGTCGCTGACCCGCTCATACGGACTGCTCGCATCGGCGAACGCGCCGGCGTTGAACGTCAGCCCAGGCAGGAAGCTCGAGACGCCCCAACTCCCGCCGCCGTCGGTCGACGTGGCGTAGCCGATGTCGGACGAGCCCCCGTCGAAGAAGCGTCCGACCTGATACGTCGCGACGACCGTCGAGCCGCTGGCGAACGTGTCGGGCTCGACCTCCGTAGCGTGCTGGCTCGAGCTATTCGTGAACGGATCGACACTCACCTTTGTGAGCGCGACGTTTGCGCCTGCCGACACTGCCAGGGCGAGGAACGCGCCGACTGCAAGCGCAGCCATCCACGGGCCCGACCTCGACCTGCGTCTACGCATCGTCATGACCTACTCCTCTCTGGTACCTCGGAGAAGTCGGCGGAGGAGCGCTCCCGTGCGCGCGTGCTGAGACCCAGCCAACACGTCGCGGATGGCCAATCGACGACGGCGACCTCCGCCCCACGGTGCGAGTATCCCCCGGCTCGCCGAATCTAACCAGCGTTGCAGGTGCACTCAGGCACCTTTGATTGATTCAGTCGGGACACGTTTCGGAGCTACGAGCGTGCGCGGTCTCGCGATCGCTTGCCATGGGCCGAAAGGATTCGAACCGGCCTCGTCAGGAGAGCGAGCCGGCGCGCAAGCATCTCGCCTTGCTTGTTCCGCTCGGTGGCGAGCGTGCTGCCGCCCGCTTAAGCGCTCACAGTCAGCGATTCCAGCACAACCTGCGCCTGTCCGATTGCGGCGGGCGAGGCGTCGGCGAGCGGCATTCGCACGTGCGGAGTCGGGATCCTGCCCTGGGCATGGAGGACGCCTTTGATCACGGCCGGGCTCGGCTCATCGAACAGGGCCAGCGTCAGCGGGAGCAGCGACTCGGCCAGTCGACGGCCATCACTGAGTTCGCCTGCGAGGCCGGCGTCAATCATCGCCGCGTAGCGGTCGGTGGCGACATTGGCCGAGGCGGCGATCGCGCCAGAGCCACCCGTGAGGACGAGCGGGAACAGGAAGGCATCGTCGCCGCCGAGGACGCTGAAGCTCGGCGGCGCGCCGGCAAGAACTTGCAGCGTGTCGGCGTCGATGCCGCCGACGGCTTGCTTCACGCCGACGATGTTGTCGGTGCGGGCGAGCTCGAGCAGTGCGTCGCTGCCGAGTCCGCGCCCCGTGCGGTAGGGGATGTTGTAGACGATCAGCGGCACCGGCGACTGTTCCGCGACAGCCTGGAAGTGGGCGACGATCGCCGCCTCCGACGGCCGGACGTAGTAGGGCACGACCGCGAGCGACGCGTGCACGCCTTGCACGTCGGCGAGCGCCTGGTGGCGCGCGATCGTCTCGCGCGTGTTGTAGGTGCCGGCGCCGACGATCAGAACAGCATTGCGCGCCGCACAGACACGCGCGCAAACCGAAGTCACGAGCGCGCGCTCTTCGGCATCGAGCGCCGTCGCCTCCCCCGTCGTCGCTACGGCGACGAGCCCGGCCGCACCGGCGGCCAGCACTTCCTCAGCATGCTGCCCGAGCGCTTCCTCGTCGACCCGTCCAGCCTCGTCAAACGGCGTGATCACGGGGACGAGCAGGCGTGTGGGACGAAACGCGGCCGTCATCGGCACAAGTCTACGACGGGCCCCGCACGGGCTTTCCGTGGCAGGGCTTGGGTTCGTCCCTCCTTGTGACCCGTATCAGTGGACTGTCCACAACGCGCGGCGCGTCGTGACATTCATCGCCTGTCGGCGCAGCGAGGGACTTGCTGCAAATCGTGGGTCCGTGACTCAGCGCGTGACTCGCGCCGGGAGGGCGGCATGTGGTTCGTCGGGGCGGCTCGTTACGCTGGGCCGTCGTGGAGGCGGAGATTTCGCTGACGGCAGGGGAGGGGTTCTCGCCGTCGGTTCGTGCGCAGCTGCTTGCGACTGAGCATTGGAGTCTGCTCGCCTCGCGGAGTACGACCCAGAACGAGGTGCTCGTTCGGATCGCAATCTTTTTGACGCTCGTCTCCGCGAGCATCGTCGCCCTCGCGCTCGTCGGGCAGGCAACGGACTTCGACGGTCGCTTTGACGCTTTCGCGATCGTCCTCACCTCAATCCTCCTTCTCGTAGGCGCGCTTACGATGCTCCGCGTCGCCAACGGCAGCGACGAAGACATGGCGTACGTGATCGGTATGAACCGACTTCGCGCTGCTTACTCGGAACTTGACGCCGGGATCGACCGGTACTTCATCGCCTCCAAGTACGACGACGAGCAGGGCATCAGTCAGACCTACGCGTACTTCCCGCACGGCTCACCGCTCGCGCAGGCGCTTGCGAGCAGCGTGATGGTCATCCTCGTCGTAGACGCCGTCGTCGCGGGCGTCCTCGCAGGGCTCATCGCAAACGCAGCCGATGGCTCAGGCGTGGTAATCGCATCAGCGTCGGCGGTGGTCGGTGTGAGCTATTTCGGGGTGTGGATCTGGCGTCTCGTTCATCGCTTCCAGGTCGTCCGAACTGATTACGAGGCGTTGTTTCCGCATGCCGCTGAGGCGCGGCTGTAGCTCACGACGCGGCACGAATCGGCACGGGCGCGGGCGGTGCCTGGCGGAACGCTTTGCGCACGCGCTGGGACGGCGACGGTCCTGGCGAGAAGGTGAAGGTCAAGATGCGGTCTCGGCTCTTGGGCGGACTTACCGCCGGGTTTCGAGGCCGACTGCGACGCCGTGCCTGGTGACTACACCTTCCGGGCAAGCCTGCTTACGCCGAACGGTGTCCTGACGGACACGACCACGGTCGCGGTGTCGTCGCCGGCGAAGCCCAAGGCCAAGGGAACGGAGCCCGAGACCGGACCGCGGGTCGAGTGGGTGAACCGGGATCAGTGGGATGACCACGACGGAGCTCTCGATGCCGACACCGTCGGATATGTCACCGAGGACGAAGAGGAGACGATCATCTGGGTGAACCGCAATCTCGATCTCCTCGACGCAGCTCTCGCCAGCCGGAACCTCACCGCCGAGCAGATCGAGACTCGGGCGACTCGCTATCAGTTCCGGGTAGCGTGCGCGCTGTGGCTGCAGCAGGACGCACTCAAGAAGGCGAACCCAAGGCCCGACGACAACTATCTCAAAGCTGAGATGGAGCGACTAGCGGAGGCAGTCCTCATCGCTGCCGATCCAGACGTCGACGCCGCCCTGGAGGAGAGCGAAGTATGAGCTATCCGCTGGGCGAGCTGAAGGAGCCGTCTGCGGCGACGGCTAGGCTGGACCGTCACCGAGATGTGCCGACGGTTTCGGCTCATCTCGTCTTCACCTTGGGGGCACCGTAGACGATCTCGGCGGGGATGCGGCCGCGGGTGAGGCGGCCCGTTGTGGACGGGGCGGTAGTTCTAGTCTTCGACATAGGTGTCGAGGTCGCGCTTGAGCCCGGTGAAGCCGACGTGCAGGTAGCGGGCGAAGGCCGGTCGCCAGCATTCCTCGAGGATCAGCCGGTGGAGCGCTTCGACGGCGCCGTTGGTCTGCGGGCGGCCGGCGCGGATCAGGGTGTGCCGAACGGCGAGCCGATCGAGGGTGTCGCGGAAGTCGCTGGAGCGAAACTCGCCGCCGTTATCGGTGAGCACCCGCTCCAGCTGCCAGCCGGCGTCCTGCAGCTCGGCGGCGACGCGGCGGGCGAGCTCTGAGGTCTGGGCGCCGGTCGGGTTTGACGTGTGGGCAGCTGACGAGCTCGGCCCAGGCAAACGAGGAGGCGACATCGGTCGCGCTCAGCTGTCGGACCGAGCCGTTCGTCCCCTGCAGCCGACCGACGAAGAAGCAGTCGATCCCGACCAGCTCACCCGGCCGCTCCGCCTCGACGTGCCGCTCCCGCTCGGGCTCGCGCGGCGGCTCGTACGGCGCCCGATAGCTGGCGACCAGCGACAGCCGCTTGGCGCGGGTGGTGAGCCCGTGCCGACGCAGGCAGCGCCAGACGCCGTTCTGGCTGACCACGATTCCGCCCCAGCGCTCCTGGCGCAACTCGCCGGCGATCCGCCTCCGCCCGAAGCCAGGATGGCCGAGCGCAAAGGCGACGATCCGCTCCTCCACGAACGGCGACAGCTGCTGCGGCATCCGCGGCCGCCGCCGCTCGGACGGCGCCCTCGCGGGCGCCGTCCACGCTCAACAGCTCAGGAAGAACAACCCGAGTGTCTGGACCACTCGGTGATAGTCCAGACTAGGTAGCTGCGCACTGGGCGGCTCATTGCGATCCGGCCGTCGCCGGCATAAGCTGGATCGAGCCTTGGAAGCGGAGTGTGGTGGGGTCGACGAGCTGGCCCTCCTCGTGCACCTGGGCGCCGCTCAGCCAGCCCTCGACGACGGTGCCGTTCATGACCACCTGACCGGTGTCGGTGTTCAGGATCCCGCTCAGGTCGGCGACGAACGAGCGCTCGCCGGCGGCGATGATCCAGTCGAAGCGCACGCGCCAGATCGGCCCCGAGACCTCGAGGCCGGTGAGCCTGGTTGTCAGCGTGCCCGAGACATCACCCGAGACGGTCCCGGTCCAGACGAACGCCGCCGGGTCGCTGATCGACTTGTCGAAGCCGATTCGGACCGGTTCGTTCGCGGCGGTCGCGCTGGCGGCACCGGCGGCGAGCGCCGTTGTTGCGACCACGAGCAGTAGGACGAGGTACTTCATGGCTGCCTCCCTGTCGATGTGCATGACGCCATCGACGCTAGGGCCGCCGCTTCCGAGGAGAAACCCCGGAAACCCCCTGTCTTTGCTCTACCGGGTCGGCGCCGGCAGCCGGTGGGCGAGCTCGCCGCGCGAGTGCACGCCCAGCTTCTCGTAGATGCGCGTCAGGTGGCCCTCGACCGTGCGCGGGGTGATGAAGAGCCGCGCGGCGACCTCCTTGTTCGAGCGCCCCTCGGCGACGAGCTCGGCGATCCGCCGCTCCGTCTCGGTCAGCTCACCGCTTGTCACGCGGCCGCCGATGCGCGCGCGCTCGGCCCGCGCGCGGTCCGCCCAAAGGGGGGCGGGGAGCGCGTCGAGGATCGCGATCGCGGCGTCGAGCGCCTCGCGCGCGGCGCGTTTCTCCTTGCGGCGGCGGCGGACGGTGCCGAGCGCGAGCAGCGTGCGCGCTCGCGTCAGCGGCGCCTCGATCCGTTCGAGCTCGCCGAGCGAACGTTGGACGTTCTCTAGTGCTCCTTCGAGATCACCTTGGGCGGCGAGGACGAGCGCTCGACCCCGCGCCGCGTCGGCTCGAGCGCGAGGGCGGTCGAGCTCCTGTCCGCGCTGTTCCAGAGCCTGCGCGCGCTTCGCCGCCTCTTCGACCCGGCCGAGCGCCACGAGCGCTTCGATCGCGTCTGCCTGGTAGGGCGCGATACCCGGGTCGAGCGGGACTTCAGCCTGGACGGCGCGATCAAGGAGGGCGAACTGGCGAAGCGCCTCCTCGTACTCGCCGACGGAAACCTCGCGTCCCCCCGCGGCGAATGCGTGCATCAGTGGGAAGAGGTGGTCGTCGATCGAAGCCGCGAGCGCCACCCCTTCTGCGGTGGCCGCGCGCGACTCGTCGATCCGTCCGAGCTGACCGAGGACCAAGGCACGCGCATACAGGAGCGCCCCGCGCCCCTGGTTGTCGCCGACCTGCTCGGCGAGGTCGTAGCCGCGCTCGGCGTGATCGAGCGCCGCCTGCCAGTTCCCCGCGCGCCATTCGACCTCGCACAGGTGGAGCAGGATTGCCGAGCGCTGTGCGTCGTCTCCCGCCTCGAGCGCCTCGGCGTGCTCCGCCTCGAGGTCGCGGCGGGCGTCCTCGAGCTCGTCGCGGTAGAGATGTCGCAGGCCAAGCCAAGTTCCCGGGTGCACGGGGAGAAGGTGCTGGTCCGCGCCGGTCAGCTCGCGTGATCGCTCGAGATGCTTGACCGGATCGCCCTGAGCGGTCACGACCTCGAACATGCCGAGGTAGCCGAGCGCGACCGCGAGCGCACGCTTGTCGCCACTGCGTGTCGCCTCAGCGACCGCCTCGCGGGCGCGGGCGATCGCGGCCTGGTAGTCACCGCGCAGGTGGAGGTTCGCGCATAGCGCCGCGAGCAGCCGCGACCGCGCCGCCGGATCGTCGGGCACCTCTGTCAGCGCGTGCTCGCAGAGCTCGATGCCCGTCGGGACGTCCTCAAGCACCCATGTCGCAAGGCGCGCTGCCGCCTCGGCCCGCGATCTCGGCTCAGCCGCTGAAACCACCCGGCGCAGAAGCGTCCGTGCCCGCTCCCAATCGCCGGCGGCGAGATGGGCATCCGCGGCGGCAATCGCCCGCTGGGCCTTTGCGGTCGCGTTGGTCGGGACAGTGACACGAACGGCATGCTCGAGCAGCTCGGCCGCCGCGGCCGGCGCGCCGCGGTCGGCCGCATGCCGCGCCGCGCTGACGAGCTCGACGGCGATGCCCTCGTCGGGCGTGCGCGTCCCGAGCGCCAGATGGCGGGCCCGCTCCTCGGCTGTCGGAACGATCGCGGCGAGACGCCGATGTATGCGCGCGCGATGATCCGGCGAGAGGCCGCGGGACGCCGCGGCGGCGAGGAGTGGGTGCGTGAAACGGATCCGCTCATCCGCCTGCTCGACCACCCGGGCGTGCAACGCGGGCTCGAGGGCAGGACGATCGAGGAGCCCGAGGGTCGGCTCCGCCAGCGCGGCGACGTCGAACAGCGCGCTGCGCGTCGATTCCGGGAGCGTTTCGAGCCGATCGTGGACGAGGCGCTCGAGGCTCTGCGGCAGCTCGAGTGTGTCCCGATCGTCGACAGCCGGGAGATTCCGTGCGAGCTCGATCGCGTAAAAGGGGTTTCCGGCCGAGAGTTCGTGGATCCGTCGCAGGATGCGCCGAGGAAGCGCACGGTCGATCCGCTGGCGAATCGCGCGGTGGAGCGCCCCGAGGCTGAGTGGGCCGACCCCCACGCGCTCGGTTGGCAGGAGTCGCTCGAGATCGAGTGGTAAGTCGGTCTCACGCCGCGCGCTCGCAAGGACGAGCACCGGCTCGTCGCGTAAGCGGCGCAGGGCGAAGCCGAGTGCGGCGGCCGAGGGCGGATCGACCCAGTGCACGTCGTCGACGGCGATGAGGAGCGGCGTCTCAAGAGAAAGAGCCCGAAGCGCGTTCAAGACTCCCAGCCCAATCGCCCGCGGATCCGAGCGCATGCCCATTTCGTCGCGCATGAGCAACGCCACCTCGAGCGCGCGCCGTTGCGGCGCGGAAAGACCGGCCAAAGCCTGCTCGACAACTGGCTCGAGCAGATCGCCGAGAACCGCGAACGACAGCTGCGCCTCTGAGCCTGTCGCAGAGCAGGACATGACCCTGCGGCCGGCGTGGCGGGCCGCTTCGACGCCGGCGCTCCAGATCGTGGTCTTGCCGATTCCCGCCTCGCCCTCGAGCAGCAGCGCGTAGGGACCGCGACGGGGCAGCAGTGCCACTATCGAGGAAACCTCGTCCTCCCGCCCGGCAATCGCAGACACCGGAATGCTCACTCGCGTTGGATACCACCGCCGACGGCTTCGCGGAAGTCAACCGCGATCGGGGGTCCTTCGTCTACCGGACGATCGATACGCTCACCGGGTTACGCTGCACGGTCGCGGCAGGAGGAAGGAGCGATGATCGATCACGTAACTGCGAACGTCACTGACTTCGAACGGGCGAGGCGCTTCTACCAACAGGCACTCGCGCCCCTCGGCTACTCCGTACAGATGGAGTTCGAGGGCGCTGCAGGCTTCGGCACCGGCGACGGGATCCCTGATTTCTGGATCAGCTCAAAGCCTGAGCGCGGTGCGACACACGTCGCCTTCAGCGCGCGTGATCGCGCGACGGTGGACACGTTTTACGAGGCAGCAATCGCAGCCGGTGGTAAGGACAACGGTCCTCCCGGCCTGCGTCCCCACTACCACGAGAGCTACTACGCGGCCTACGTCCACGACGTCGACGGCAATAACATCGAGGCCGTGTGCCACCGGCCAGACTGACGCTCGGGTTCGTTTACGTGACCATCTGACGATCGCAGTCGCCGTCACGGCGCCAGCTCCGTTCCGTGGGTCAAGATGCGTGTCCAGAGCTCTCGACTGGCGAGCACCGTTGGCGAGACTCTCGAATGATTGTCTCAGGTGTTCGAAGGATTCACACACCAGCACATCGATGCCTCACAGGGGACCTCCTGCCCGCGCCGCACTGCCTGCTCGCCAAGCGGAAGCACTGCGTGTCCTCCTCGGCGGGCGCGAGCGCGCCGAGACCAGCAGCCGCCGGCGGCGCAGTCACCGCCACGTCGCTAGACCTCGGCTCCACCTTCGTGACAGCGGGCGTAGTACGCTTCCGCTGCCGGGCAGATATCCCCCGGCCGGTGTAGCAGCAGCGAAGCCGGTGTGATTCCGGCGCTGTCCCGCAACTGTGATGCCCCTCCCGGGGACGAGCCAGGTCGCCTGCCCTACGCCGTCGCGAACAAGCCCTCGGAGGATAGGGCGGTCCGCTTGGATCGATACAAGCGAGCCTCCTACCTCCGCTAACGCGGAGGTTTTTGTATGAAGAGCAGCTGCGGAGCGCTGATGGTGCAGGGCACGTCGAGCTGGGCCGGCAAGAGCCTGCTGACGACCGCGCTGGCGCGAGTGCTGCGTCGTCGCGGGGTCGATGTCGCGCCGTTCAAGGCGCAGAACATGTCCAACAACGCGCGTGTCGTCGCGGGTGGCGAGATCGGCACAGCCCAGTACCTGCAAGCACTCGCGGCCGGAGTCGAGCCGGACGTGCGCATGAACCCGGTCCTCGTCAAGCCCGAGGCCGACGACCAGAGCCAGCTGGTGGTGCTGGGGAAGCCGGACCTGGAGCTCAGTCGCTTGCGCTGGTGCGAGCGGCCCCCGGTTTTGTGGCCGGTGATCGAACGTTCGCTGCAGAGCTTGCGCGCCGAGCACGAGCTGCTGCTGCTCGAGGGCGCCGGCAGTCCCGCCGAGATCAACCTCCACGATCGCGACGTCGCGAACATGCGCGCCGCGGAGGCGGCGGACGCGCGCGTGATCCTCGTCGCGGACATCGATCGCGGGGGCGCATTCGCTCACCTGTACGGCACCTGGGCGCTGCTTCCCGAGCGCGAACGAGAGCGAATTGTCGGGTTCGTGCTGAACAAGTTCCGCGGCGACCCGTCGCTGCTGCCGCCGGGCCCGGAGCGGCTCGAAGAGGCGACCGGGGTGCCGACGCTCGGCGTCTTGCCCTGGCTTGAGCACGGCCTTCCTGACGAAGACGGCGGCGCCGCCACGCGCCGCCGAGCGGACCGGATGTCGGTTGCCGTCGTTCGCTATCCGACCGCGTCGAACCTGGACGAGTTCAAACAGCTCGAGCAGGTCGCAGACCTGCGCTGGGCCGCGCGGCCTGAGGCGACCGATGGGGTCGATCTGCTGATCCTCCCCGGTTCGAAGCACGTCGCCGCTGATCTCGCATGGCTTGTCCGCAGCGGTCTCGCCGACGCGGTGTGCGCACGCGCGCGACGCGGTCGGCGGGTCCTCGGAATCTGCGGCGGCATGCAGATGCTCGGCGAGCGAATCGAGGACGAGGTCGGCGTCGACGGAACAGCAGATGGCCTCGGGCTCCTCCCGCTCCGAACCAGATACTTCGCCGCGAAGCAAACCGACCGCACCTCGTCTCGCTTTCGGCCACTGCCCGAGCCCTGGGCGGCGCTGTCCGGCAAGGCGTTCGCCGGCTACCAGATCCGCCACGGGCAGACAAAGGCGACGGGCCCGATAGCGGAAGCACTTCCCGAAGGCCTTGGCTTCGTCGACGGTTCGATTCTCGGCATCTACCTCCATGGCCTGTTCGAGCAGCCCGAGCTTCTCACTGCTCTTTTCGGCGCTGCGCCGGCACGCTCGCTCGAGCAGACCTTCGACGAGCTCGCCGATGCAGTCGAGGCCAACCTCGACCTCACCCCACTCCTCGACCAGATCGGAGTCACATGAACCACGCACCCAAACCCGGCATCACCCCGCAGAAGCCGCCAGCGCCCCGAGTGCGGCCTCGCTCGCTCGTCCTCGTCAACACCGGCGACGGGAAGGGAAAATCGACCGCCGCCTTCGGCGTCGTAATGCGAGCGCTCGCGCGGGACTGGCGCGTCTGCGTCATCCAGTTCATCAAGTCCGAGAAGTGGAAGGTGGGCGAGGAGAGGATCGCCCGGCGACTCGGGGCCGAGTGGCTCATCGGCGGAGACGGATTCAGCTGGGAGTCACCCGACCTCGACAAGAGCGAAGGACGCGCCGCTGCCGCCTGGCAACTCGCCGCCGTCGCGATCAACAGCGGCGAGTACGAGCTGGTCGTGCTCGACGAGATCACCTACCCGATGAATTGGGACTGGATCGACACCAGTGAGGTGATCGAGACGATTCGCGCCCGACCAGCGCACGTCAACATTGTCGCCACCGGCCGCCATGCACCCGACGCGCTGGTCGAGGTCGCAGACACCGTCACCGAAATGGTGAAAGTCCGACACGCCTACGACCGCGGCATCCGCGCCCGCCGCGGAATCGACTTCTAGGGCGCACGCCACGTCCACGCTGAGGATCCGCCACGTCGACCAAGCCGGCGACTGCTACCAGCTGGCTGCTCGTCGGCGCACTTGCGATCACCGTCACCGTCGCGTACGGCGTGCTGACGTACGCCTTCGGCGTCCTGCTGCCGGCGATGCAGCACGACCTCGGGTGGAGCCGAACGCAGCTCACCGGCGCTTTCTCGCTCGCCCTCCTCGTCTCGGCACTCGCCGGTCTGCTGGTCGGGCCCCTCCTCGCCCGACGAAGCCCGCGACTCTTGATGACCGGCGGCGCAGTCGCCGCCGCTGTGCTCGTCGCGGCCTGGTCGCGCGTGCAGACCGTCGCGGTGCGATCTCTGGCCCGACTAGCGCGTGTGGCTCCGCATGGATGAGCGAAACGTGTCGGCGAGCGTCTGCTAAATCGGCCGTGAAGGATTCGAACCTTCGACCTTGGAGGCCGCCACTCGGGCGCCTTCGTTACCAACCATCCCTAATCGATCACGGAATCGAGACCAGTAAGGACGCTCAGCGTGTGGGCCGCATCGCCGACTCACTCGCTAAGAGTCGGCCACCAAGGCCTCGATCGCGGCTGAGGTCTCCTTCGCGGTCTCGACCATCGCGAAATGAGTTTGCGCCGGGACCCGCTCGACACGGAACCACGGGTGCCGTGCGGCAAACTCCTCCTGGGCCTGGAAAAAAGCAGGATCGTGCGGCTGGCCGTACAGGTGCAGGACGCCGGTCGGCAAGGGGTCGATCCGCCCGTAGGTCTGCAGCGGGCTGCTGTTGCGCTCGTATGCGGACGTGATCTCGCGGCCGGACCGCATCCACATCTCCGCGTCCTGCGCGCGCATGACGTCGATCACGGCCTGGATCTCGGGCGCGTCGCTGCCTGCCCGCCAGATCGTGAAGAGCGTCTCGCGCGCCTCCTCCCAGCCCTCAGCCGTCTGCATCGAACGCAGCAACGCCATGTAGGGCTCCGAAGGCTGGATCACCATCCAGTCCATGTGCACGATCTTGGGCACACGTTCCGGTCCGAGCCGCCGCACGAGCTCGATCGCTATCCAGCCCGAGTGCGACGCCGCGACAGGCACGACCTGCTCGACGCCCGAGGCCTCGATCACACCGAGCGCATCGGCGACCATCTCCTCCTCGCCGAAGTCTCCGACGCAGCGTTGCGAATCTCCGTGGCCGCGCCAATCGAATGCGAGCGTGCGGCGCTTCTCCGCGAGCAGCGGGACAAGGTGGTCGTACCGGGCTTTGCTCGAGCACCAGCCGGTCAGGCAGAGCAGCGCGGGCTCACCGCTCCCGCGGTCGTCGTAGCTGATCGTCAGGCCGTCGACCTCCGTCACGGGCATATCGTCCTCCCTCGAGCCGAAACCGACATCAATTCAACGAGCTTCGAACGTCGTACTCCCACAAATTCTGGCGGTGCCCGAAGGGCTGGCGCTCGTGCAGCGTGGCGTACTCCTCGTCGCGTCGGCGCTGTTCGTCACCATCCCGCAGGTAGAAGACGTTGCCCGCCTGCGCCGACGAGCGCTGGAGCTCCGTCGCTCGAGTCATACGGATCGTCGCGTATCTCTTCAGCGCTGCGTCCACCTCGCCTTGTGCGTCGGCGAGACATTCGGCGAGGACGTAGGCGTCCTCGATCGCTTGCGCCGCGCCCTGCGCTTGCCACGGCTCCATGGCGTGAGCCGCATCGCCGAGGAGCGCAATCCGGCCGAACGCCCAGTCGTCCAGCGGCCGCCGTACGAAGACCGCACCGCGCAGCAGCATGGAGCATCGCCGGATCCGCTCGAGGAGCGACGGGTCCCAGCCGTCGAAGTACGCGAGCAACTCTTCGGTCGGGGCCTCGGCGGTCCACGACTCCTCCGCCCACTCGGCGTGCTGCACGGCGGTGTTGACCGCGAGTGTGTTGCCGGCCGAGATCCAGTACACGACACCGTGACGATACGGCCCGAGCCAGTAGCGGTTGATCCGGTCGGGATGCAGGTCCAGCGCGCGCTCGCGCGGCAGCAGTCCGCGGTACACCACTGTTCCGGAGAATTCCGGCGCGTCCGTGCCGACGAGCTGCTGCCGGATCGGGGACTTGATCCCATCGGCGGCGACGACCGCGTCCGCGCGAATACGAGTCCCGTCCGCGGCGACAAGCACCGCACCGTCCGCGCCCTGCTCGACGCTCGTCACCTGCGTTCCCAGGCGGATCGTTCCTTCTGGCAGCGCGTCGATCAACACGCGATGCAGGTCGGCGCGGTGAAAGTCGAGCGCCGGCGCGCCGAAGTGAGCCTCCGCCGGCGCGCCCAGCTCCGTGTGGAGCAACACCGTTCCATCGCACCAGCGGAGGAGCTCGACCGCGTCCGAGGCGACTCCGACTCGCCGGACAGGATCCATCAGACCAAGGGCGCCGAGCAGCCGCGTGGCATTCGGGCCAAGCGCCAGCGACGCTCCAGCCGGGAGGAGGTGCGGCGCCTGCTCATAGACCGTGACGTTGATGTCCTTGCGCCTCAGCGCGATGGCGGCCGTCAGCCCGCCGATCCCGCCCCCCACGACCGCGACATCGAGGCTTGGACGACTCGCCATCGAGCCCGCCTTAGTTGCTGTCGCCGCCAGCCGCCGCGTAGAAGTGGCGCGCCCCGAACGCGATCCACTCGGGCTGCGCCCAGTCCGGATGGAGCTCGCGCATGGAGCGGTCGAGCTCGGCGACAACCTCGTTCTCGGACGCGCCGTCCCCGGCGAGCCGGCGGGTCTCGCTACGAAGCTGCTCGAGATATTCGCGGACGGTGACGATCACACCGGCATCGCCGACCTCGCCATGGCCCGGCACGACGACGGCCGGCTCCAGGCGTTCGAGCTGCTCCAGCACGGCGATCCAGCGGTCGCCATCGACGTCGACCTCGTCGGGCGGGAACCACGGAAAGATCGCGAAGCAGCGCCTCTCGACCAGATCGCCCGTGAACAGGACGCGCTGTTCGGGGACGAAGACGACCTGGTCGCCTCGCGTGTGCCCGAGACCGAACGTGCGCAGCTGGGCGCTGCGGCCACCGAGCATGATCTCCGCCGCTCCCTCGTATGCGAGGTGCGGCTCGACCAGCTGCACGCCCCCGAGTTGCTCCGCGATCGCGTCGCCGAAGGTTAGGAACCTCTCCAGATACCCCTCGCCTCTCGAGCGCAGGTCGTCGAGTTGCTCCCGGTTGTAGACGATGGTCGCGCCGTCCGCGAACGCCTGCGCCCCGAAGCCATGCTCCGGGTGGAAGTGCGTGACGGTGAGGAAGAGGGGCAGCCCGGACGCGAGCTCCTCGGCGTGCCGACGCACGATTTCGCCGTTGCGCGGGCCCATCCCGGCGTCGACGACGAGTACAGCCCTGGAGCCACGGACGATCCCGATGTTGGGGACGAGCGGGACGCGTCCGTCCGGGATGACGAAGACGCCGTCGGAGACCTCGACCGGCGAGTTTTCGATTACGGGGGCGGGCGCGGTCTCGGTCTCGGGCATGGCTCCCTCCTTTCCGCCAGGGCTCCGATGGTATGTGATAGACGAGTGGCCGTGGACGAACGCTACGAGCGGGGCCTCGACGCGTACGCGAGCCAGTTCGGCATCCCGCGAGAGGACGTGCCTCAGTGGTTCACGGATCACTACGGCGAGCGATTCGGAACGGAGGCGATCAACGCAGCCGGCGGCGCGTGGGCAGACGACCGCCTCAGCCTGCGCGACCGAAGCCTCGTGGTCGTGACGGCGCTCATCGCGCAGGGCGGGGTCGAAGACCGGCTGCGCGGGCATGTGCGCTGGGCGATCGACCATGGCTCGAGCCGCGACGAGCTGGAGGCGCTCGCCGCGTTGCTCGCGGTCTACGTCGGCTACGCGCGCGCCTCGGTGGGACTGGAAATCATCCGCGAGGAACTGGCTCGGCTCGAAGCCGAGCCGCAGTAGCGCCTGGTTTCCCGTCGGCTCGGGGCTACCCGAGCCCGAGCGCAGCCGGCAGCGCCCAGAGGTCGGGCAGCGCCTCCGCGATCTCCGGGTACCGCCCGTCCCGATCGATCAAGAACGCGTGCATGCCCAGCGCGAGGGCCCCTTCGATGTCCTCCTCGACCGAGTCACCGACCATCGCAGCCTCTGCCGGCTCGACGCCGAGAAGCCCGAGCGCGGCTCGGAAGATCGACTCGTGCGGCTTGATCCAGCCGTGCGAACGCGAGGTGAGCGCGCAGTCGACCTCCAGGCCATGGTGCGCCACGAAGTCGTCGATCTCGCGGTGGGTGTTCGAGACAAGGCCGAGCTTCAGGTGGTGCCCACGCAGTTTGGCCATCACCGGCAGCGCGTCGTCGTACAGGTCGAAGTTGGCCGAGTCCTCCCAGAGTCGTGTCATCTTGGCGGCGAGGTCCCGGGCCAGATCCGTCTCCCCGCCCATCCCACGGAAGATGCGCTCCGACACTGCGGACCAGAGCTCCTCGTCGTGACGCAGCTCGGGATCCCGCGGAAGACTCCGGCTCGCCGCTGCCCACACCTCCGGATAGCGGGCGGCGTCCAGGCCGTACTCGCGGCCGATCCGCTGGTACCCCTCCGGTCCGAGGTCGGGCCCCGGTTTCGCCAGCGTGAAGTCGACGTCGAAAAGGACCGCCTTGACGCTCATCGTTTGGAGGTGCTTCGCCGGACTACGCTTGACGGCCCGAACCAGGCCACCCGACTTGGCCGCGATAGTAGAGGATCGGCTCTCCCTCGAATCGCTCCGCGCGCTGAACTTCACCGAAGAAAACGGTGTGCGTGCCGCTCGTCGTCGTCTCGCGGATATTGCACTCGATGTGCACGAGCGCGTCACGCGTTCGGTCGACGACGTCCCTGTGCGCGACGTCCGATTCAAACAGACGAGCAGCTCGGCGGCTCCAGCGAAATAGACGAGACCGCACTCACTGCTGTGCCGTAGTGCCGTCCGGAGTCCGCCGCCGTGACGATCGTGACGCCAGTCGCGAAATGTCCGATGACGTCGCGGAAGACCTCCTGCGAAGCGCGCTCGCTCAGCGCTCTACCTTGCCCGGCGCAGCTGTCGCACGAGCGCAGCGAGAACTGTTCTGAGCTTGATGCGCAGCTCCGGTCCCGCCGTCGTCGAGTCTGCGTCGCCCTCGGCGAGTTTCGCCTTCAGGCAGCTCGCGAATGAGTCGGTCATCTGTCGCGAGACCTCCTCGACGATTTCGCTGCGCCCGACGCGTGCCACGGTCCCCTGCAGCCTCAGGTTCGTGGAGACGGTCACCCGAGTAGCGCCCGCGTCGTCCTCGAGGCGCGATTCGACATCCGCGGTGGCAGCCCCACGTCCGTTCTTCTCCCGAGCCTTCACCGCCAGGCGGACAACGCCGTCAAGCTCGTTGGCGAGCTCGCGCGTGATCGTCGCGTCGAAGATCATCGCGACAGGTCCGAGCGTGACCGGGAACTCAGCCTGCCACTCTTCATTGCCGCCCGAGCGAGTCAGGGTGGCGCCGGGGATACACGGGACGACACGCGGAATGTCGCTGAGGAGCTCCCAAACGGCCTCTCGGCTCTCCGACACCTCGAACACATTCTCGACCTTCACGGGACTACCGAATGCCCCCGCGTCTGGTGCCCCGGCGTCTTGACATTCGTATTACGATCGCGCGATGCTACATGAGGAAGGCGCCGCCGAGCGGCTCGATCCGGACACGCCGGCAGCGACGACGAAGGCCCACAGCGGCGTCGTCATCGACGGCGTGTCGAAGTCGTTCGGCTCGGGCGAGGATCGCGCACTTGTACTCGACGGGCTCAGGCTCACGATCGCGCGCGGCGAGTTCGTTTCGCTCATCGGACCGAGCGGCTGCGGGAAGTCCACGCTGCTGAAGATCGTGGCCGGGCTCATGCGGGCCGACGAAGGTCGCGTCGCGATCGACGGCGAGAGCGTCGCCGCTGCCACTCGAGACAAGTTGATCGGGCTCGTGCCGCAGTCCCCGGCGCTGCTGCCGTGGCGGACCGTGCTCGGCAACGTCCGCCTGCCGGTCCAGCTGAACAGGAAGGCGAACAGCGACCGCGCGCTTCGAGATCCGGAAGAGGTGCTCCGCTCGTTCGGTCTCGGCAAGGCGCTCAAGCGCTACCCGGCTCAGCTCTCCGGCGGCATGCAGCAGCGCGTCGCGATCGCGCGTGCGTTCGTGTTCGATCCCGGAGTCCTACTCATGGACGAGCCCTTCTCGGCCCTCGACGAGCTCAACCGTGACCAGCAGCGCTTCGGCCTCCTCGCCTTCTGGCAATCCAATCGCAAGGCCGTCCTCTTCGTGACGCATTCCGTGCCCGAGGCGGTGATGCTCTCCGACCGCATCGTCGTCATGAGCACGCACCCCGGGCGGATCCACCGGATCATCGAGGACAAGCTGCCGCGGCCGCGGGATGCCGGAGTCTACGAGCATCCGGACTTTCACCGGATCGAGACGGAGGTCCGTTCGAGTCTCAGAGAGGTGACCGAGGAGAGCCGTGTCTGAGGTCCGCGAGAACGCGGTCGCGCCGGACGAGCCCGGCCTCGACGGCCTCGCGCGTCGCGGTCGTCGCGCGCTCGCAGGAAGACCCAGGGCACGCGGCGGGCTGCCCCGCCTGCGCCCAGGCGTATGGCTGCCGCCGCTGATCGCCTTCGCCGCGCTCGCCGCGGGCTGGGAGTTCTACGCCCGCTCGCATGAGTTCGTCCTTCCGACCATCGAGGACATCTGGGGGACACTGAGGGACAACCCCCACCTCTACTGGGTCAACTTCCTGACGACACTGCGCGAGGTCGCGGTCGGCGGCGCAATCGGCATCGGAGCCGCTTTCCTCCTCGCCGTGCTGATGGTCGAGCTGCCGATCTTCGAGCGCGCTCTCATGCCCCTGATGGTCGTGCTCATGGTCACGCCGATCGTCGCGATCGCCCCGGCGCTCGTGATCGCCTTCGGCTTCGGCACGATGCCCAAGTATCTCGTCACCGCGATCATCGTCTTCTACCCGATGCTCGTGAACTCGCTGGCCGGCTTACGCGACGTCGACGACGCCGTGCTCGCCGTCTTCGCCACCCTCCACGCAAACCGCTGGGAGGTGTTCAGACGACTGCGTGTGCCGAGCAGCCTCCCGTTCGTGTTCGCCGGCTTGCGCATCGCCTTGCCGCTCGCGATCGTCGGCGCAACGGTGGCCGAGTTCGCCGCGGCAGGTCAACAGGCCGGTCTGGGCGCACTGATCCAGGTGGCGGCCTCGCAGGCGAATCTGGCGGTCATCTGGGCGTCGATCGTTCTTCTCTGCCTGCTCGGCCTCGCACTGGTCACCGCCCTCGCCGTGATCCGCAAGCAGGTTCTGTTCTGGGACAACGCCGCACAGAAACGCACATGACAACGCAAGCGATAGCCGGGCCGCCATCCGACACTCGAGAGACTGGAGCGACATCGTGAGGGAGCTGCACGTAGGGGTATTCGACAACGCCCAGGCAAACGACACCGGCATCGCCATGTGGCGCTATCCCGAGAACCAGCGGATGCACTTCGACCGCCTCGACTACTGGACGGAGCTGGCCGGGATCTGTGAGGAAGCACACCTCGACTTCCTCTTCCTCGCCGACGCGTGGGGGTGGGCCGAGGTCAACGGCAACCGCCCTGACATCTGCACTGTCGAGGGCCTCGAGCTTCCGCGGCTCGACCCGGCAGTCATGGTTTCGGCGCTGGTACCCGAGACCAAGAATCTCGGCCTCGTCATCACGGCCGCGACGACCGCCGAGCAGCCCTATTCGCTCGCCCGCCGCCTCGCCACGATCGATCAGATCTCCGCTGGGCGGCTGGGGTGGAACATCGTCACCGGCGGGACTGCGGACACGGCGGCGTTGGCGTTCGGCACTCCTAAGATCAAGCACGACGACCGGTACGACATGGCCGACGACTTCATGGAGGTCGTCTACAAGCTTTGGGAGGGCTGCTGGGAACCCGATGCCCTGGTGCGCGACAAAGAGGGCGTCTTCGCGGTCCCGAACAAGGTTCATCGCATCGACCACGACGGCCCGTTCTTCACCTCGCACGGGTGGGGCAACGCGGCGTCGACGCCCCAGGGAACGCCGGTCCTTTTCCAGGCGGGAAGCTCGGGGCGCGGCCGACGCTTCGGCGCGACGCACGGCGAGTGCATCTTCCTGTCCGGTTCGACCGTCGAAGAGGTTCGCGGCTACGCGACAGCCGTGCGGGAGGAGGCGGTGAAGGTCGGCCGCGATCCGCAGTCGTTGAAGGCGCTCGCCGGCGTCACGGTGGTTGTTGCGCCGACGCGCGAAGCGGCCCAGGGGAAGCACGAGGAGATTCTCGAGTCCCAGACACCGGAGATCACGGTCGCGTCCTACGCCTGGTTCACGGGCCTCGACCTCTCGGCCTACGACCCCGCCACCCCGATGGAGGAGCTGCACACGGAGATGAGCCAGACCCAAATCGAGCGGTTCAAGGGTCAGACCGTCGGCGACGTCCTGAAGGCGTGGCATCGCCACGGCGTCCGCGCCGACGCCATCGTCGGTTCTCCCGAGGACGTCGCCGACGAGCTGTGCGCGCTCGCCGAGGGGGCCGACCTCGATGGATTCCTGATCACGCCGCTCATTCAGCCCGGCTCGACGACCGACTTCATCGAGCACGTGCTGCCGATCCTGAAGAAACGCGGCGCGTTCCGCGGTGGGTACGAGGAGCAGACCCTCCGCGAGCGCCTGCTCGGCCGGGGGAGCGCACGCCTCCCGGACGATCACCCGGGCGCGCGCCACCGGCATTGGAACTGACGCGTTTGGGCCTTGTGATCGGTAGGCCGGCTGCAGTAGCCTAGTCGCCCGCGCCACGCAGGAAATCCTGGGAATCCCGGAAGGAGGGAGCAGTTGTGACCGTTAGGCGTCTCGTTCGGACGAGATCCGCGAGCACGGCACGCCTCACCCGCGTCGTGCTTGTCGCTCTGGTAATCGGGAGCTTTGCCGCTCTCGGGTCGACCGCGCTAGGAGGTTCCACGGCCGGAGGAGGCGCCACCGCCAGGGGCGCGAAATCGGCCCTTATCACTCCTGCTCGCTGCAAGCGCAACGCTGCGGCGGGCACGATCAACTACATCTCGCCGTTCGGGTATGACGCGGCGGCGACGATCATGGAAGTCTTCATGGCGGAGAAGCTCGGGTACTTCAAGGCTCTGTGCCTGAAGGTCGCGTTCAACGCCAGCTCGTTCACGGCGGAGCAGCTCGTCTCTTCGGGTCGAGGTCAGGTGACGGCGATCGGCTCCGCAGCAGACCACGTCCTGGCGGCTGCGGCCGGTGCGAACCTCACCGCCGTGGCGACGTACGGCGACACAGATCCGCACGCGATCTACGCGCAGTCGAAGATCAAGTCGTTGAAGGATCTCGAGGGCGGCACGCTCGGCTACCACATCAACGTCACGCCGGCCGCCGTGGCCATGCTCGACAAGGCGGGAGCCGACGTCTCGAAGGTGAAAATGATCCTGCTGACGAGCTACGACCCGACCGTCGTCACGCGAGGTCAGATCGACGCTGCCGTCGGCTTCGCATCCAACGAGCCGCTCCAGCTGAAGGCGGCCGGCACGCCGTTCAACGAATTCCGGCCGGGGGACTTCGGGATCAAGGGAACCTACGGCGTCATGCAGTGGAACACGACCTTCTACCGCAAGCACCGCGCGGCCGTCGCCGACTTCATGCGGGCGGACCTGAAGGCGCTCGGCTACTGCCTGGCCCACAAGGTCACGTGCGTGAAGTGGGTGTCGCATCTCGCTTCAGCCGCGAACCAGGGGGCCGCATTCCCGTATGGTCGCCAGCTGGCGACGTGGAACTTCGAGTCGCAGTACGTGACCAACACGAAGGTCGGCGGCTACGGGGTGCAGACCCTCGCCGAATGGCAGACCGAGTATCAGGAGGTCCTGAGGTACGGCAAGCTCGCCGGCCTCACGGACTCGAACAAGATTCCGCCGCTCGCGTCGGTGCTGGATACGAAGCTCGTTGCCGGGCTCTACCGCGGGAAAAAGCTGATCTGGCCTGGTACCTAGTCCTAGGAAACGCCCGCCGGCCCGGCTGACGCCGGGTCACGGACAACGGTCGAGACCCGGCGCCGCACATGTGGGCGCGGTGCCGTGTCTCCGCTCGGTCTGCCCCAAGGAGGACGAATGAGATATCGCTCGCTCGGTCGCACCGGCATCGTTGTCAGTGAGTTCTGCCTGGGCGCCATGATGCTCGGCGAGTGGGGCAACACCGACGAGAGCGAGTGCCACCGGATGGTGCACCGCGCCCTCGACGCCGGGATCAACTTCATCGACACCGCCGACGAGTATTCGTTCGGCGGCAGTGAAGAGATCGTCGGCCGGGCTCTTCGGGGGCGGCGAGACGACGTGGTGCTCGCCACCAAGTTCAATCACCAGATGCGCCCCGGCCTGAACACGATGGGGAACTCGCGCCGCTGGATCATGACTGCCGTCGAGGACAGCCTCCGCAGGCTCGGAACCGACTACATCGACCTGTATCAGGCGCACCGACCCGACCCCGACACCGACATCGACGAGACGCTCGGAGCGCTGTCCGACCTGATCCACCAGGGCAAGGTTCGCGCGATCGGCACCTCTGCGTTCCCGGCGGAGCAGCTCGTGGAGGCCCAGTGGGTCTCGGAGCGGCGAGGGCGAGAGCGCCTCGCCACCGAGCAGCTGTCCTATTCGATTCTTGCCCGGCAAGCCGAGGCCGCGGTGCTGCCGACAGCCGAGCGCTACGGGGTCGGTGTGCTCGTCTTCAGCCCACTCAACGGGGGCTGGTTGGCGGGCAGGTACCGGCGCGGCGTGCCGGCCGCGCCGGACTCACGCGCGGCTCGTCACCCCGCGTATTTCGATCTCGGCGACGAGGCGATCGCCGAGCGCAAGTTCGACCTGGTCGAGCAGCTCGAGGTCGTGGCTGCGGACGCCGGGTCGAGCCTGCTCCAGCTCGCCCTGGGCTTCGTCGTCGCGCACCGGGCCGTCACGTCCGCGATCATCGGGCCCCGCACCTACGAACAGCTCGAGGAGCAGCTCGCCGCGGCCGACGTCAGGCTCACGGACGACCTGCTCGACCGCATCGACGAGATCGCGCCGGCGGGAAGGAACGTCAGCCCGGACGACGTCGGCTGGACGCCGCCGGCGGTTCGAGACCCGGGCCTGCGCCGCCGCGCAGATCTATAGTCAACCTATGCTTCGGCCGCGAACTGCGATCGCCTGGGGGGTCCGCTGATGGCACACAACGAGGTGGGAGTCTCGGACTTCGTCAAGGAGCGTCTGCTCCGGATCCGAGGCGACTTGCGGATCTTCAAGGATCTGGATCCCGCCAAGACGGCGCTGGTCATCATCGACATGCAGAACGCGTTCCTGGAGCCGGGCGGACCGATCGAGGTGCCCTCTGCGCGCGAGATCGTCGAGCCCGTGAATCGCGTCGCCCAGGGCTGCCGCGAGCTGGGAGTGCCGGTGATCTGGATCCGGTCGCACCACCCGAGGAACGGCGGAGACTGGCGCCACTTCTTCGACCACTTCGTCCGCCCCGACCGGCGGGAGGCGGCCGCGGCACATCTCTCGGCCGACGCCCACGGCTCGCAGTTCTATGCGGAGATGGACCTCCAGGACTCGGACTACATCGTGATCAAGAATCGGTACTCGTGCTTCGTTCCCGGCGCGTCGAGCCTGGAGCGCCTGCTCCGGAACATGGGCCGCGACACGATCGTCCTCTGCGGGACGAAGACCAACATCTGCGTCGAGTCGACGGCGCGTGACGGCATGATGATCGACCTGCGGGTCGTCGTCCTCAGGGACGCGACGTCGACGCTCAGCGACGTCGAGCACCAGGCCTCGCTCAACGTTCTGATCCAGGAATTCGCCGACATCCTGACCGTCGACGAGGTGCTCGGCGAGCTGCGGGCCAATCGCGGCGACGCCGGCGAGGCACCGCTCGAGGAAAGCGAGCAGGCGACGCCTTGATCGGCACGCCTTCGCTCGGCGGCACACGGCTCGACCCGGTCACGCTCGAAATCCTCAGCTCGCGGCTGGCCGCCGTGAACGACGAGGCCGCGGCGACGATGCGGCTCGTCTCGGGCTCTCCGGTCGCGAACGAGGCCTACGACATGAACGTCGGGCTGATGAACGCCGAGGGCGACTGCATCGCGATCGGCGTCTACATCTCCATTCACGCGCTGTCGCTGAGCGCGACGGTCAAGGACATCCAGCGCGAGTACGGGGAGGCTCCCGGTATTGCTCCCGGCGATGTCTTCATGTGCAACGACCCGTACGTGGGGGCATGCCACCAGATGGACGTCACGGTCGTCGCGCCGATCTTCGTCGGCGACGAGCTGCTCGGCTGGACCGGGTCCACGGTGCATCAGATCGATCTCGGCGGGCCGGTCGAGGGTCAGGTGCAGATCGGCGCGACGTCGATCTGGGGCGAGCAGCCGATCTTTCCGCCGATGAAGATCGTCGACGGCGGTGTGCTGCGGGCCGACGTCGAGCGGGCCTATCTGCGGCGTACGCGTCTGCCCGAGCTGACGGCCCTCGACCTGAAGGCGATGATCGCGGGCTGCAACGTCGCGGTCGAGCGCGTGCAGGAGCTCGCCGAGCGTTACGGCCGCGAGACGATCGCCGCCGCGATCGAGGACGTCACGGACGTGACCGAGGCTCGATTCCGCGCCCGCCTGCGCGAGCTGCCCGACGGCACGTGGACCCACCGCGGCTACATCGAGTACGACACGGTCTATCCCGTCGTCGTCTCGGTCACGAAGAGCGGCGACCGGCTGATCTTCGACTTCACCGAGACCGCCGACCAGGCGCCCGCGGTGATCAACTGCACGCGGCCCGCGTGCGTCGGAGCGACGATCGCCGCCGTTCTTCCCTACCTCTGTTTCGACATGCCCTGGTCGCCGGCGGGCCTGCAACGGGCGATCGAGGTCGTGACCAGGGAGGCATCCGTCGTCCACGCTGCGTGGCCCGCGGGAGTGTCGAAGGCGACTACGACCGGGAGCTTCATGGCGACGATCAGCTCGAGCGTGTGCCTCGCGAAGCTGCTGGCAGCCAGCGACGTCCACCGCGACCAGTTCATGGCGACGTGGATGGGCGGGCTGTACGTCGAGGACGTGTTCGGGATCGATCAGCGCGGCGAGTTCTTCGGCGCCGCGTTCCTGGACGCGATGGCGGGCGGTTCCGGCGCCCGTTCCTTCGCCGACGGTCTGGACGCCGGCGGGTTCCTGGACTCGCCGTCGTCGATCATCGCCAACGTCGAGGACTACGAGTACAGCTACCCCGTGCTCTACCTCTACCGCCGGGTGCAGTCCGACACCGGCGGGGCTGGTCGTTTTCGGGGTGGTGCCACGCTCAGCATGTGTTACGTGCCCCACGATGTGGCCGAGATCCCGACCAAGATCATGCACGCGATCGGAACGCTCCAGCCCGGCTCGATCGGGATCGCAGGCGGCTATCCATCCTGCACGAACCAGTTCGCGATCAAGCGGGATACCAATGTCTGGGAGCGCTTTGCCGGCGGCGAGCTTCCGAGCGAGCTCGACGAGCTCGAGGGCACGATGGAGGTCTACCCCGAGAGCATCGTGCGCACGTCGCAGGGCCGCAACGACGTCTACCGCTGCGTTGCGATGGGTGGGGCCGGCTACGGCGACCCGCTCGATCGCGACCCCGAGCGCGTCCACGCCGATGTCGTCTCAGGAGTTGTGACGGTGGAGCACGCGCAAACGCGCTACGGCGTGGTGCTCGACGCCGACGGCACGGGCGTCGACCAGGCGGCGACTGCGCGCTGCCGCGGGACGATCCGGGCAGAGCGGCTTGCCCAGGCGGTGCCGGTCTCGGAGCTCGTCTCCGGGCCGTGACAGCCGGACAGGGCACGGTGATCGCCGTCGACAGCGGCGGCACCTTCACGGACTGCGTCGTGCTGGACGAGCGCGGGCACGTCACGGTCGGTAAGGCGCCGTCGACTCCTCGCGACTTCTCCGCCGGGGTGATCGACGCGGTGGCCAGCGCAGCCGCCGCGCTCGGATCGACGCTCGAGGACATGGTCGCCTCGAGCGACCTGTTCGCGCTCGGCACGACGGCAGCGACGAACGCGCTGCTCACCCGTACAGGCTCGCGGGTCGGCCTCATCACCACGAAAGGGCACGAGGACGCGCTGATCGTCGGCCGCACCATCCAGAAGGCGGCCGGGCTGAACACGGCGGAGCTGACCAATCTCGCCCGGCTGGAGAAGGCGGAGCCGATCGTCCCGCGCCACCTCATCCGGGGGGTGACGGAGCGCATGGACTACAAGGGCGCGGTGATCGTCCCCCTGAACCTCGACGAGGCGCGGCAGGCCGTGGCCGAGCTGGTCGATGCCGGCGCCGAGGCGATCGCGATCTCCTTTCTGTGGAGCTTCATCAACCCGAGCCACGAGCGGGCGGTCACAGAGCTGATTCGCAGCGAGCATCCCGAGCTCGACGTCTCCGCCTCCAACGAGGTCGCGCCGGTGATCAAGGAGTACGAGCGCGGGGCGACGACGATGCTGAACGCGTACCTGAGCGGGACGACGGATCGCTCGATCTCGGCCCTCGAGGAACGGCTCGCCGGCCACGGCCTTCGGCGGCCGCCGCTCGTCATGCAATCCTCGGGCGGGGTCACGTCGACGGCGAAGGCGAAGGGACACGCGATCAGGCTCGTCGCGTCGGGGCCGGCGGGGGGCGTGGTTGGCGCCGCGGCGCTCGGGCAGGTGCTCGGCTTCCCCAATGTGATCACGACTGACGTGGGCGGAACGAGCTTCGACGTCGGCCTGGTCGTCGACGGCGAACCGCTCGTCAACGCGCGTCCCGTATTCGGCAAGTACCACACCGTCCTCCCGGTTACGGACGTCGCCTCGATCGGCGCGGGCGGTGGCAGCATCGCGTGGATCGAGCGCGCGACCATGCAGCTGAAAGTGGGCCCGCAAAGCGCCGGTGCCGTCCCCGGGCCGGCCTGTTACGGGGCCGGCGGCGAGGAGCCGACGGTCACCGATGCGAACGTGGTGCTCGGGCGAGTGAACCCGGAGTCGTTCCTGGGGGGAGCCCGGCCTCTCGATCCCGAGCTGGCCGAGCGCGCGATCGCCGAAAAGATCGCAGAGCCGCTCGGGCTTTCGGTCGCGGAAGCGGCGTTGGGGATCGTCGAGATCCTCGATGCCAGAATGGCCGATCTCGTGCGCAGGGAAACGATCGGGCGGGGCTACGACCCAGCCGACTTTGCGCTCTTCGCCTTCGGCGGCGCCGGCCCCCTCCACGTGTGCGCGTACGGGCGAGACGTCGGTGCCCGGGCGATCGTGGTGCCCGCGAACGCCTCGGTTTTCTCGGCGTTCGGAATCGCCGGCGCAGATGTCGTGGCCGTTGCCCAGGCGAGCGACCCGATGATCGCCCCCTTCGACATTGGGCGGCTCAACGCGCTCTACGAGCGGCTGGAGGCCGACGTCGCTGCCGACCTCGAGGCCGACGGCAT
>JBKPCT010000234.1:0-4363 GCA_046727515.1 Actinomycetota bacterium | reverse complement strand
CTCGGGACGTTCGACGGCGTCCACCTCGGCCACCGTCGAGTGCTCGCCGCCACCGTGGACCAGGCTCCGGCGCTGACGCCGACTGTCGTCACCTTCTGGCCGCACCCGCGGATCGTGCTCGGGAACGCGGTCGGGCTGTTGGCGACGCTCGAACGGCGGCTGGAGCTGCTCGCTGACTCGGGCATCAACGAGACGCTCGTGGTCGAGTTCACGCAGGAGGTCGCGCAAATGGCGCCGGACGCGTTCGCCGACGAGGTGTTGCGCCCGATCGGGACCGAGCTCGTGGTTGCAGGGACCGACTTCCGCTTCGGGCGCGGCCGGGCGGGCGACCTAGACACGCTCGAGCGGCTCGGACTCGCAGTCGAGCGCGTCGACCTCGTGCCGGACGTCTCGTCGACGGCCATCCGCGGCCTGCTCCGCGAGGGCGACGTGGCCGGAGCAGCGCGCCTGCTAGGCCGGCCGGCCGAGGCCGACGGAACGGTCGTGTCCGGCGACGCGCGCGGCGGAACGCTGGGCTACCCCACGGCCAACCTGCGGTTGGAGCCGGACCTGCTCGTGCCTGCGTACGGCATCTACGCGGGTTGGGCTGCGGGACACCGTGCGGCCGTCTCGATCGGGACGAACCCTCACTACGGCGGTCACGAGCGTCGGGTCGAGGCCTTCCTGCTCAACTTCGAAGGCGATCTCTACGGCGAACGGCTGGTGGTCGAGCTCTGGCAGCGACTGCGAGAGGAACAGGCGTTCGGGAGCGAGGCGGAGCTCGTCGAACAGATCGGGCGCGATGTCGAAGCAACGCGCGCGGCTGAACGGCCGGTCTGACCGACGTCGGCACCGCAAGTTTCCGCAAAGAGCGGGATCTGTATGGGCGTGTCGGGAGAAGGATCGGACCCGGAGGCGCCGAGCCTCGTCTTGCACACGGTTCGCTGTCTCGGCTGCGGAACCGTCTATTTCAAGCCCGCGCGCGGCGGAACGGTCGCAGCGAATCCCGGGTGCCCGCAATGCGGATACGTCGGTTGGCTGATGACTTCCTCCGCTACGGCACTCGCGCTGCGCCACCGCTTCGCCGGGGGTCCCCCGCGGCGTCGGTCGGCGTGACGAGGCTGACGCCGCCGAAGAAGTGATGCTGCCCGGGCCAGACGCGGACCTCGTAGCCATGTTGTTCGAGCGCGGCGACCGCCTCGTCGGAGAAACCGGGCTCGAGCTGCACCCGTCCTTCGGCGGCGTGCAATCGCGGCCGCGAGACCGCTTCGCCCGGGGACAGGCCTTCGTCGAGCACCCCCGCGGCGACCTGGATCAGCGCGCTGCGGAGGCGTGAGCCCCCGGCGGCTCCGATCGCGAGCTCCAGCCCATCCCGGCCGAGGACGACGCTCGGCGCCATCATGCTTCCCATCCGCTCGCCGGGCTCGAGTACGTCCCTGATCAGTTCGGCCTCGCCCAGCATGCTGTTCAGGTGGAGGTCCAGGCCCGGCACGAAGTCGCCGGACCCGAGCCCGAGGCTGGTCGTCAAGACGCAGGCGTTCCCCTCTGCGTCGATGACCGTGATGTTGGTCGTGTCGCCGAGCCCGGGGCTGCCGCCGTCGAGTGCCTGCGCGAGTGCGACGGCACGCTCGGGTTCCTGCAGTCCTTCCAGCCGCGGCACGCCGGGCAGCGTCTCGGGAAGTCTTGAGAGGCCGCTCCGCGTGTGGAACCGCGCGTCGAGGTAGGGGACGACCACCGGCTGGTGCCACTCGGCGCGGTAGCTCTCGAGATCGTCTCGCGTGACGAGGCCGCCGCGCTCGTCCATCAGCCCGAGCAGTGAGTCGGCGATCGAACCGGTGTACGCGGAGACCGCGCCTTCGTCGCGAATGAGCTCGAGCGCTCGCGCGATCCCCGGCTGCTGGAGCAGCTGACCTTCCTGCAGAAGCTCGCCGCTCGGCGCGTAGATCCGAGCGCCCTCGTTCATCGTCATCACGGGCGCCAGCATCGCGAGGCACGACGCCTGGGCCGGCGTTGTTTCCACGCCCGAGCGAGCGATCCGCAGGGCGGGCTCGACCAGACGCGGCCACTCCAGAGCGCCGTGCCGCCGCCACAGGGCATCGAGCCCCGCAGGCACGCCGGGCACGCCGAACGAGGCGACGCCGACCGAGTAGTGGACGAGCTCGGCGCCGAAGAGCACGTCGAGCTCGAGCAACTCAGCCTCGCAGCGCTCGGCGCCGAGGCCCGGCGTGGCCACGAAGCAGTCGAGGTTCTCGACGCCGCCGCTCGCGGCCTCGTAGTGGATGGCGTGCCCGCCGCCGAGCAGGCCCGTCATCACGGTCTCGGCGACGCACGAGGCGAGCGATGCCGCGACGGCGGCGTCGGCGGCGCTGCCGCCTGCCTCGAGGATCTCGAGGCCAGCTGCGACGGTCGCCGGGTGGCCGGCCGCGATCGAGGCCGTCACTCTGCCTGAAGCAGCCGCAGATCGATGCACACGAATCCCGGCCGCGGGAAGTCGAACCGCTCGCCGCGCCACTCGCCGTCGACGATCTCGAACTCTCGGTCGCCGATGGGCCGTGCTCGGACGGTGGGTAGCACCATCGCCTCCCGGCTGAACGTATCGATCTCGGTGCGCTCGACGCGCAAGCCGCCGTTCTCGGGCGTGATCTCGACTACGGCCTCCTGGCCGCGGTACCGACCCGCGAAGCGGCCGAGGTCGGCGGGCTCGACGGATGGCGCCGGCTCCTCGCCGAGGCCGATCTCGCTCAGGACGTCGCGGATTGCCGCGGAGCCGCGGCTCGAGTTCGTGAGCGAGGCGAAAGCCAAACGCTCCTCGGGTACGAGCATGAGCAGCGACTGGAAGCCGAGCACCGACCCGGGATGCTCAACGGCGTCGTGACCCTCGCGCCGTTTCAGGAACCACCCCAGCCCGTAGCGAAACCCCGGGCCGTCGCTGTATCCGCGTTGCATCTCGGCGACCGAAGCGGCGGTCAGCGGGCCGGGCGCGCCGAGCTGGTGCTCGGCGAAGCGGAGGAGGTCCGGAACCGACGACCAAAGGCCGCCGCTGGCAGTACGACCCCGGGGATACCACGTCTCGGCAGGAGCATGCTCGTCGGCGCCGGGCTCGACCTGCTCGTGGCCACGGGCGGGGTCGTCCGCGTCGAATCCGGTCGACGCGAGCCCGAGCGGTTCGATCACGCGCGTACCCATCGCGTTCTCGAAGCTGGTCCCGAGCGTGCGAGCGATGCCCGCAGCAACGAACCAGAAGGCGCTGTTGCAGTACGAGAAGAGCTCGCCCACCGCGACCGGGAGGTACTCCGGGTCGCCTTCAGTCAGCTCGAGAAGCCCTGAATCGTCGAGCGGCTCGGGCCATTCCGCAGCCAGCCCGCCCTGGTGGCTGAGCAGCTGCCGGACAGTCGCCTCGATGTGTGTCCCTCGGGGAGGCTCGTCGAGGGCAAGCAGGCCGTCCTGGACAAGCGTCATCGCGAGCGTCGCCGTGAAGGGTTTCGTGATCGAGGCGATCCGGAACACCGTCTCGGGTGTCACCGGCTCCGGCCGGCCGACCTCTCGCTGCCCGTCGGCTGCCATGACGATCTCGCCGTCGCGCAGGACTCCGACTGCGAGGCCGGGAACGTTCCATCGTTCCCGCGCCTTGGCGGCCAACACCCCGAGCTTTTCCGGCGAAACCCGCTCCATCAACCCGATTGCTACCCTACTGCGAGACCGCGGCCCCGGCCGTGCGCGTTCCTTGGCGCGACGTGCGGAGACCGCGGAGACGCTTATCTAGGAGGAAAACAGTGCCTCTCACCAAGGAAGCAAAGCAGGAGATCATCGGCCAGCACGGCCGCAGCGACACGGACACCGGTTCGCCGCAGGTGCAGATCGCGCTCTTGACCCGCCGGATCAACGAGCTCACCGAGCACCTCCGAGCACATCCCAAGGACCACTACTCGCGGCGTGGCCTGCTGAAGCTGGTCGGCCGCCGCCGGCGGCTCCTGCAGTACTTGCAGAAGCGGGACCTCGAGGGGTATCGCGCACTCATTCAGGAGCTCGGACTCAGGAGATAGCCGAGGACCAACACGGGGGTGGAAGTTTGAGCGAGTCCCGCGGCGTCGCGAGGCTGACTCAAACCTCCACCTTCGAGAACGAAGTGGAGGATTAAATGAGCATTACAACGCAAGGCCCGACCACGGTGAGCGTGGAGATCGCGGGCCGCGAGATCACATTCGAGACCGGCAAGCTGGCCAAGCAGGCCGACGGCGCCGTCGTCGTCCGCGAGGGCGACACGGAGGTGCTGGCGACCGCGCAGGGCAAGGCGGAGGCCCGCGAAGGCGCCGACTTCTTCCCGCTGACTGTCGACGTCGAGGAGCGCATGTACGCCGCCGGGAAGATCCCGGGCGGCTTCTTC
>JBKPCT010000233.1:0-18160 GCA_046727515.1 Actinomycetota bacterium | reverse complement strand
CGGAACGAGCTCGGCCTCCGCCTTCGTCTCGACCTCGCCCGCAAGGCGCACCTCGCCGGCCTCGACGATCACCTCGACCTTGTCGGGCTCGATCCAGAGCGAGCGCCGGATCACGTCCTCGCGAATCTCCTTCGCGATCGCGTCGTCCGAGCGCACGAACGCGCGGACGAGGTCGGCGCGCGTGACGATGCCGACGAGGTTGCCGGCGTCGTCGACGACGGGCAGGCGCTTCACTCCCTGCTCGATCATCGTGTTCGCCGCCTCGGTCAGGGGGCGGCGCGGCCCGATCGTCAGCGCCGGCGAGGTCATCGCCTCACCCGCCGTCCGGGCGACGAGCTTCGCGCCGAGCTCGTCGGGCGGCAGCGCGAGCAGGCGATCGACAAACCCTCGTCGAGGCGTGCGCCCGGTCTCCTTGAACAGGATGTCCCTTTCCGACAGCACACCGGCGACCCGGCCGCCGAGGCCGACGACGGGCACGCCGGAGATGCCTCGCTCGGCCATCAGCGCAGCGGCCTCCTTCAGCGACGCGTCCGCCCGCACGGTGAGCACATCGGTCGTCATCACGTCTCTGACTCTCATCTCAACCCCCTCGAACGAGCAGCCGCGACGGCCGGAGCAGCGCGCCGAGCTTCCGGGCGAGTACCTCGGCCTGGACCGGGCCCGCCCCGACCCTGCGCAGGAGGATCGGTTCAGCGCTGACCAGCTCGATGACGACGTACAGGTCGCCGGCCAGCTCGCGGTCGGCCGGAGCGACGTGCACCTGCTCGACCTCCCGCGGAGGAATCAAGAGCGCGACGTCGACTCCGCTCCGTGGGTCACGCCCGGTCAGGCGGATGCCGTCGTCCCCGGCACGCAGCGAGCCGACGAAATCGTTGTGGACGCCGCGCCGGCTCCACGCGATCTTCTCGATAAGCGTGTCCACGGGGTGGACTGTCGCGTTCCGCGCGCGCGCCTACATCGGGGGGGCCGCTGAACGCCCTGCGGGAATGCCGCAAGAACGTCCGTGCCGCCTCGGATGGCGCCCGCACGGACCATGGAGATGATCCGGTGCAAGGGGCACCGCGTCCGGGCGGTGCCCCTCTTCTACCAGGTCTTCGCTCGAGGCGAGCGCTCGGCCTCGCGTACGCGGACGCGGGCGTCGACCGCCACGCATCCCGACGGGAGGCCCAGCACCGGGTTGAGGTCGAGCTCCGCTACTTCGGGGATGTCCTCGGCAAGCCGGGCGAGGCGGAGTACGAGGTCGACGAGCGCCTCGGCGTCGGCAGGCGGCTGGCCACGGAAGCCGGAGACGAGACGCCCTGCCTTGCCCGTGAGGACGAGCTCCTCCGCGTCTTCGCGCGCGAGCGGCGCGATCCGGAACTGGGCCTCGCCGATCAGCTCCGCGAAGACCCCTCCGGGGCCGAAGGCAACCAGCGGGCCGAACACGGGATCCTGCACGACCCCGGCGAGCAGCTCTGCGCCGCCGCGGATGTGCGGCTGGACGAGCACGGGGGACCCGATGCGCTCCACCGCCGCACGGACGTCGGCCTCGCCGGCGAGATCGAGCGCGATCCCGCCCGTCTCGGTCTTGTGGGCGCCGGCGACTGCCGTCTTGACCACTGCCGGGAAACCGAGCTCGATCGCCGCCGCGACTGCCTCGTCGGGTGTCGCCGCGACCCGTTCCGGCACCAGCGGGATCCCGTAGGCGCGGAAGAGCTCGCGGACTTGCGACGCGGTCAGCCAGGCGTCGTTCGAGGAGGCGAGCACGGAGCGGACGAGGGTCTCCGCCGCACGCTTGTCGATCTTCTCGAGCTCGACGGGCTCGCCCGCCGGGCGGCGCAGCCACTCGGCCCGGTCGGCCGCGTGGCCGAGGGCGCGGGCGGCCGACTCCGGGTACTCGAACGTGGCGATCGCCGGGTGCGCCGCGACGAGGGAGGCCGGTATGCCGCCTGCGGAGATGAACGCCGCGAGCACCGGCTTCTCGACGGGGAACCCGCCCGCCCCCCTGACGCCGCGGACGACGGCCTCGGCGACCTCCTCGGCACCGGCGACGACCGGCGGCACGAAGAGGACGATCAGGGCGTCGATGCCCGGATCGGCGAGGACATGCGGAATCGCCGCCTCGTAGGTCGAGCCGACGGCCGAGCCGAGCATGTCGATCGGGTTCGCCAGGCTGGCCTCGCGCGGCAGGACCGAGGCGAGCCGCTCGCGCGTCTCCTGGGAGAGCTGCGGCAGCTCGAGCCCGACTCCGGCGCAGGCGTCGGCGCACAGGATTCCGAGGCCGCCGGCGTTCGTCAGCACGGCGACGCGACGTCCGCTCGGCAGCGGCTGCCGGGAGAGGAGCACGGCGACGTCCGAGAGCTCTTCGAGCGAGTCGGCGCGGATCACCCCGGCCTGTTGGAACAGCGCGTCGACCGCGGTCGTCGAGCCGGCGAGCGCCGCGGTGTGCGAGCCTGCAGCCCGCTGCCCGGCGGTCGTCCGCCCGCCCTTCATCGCGAGGATCGGCTTCTGCCGCGCGACACGACGAGCGACCCTGGCGAACTTCCGCGGGTTGCCGAACGACTCGAGGTACAGGAGCACGAGATCGGTATTCGGGTCGTCCTCCCAGTACTCGAGCAGGTCGTTGGAAGAGACGTCGGCCTTGTTCCCCACGGAGACGAAGCCCGAGAGCCCGAGGCCGCGGGCCGACGCCTGCTCGAGGAGAGCAAGGCCGAGCGCCCCGCTCTGCGACGAGAAGCCGATGTTCCCGGCGGGGAACGAGTGCGGAGCGAACGTCGCGTTGAGGCCGACCTCGGCCGAGAAGATGCCGAGGCAGTTCGGGCCGACGAGCCGGGCGCCGTAAGCCCGAACCCGGGCGAGCAGGTCCTCCTGACGACGGCTGCCCTCGACCCCGGTCTCGGCGAACCCGGCCGAGATGACGCAGAGCGCGCGCGTGCCCTTACGGAGTGCGGCCTCGGCCTCGTCGAGCACCGAGGCACCGGGCACGCAGAAGACGGCGAGGTCGATCTGGCCGGGAACGTCGGCGATCGATGGATACGCCTTGACGCCGGCGACGGATTCGGCCTTCGGGTTCACCGGGTAGGCGATCCCCTGGAAGTCCGCGTCGAGGATGTTGCGGAAGAGCTCGCCGCCGATCGAGCCGCGGCGGGTGGACGCGCCGACCACCGCGACGGTCCGCGGCGCGAAGAAGGGCGCGAGCGACGCGGCAACCGCGACATGGTCGCGCTCGTCGACGGCCGCGCGGTAGCTCTCCGTCGGGTGGATCGCGAGCCGCACCTCGGCCGTCCCGCCCTCGAGCCGCCGAGAGACGGCGAAGCCCGCGTCCTCGAAAACGCGGAGCATCGCGCGGTTGTCGGGCATGACCTCGGCGACGAACGTCGAGATGCCGGCTTCGGCCGCCGACGCGGCGAGCTGCTCGAGCAGCCGCGTTCCGACGCCGTGGCCCTGCAGCTCGTCGGCGACCGTGAATGCGACCTCGGCGCACGACGGGTCGCGTAGCCGGACGAAGCTCGCGAGCGCCACGATGCGCTCCGCCTCGCCATCCCCCCACAGGGCGCCGATCAGGGAGCCGCTCTTCTCCCAGTCGGGGTCGAGGAAGGGCTCGACCGTCGCGGGCGTCAGCGCGGGAAAGCCGTGGAAGCGCCGGTAGACGCTCTGCTCGGACAGGCCGCCGAAGAACTCGAGCACCGCGTCCGCGTCGCCCGCCTGAGGCGGGCGCAGCCGCAGCGTGCTGCCGTCCCGAAGGATGACGTCGCGGATGTCGGGCGCCTCGACTGCCATCCCGGGCAGTGTGGCCAAGGGCGGGCCGGCGCGCCATCGGAACGCGCCCGGAACCGCTTGCGGCAAATCACTGAGCAGACGTCGGCGGCGCCCTGATGACGGTTCGCCGGTCGCGATCGAGAATCGGCGGGAAAGGAGAACCGATGAACCGCATCTTGATCGCGACCGATGGTTCGGAGGGCGCGTGGACGGCCGTCCAGGAAGGCGTCGAACTCGCCCACGAGGTCGGCGCGGAGGTGACCTTCGTGACGGTCCGCCACAACGTCTCGCTGCTCGGAGACCCGTGGTACCAGGAACGGCTCACGAGTCAGCTCGAGCACGCCCGCGCGGCGCTCGACCGCGCGGAGGCGGAAGCCGACCGCCGCGGCGTCCTCCACGAGTCCGAGATCCTCGAGGGCGACCCGGCCGTCCGGATCGCCGACGTCGCTCGCGCGCGGAATGCCGACCTGGTCGTCGTCGGCTCGCGCGGGCACGGCGGCTTCGCGAGCGCGCTGATCGGGAGCGTCTCGCGGGCGCTGCTGACGCGCTCGGCTGCGCCGCTGATGGTCGTGCCCGCCCGGACGCACGTGCACGGCGCCGCCTGACGAACGAACTCGTGTCTCGCCCGAACCCGGGGCTGGATTTCGAAGGGTGTCCATTGGTAGAGTCGCGACGGGAGGTCCCGGGCCCTCCCGAGATTTCCTAGAGACAGCACATGTCACTCACCAACCGGGAAACGTGGACGCTGATCCACGGGTTGATCATCGGCTCCCTGTTCCTGCTGGCCTTCGCCGGCGGGCTTGCCGGCCTGTACAGCCTGCGCCCCGACTACGTCACCCCGGCGGGGATCACCGATCGCGTGCGCCGGCTCAGGATCGGGACGACATCGATGGCTGTGCTGGCGTGGGCGACCGTGATCACCGGAACCTGGGTGGTCTACCCCTGGTACCGGGAGAAGTCGCCCACGAGTGCGAAGTCGGTCCTGCTCGCGGACCCGGATACCGCAGACTGGCACGAGTTCGGGATGGAGTGGAAGGAGCACATCGCCTGGATCTCGCCGATGCTGGCAACGGTCGCGGCCTTCCTGGTCCTCCTCTACGGGGCGGCCCTCGCCCGCAACAAGACGGTGCGATGGATCGTGATCATCGTGTTCACCGGGGCCTTCCTGACCGCCGCGATCGCGGGCATCTTCGGCGCCCTGATCACCAAGGCGGCACCCGTCAAGTAGGGAGGCGAGCGATGGCAGTCGACACGCCAACGGCGACGGTGGAGGAGCGGCCGAACGGCCTGATGGCGGCCGCGCTGCTCGCGGCGGGCCTGGGAACATTCGTACTCGGTCTCCTCACTACGCTCGCAGAGGCCAGCGACGGTATCGCGAGCTGGCTCCAGTTCAACGACCGCGTCGGCCCTCTCTCCGGGAAGACGATCATCTCCGTCGCCGTCTTCGTCGGGTCCTGGGGCCTGCTCTCGCTGCTGCTCGTCCGCCGGAACCTGCCGCTGCGAGCGGTGCTGTGGACCACCGGCGCACTACTCGCAATCGGTTTCGTGATGACCTTCCCCAAGTTCTTCCAGGCGTTCGCCTGACCGAGATGTCTTGCGTGGAGCCGCGTGTGAGCGCGGCCGGCTGCCGCGGAGTTCCGTAGTCCGCCGCAAAAGCTCTGTGGCCAGCAGCGGATGTGGCCCGTCCGGGCTGGCTCTTGAATGGAGGCATTTCCCGGACAAGGAGGCGGACAAATGACGCAGCGCAAGATTTTCGAGATTGGCGGCTATGTCGCAGCCGCAGTGCTCATCGGCTTCGGCATCGCATCGATCGTGATCGGCGTCAACGGGCGGAGCGAGGTCCGCACGGACATCAAGCGCGAGTTCATCGTCGGCTCGCCCGACATGAACAGGACGGCGATCCTCGCGGAGGCGAAGCAAGCGAACCTCCCGCAGAACATCATCGACGAACTGCCGACGTGCAACGTCGCCAACAAGCCGATCGACTCCGGCTCGAGGGCGAAGTGCTTCGCGTCCTACATGCGGATTCACACCTTCGAGTCGACGGGCGGCAAGACCTACGCCCAGATGGGCCGCTACCTGACCAAGGACGGCCGGGACACGAGTGACCCGAAGCTCGCCGCGACGGACCCGAAGACGGGCCAGCCGGTCGAGAACGGTCTCCGCAACCTGTGGGTGACGGAGACCGCGCTGACCAATGCGCTGAACACGTCGTTCTTCGCGGAGCAGGTCGCGCTGTTCAGCGTCATCGTCGGCGTCGCGCTGGTGCTCGTCGGCGTCGGTCTCGCGATCCTCGCCTTCATGACGCTCCGCTGGCTCCCCGCCCGGGAAAACCAGAAAGCAGCGCAGCCGTCCACGAAGCCGATCACCACCTGAGGCCGGGCCACGGCTCGAAGGGGAAAAAGGGCCCGAGGGGCCCTTTTTCGTGTGTCCGTGTTTTCCCGCGTCCGGGTTCAGGCGCTGCCCCGATGAAGTGGGGAAGGCCGGCTCGCAAACTGACGACATGATCGACGCCCCCGTCGAATCAGGGTCCGAGCACGGCGGGGAGGACAGCCTGCAGCTGCTGATCGCCGAGATCTCCTCGCATCCGCTCCTGACGGCGGCCGAGGAGGTCTTCCTCGCCAAGCGCATCGAGCGCGGCGACGTCGAGGCGAAGCACCGGATGGTCGAATCGAATCTCAGGCTCGTCGTCTCGATCGCGAAGCGCTACCGCGGCTTCGGCCTGCCGCTGCTCGATCTGATCCAGGAGGGTGCGATCGGCCTGAACCGCGCGGTCGAGAAGTTCGACTGGCGGCGTGGCCACAAGTTCTCCACGTACGCGACGTGGTGGATCCGTCAGGCGATCCAGCGCGCGATCTCCAATCACGCCCGCACGATCCGGATTCCGGTGCATGTGCTCGACCGGCGCCGCAAGGTCGAGATCGCGGCGCAGCGCCTCGAAGCGGAGCTCGGACGCCGGCCGACCCACGCCGAGCTCGTCGAGACGACCGGGCTCACGCCCCGCCAGGTCGACGAGGCCCGCAGCCTGGCCCGCACGACGCTCTCGCTCAACCAGACCTACGGATCGGACGGCGAGTCGACCGAGCTCGGTGAGCTGATCCCGGACCTGAGCGCGGAGGCGCCCGAGGACGAGCTCGAGCGCCGCCGTCGTCACCGGCTGATCCAGCGCGCGCTGTCCGAGCTGCCCGACCGCGAGCGCCTGATCCTCGATCACCACTACGGGCTCTCCGGCGAGCCGCAGACCCTGAACGAGATCGGCCATGCGCTCGGCCTGACGCGCGAGCGCGTCCGGCAGCTGGAGGCGCACGCGCTCTCGGCGCTGTCACGAACGTCCGAGCTGCTCGACTGATCCGCCAGGCGACGGCTACTCGAGCAGTCTGATCTGCCGACCGCGCCGTCTTCTTCCGGGCCTGGCGAGGTCGGCTCATCCCGCGACGGTCATCCTTCCACCCCCGCGACCGCCCGAGCCACGTCGAGCGTCGAGACGACGCCGATCGGACGCCCCGAATGCCGTTCGACCGCAATGACGTGCGAGACCTCGTGCTCGACCATCAGCTGGATCGCACGGTCGAGCGGGTCCGCGGTCGCAACCGTCAGAACCGGCGACGCCGCCATCTGCTCCGCCGTCACCTCGTCGACGTCGGCGTCGCGCACAGCCCGGACGAGATCGGCGTCGGCGACGACGCCCCAGTGTTTCCCGCCCGCGAGCTCTTCGTCGCCGTGCGCGTGCACGACGATCGCGTGGACCCGGTACGTCGCCATCATCCTGGCGACCGTCCGCAAGGGAGTCTCGGGCGGGCAGGAGATCATTCCCGGGTGCATCGCGTCGATGACGCGCAGGTCCCGGACCGGCCTGGGGCTCGTGCTCATGTTCGCACCTCCTGTCGTGAGCGTCGCTCTCTCCCATGAGACGAGCATCGGGCGCGACCTGCCGCCGCTTCCGCGTAAATCACCGATGCCCGGCTCGGTCGGGCGCAAGATACGGATCGCACCCATGCGCAGCACGGAGCATGGAAGAATCCTGAGCATCGTGATTGCGGAACAGGTGAAAAAAGTCCTCGAAGACGCCGGTGTCGAGTTCGAGTCGCTCGTGCACGAGCGGACGGACACGGCGTCGGCGGAGGCCGAGTCGCTCGGTATCGCCCCGGACGCCGTCGCGAAGACCCTCGTGCTCGCGGGTCCCGAGGGGCGCCTGCGCGTCGTGATTCCGGCGTCGGAGCGTCTCGATCTCCGCAAGGTCTGCGCCTTCCTCCAGCTGCCGAGGAAGGACGTAGACTTGCTGAGCGAGGAGGAGCTCGCGCGCGAATACCCGGAGTTCGAGCTCGGCGCCGTGCCGCCCTTCGGCGGGCGAGCGGATCGCGTGCTCGTCGACCGCCGCCTCGCCGGCCACGAGCGCGTAGTGCTGGAGGCCGGAAGCCACGACACGTCGCTGCGGTTACGGACGAACGACCTCATGCGCCTGACCGGGGCGGCCGTTCTCGACGTCTGCCAGGACTAGCGTGGCCCCCGCAACTCCGTGCCCGACAGGAGCGAGGTCGAACAAATGAGCGCGCAGCTCGAGCTGATCGTCGTGCCGATCGAGAAGCCCGAGGAGCTGAATCTGATCCTCGAGCGATCCTCGGCGTCGTAGACGGCGCCTCTCCGCTCGGCGTGGAAGCAGAGCAGGACGTGACCGCACGTCACGACCTCCTGCGGGCGATCGGCTACAAGCTCTGAGAGCGGCGCCGCGCCGCCTCTGAGGATCCGGAACCACCCCGATGCCACGACCGACCGCAGAAGCGAACCTTCCCGTTGCGCGAAGCGGGGGTGGCGGCCGCATCACATACCGGTTCGTCGAGCACGTGGGCGAGGTCGAGATCGAGCTCGAGGCCGCCGGCGAGGCAGGCCTCTTCGAGGCTGCCCTCGCCGCGTTCGCGGAGCTCGTCGGCGTCGTGGCATCAGGCGATCCGGCGTCCCGCGAGCTCGAGCTCGCCGCCTCGGACAACGCGCTGCTCCTCGAGCTGCGTCGCAATCAAACAGCCGCGATCGAGGGCTCGCTCGAGATCTTCGCCGAGCTCTGCTTCGAGTACGAGGAGCTGAGCCGCCGCTCGTACGGGCCCTTCGACGCCTACCGCCTCGAGGACGCCGACCACGCGCTCGTCTGCCTCGGCTCGAGCGCCGGCACGACGAAGGACGTCGTCGACGCGCTGCGCGCCCAGGGCGAGGCAGTCGGCCTGCTGAAGATCTGTTCGTTCCGGCCGTTTCCGGCGGAGGCGATCAGGGCGGTGCTCGGGAACGTCCCGGCGGTCTCTGTCCTCGACCGCGCGGACTCCCCCGGGGGCGCCCCGCCGCTCTATGCCGAGGTCACGGTCGCCCTCGCAGGAGGACTGCAGCGTCTGAGCAGCTACGTGTACGGGCTGGGCGGGCGCGACCTCCACCCTGCCGACATCCGCGCGATCCTCGACCGGACGGCACCTCACTACGTGGGCGTCAGGAGCACCGCATGTCACGTCTGAAGATGCTCGTCCGCAACGAGGCTGGGACGCCGCCGCTCCGCAGCGGGCACTCGCTCTGCCAGGGCTGCGGCATTCCGATGGTCGTCCGGACGGTCCTCGACTCGATCGACGGCCCAGTCGTCGTCGTCAGCGCGACCGGCTGTCTCGAGGTGGCGACGACGCGCTACCCGACCACGGCGTGGAACGTCCCCTGGCTCCACGTCGCCTTCGAGAATGCGGCCGCCGCTGCCAGCGGCGTCGAGAGCGCCTATCGGGCGCTCCGTCGCCGCGGCGCGCTCGCGCAGGCGGACGAGGTGACGATCGTCGCCTTCGCCGGCGACGGCGGCACCTACGACATCGGCCTCCAGGCACTCTCCGGGGCGCTCGAGCGCGGCCATCGCTTCGTGTTCGTCTGCTACGACAACCAGGCCTACATGAACACCGGGATCCAGCGCTCCGGCGCGACGCCGTTCGGCGCCGCGACGACGACGAGCCCGGCCGGCGAGGTCTCCTTCGGCAAGATGCAGCAGCGCAAAGACCTGACCGCGATCGCGGCCGCGCACAGGATCCCCTACGTCGCCCAGTCGGCGGCGGGCCCGCACTGGCAGGACCTGAGCCGAAAGGCGGCGCTCGCGGCGAAGGCCGACGGCCCCGCGTTCCTGAACGTCCTCGCCGACTGCCCGCTCGGCTGGGGGCACGAGGCGAGGCTCTCACCGACGCTGGTCAACGGCGCGGTCAAGAGCTGCGTGTGGCCGCTGTACGAGGTCGGCCCAGATCCCGGGGATAGAAGACCGGCGGTACGCCGCCTCGCTCGCGGGCCCGCTCTACCCGGAGGGGATCGCGATCTTCGCCGAGGACGAGCTCGCCCGGCTCGTCCGGGACGAGGAGGTGGACGAGGTCGTGTTCTCGTACTCCGACCTCTCCCACGACGAGGTGATGCACAAGGCCTCCCGGGCACTCGCCGCCGGCGCCGACTTCCGCCTACTCGGCCCGAACCTCACGATGCTCCAGGCTTCAAGACCCGTGGTCGCCGTCTGTGCGGTCCGGACCGGCAGCGGCAAGAGCCAGACGAGTCGCCGGGTCGGCCGGATCCTGCTCGACGCGGGGCTGCGGGTCGTGCTCGTCCGCCACCCGATGCCCTACGGGGACCTCGAGCGGATGCGCGTCCAGCGCTTCGAGACGCTCGCCGACATCGACGCGGCGCGGCCCACGATCGAGGAGCGCGAGGAGTACGAGGCGCCCGTCCGGGCGGGAATGGTCGTCTACGCGGGCGTGGACTACGCCGAGATCCTCGCGCGCGCCGAGGCGGAGGCCGACGTGCTCGTCTGGGACGGCGGCAACAACGACCTCCCCTTCTTCCGGCCCGACCTGCACTACCCGCACATTGGCTCTGGCCTGCCTGCGATGGGATACTCGGCAGAGCAGCTCGACGAGCTCGAGCGGACGATCGACGCCGCCGAGTGCGACGTCGTCGTCACGGGAACGCCGATCGATCTCGAACACGTGATCCGGACACGCCACCCGATCCGCCGCGCGGGCTACGAGCTCGAGGAGGTCGCGACGCCGACGCTCGAGGAGCTGCTTGCGCCGATCGTCGGGCGTGCAACTACGGAGGCGCCGGCCGCCGCCTGAGCATGCTCGTCACGCGCACGAAGGCGCGCGCGGGGGCCCTGTCGAAGCGCGGTCAGGAGTGGGTCGACCGCCAGACCCCCGGCTCCGCCGCCGGCGTCGCCATCGACGCCTGGCGGCGCTATCGGGCCGTGGACGGGCCGCTCCAGTCGGCACTCCTTTCCCTGTACATCCTCGTCGCAATCGTGCCCGCCCTCCTCGTGATGGACGAGTACCTCGAGACGGACCCGACCGCGCTCGCGAACCACATGGTCCACCACTACGGGCTCTCGGCGTCCACTGCCGAGCTCGTGCGCGGTGTGCTCGTCCAGGACAAGACGCACGAGCTCGGATCGGCACTGTTCGCGATCGCCGGCGCGCTGTTCTTCGGGCTCAGCTTTGGCCGGGTGCTCCAGCAGGTGCACACGCGTGCGTGGCGCATCGCCCCCACGCCGCGGCAGTCCGACAACGCGCGCTACGCCGCGGCCCTCGTCGGCCTGTATGGCCTGATCCTCCTCCTGCTCGTGCAGCTGAAAGAGCTCACCGGCGACCTGTCCTGGGCGAGGCTCGTCGTGGCCCCGGGGTGGGTCGCGCTGCTGACGCTGTACTTCCTCTGGGTGCCGAGGATGCTGACGTATAGACAGATCGGCCTGCGCGATCTGCTTCCCGGTGCGGCACTGACCGCTGCGGGTCTGGTCGTGGTGATGCTGATCTCCAGCTTCGTGATGGAGTTCTGGGTCAACCTCTACGCCCGCGACTACGGCGGCTTCGGGGTCGTGATGGCGATCTTCTTCTGGATCGGCTTCAGCTCGGCCGTGATCGTGCTCGCGGCAAGCCTGTCGCCCGCGCTCGCCGAGAGGCGGCGAGTCCGCGGCAGCCCGCTGGGCGCCGCCGGGCCTTAGAGCGCCTACGCCGGAACGGCGATGATTCCCGAGACGCGCGCGAGGTCGGGGTCGAACGTCGCGACGACTCCGCCTCCTTCCCTGCGCGCAACCGTCACGATTGCGGCGTCGGTAAAGCCGAGCGTGCCGCTCTCTTGTCGAGCGAACGTCTCCAGACTCTCGACGAAGATGTCCGAGCACGGAACGAAGTCGACCTCGCGGCTCTCGAGCAACGTGCGCGCCACCCGCGTGGCGGTATCCAGCCCCCGCCGCGCGAGCAACACCGTCGCGACTTCGACGACGACGTACTCGAGGAGCAGCGCCCTGCCCCAGTCGCCTGCAACCAGCAGTCTCATCGCCGCCGCTGCGGCCTCGTGATGAACGTCTCGCGTGTTGTGGTAGGCGACGAGAAAGCTCGAGTCGAGGACGATCAAGCCGACACTGAGACCCCGTAGACGACGGCGTCGATCTCCTCGCTCAGCCGCTCCCGGCCCTTTCCGTAGTCCTCCGGAACGAGGTCGGTCAGGCTCGACCTCTCTCCGGGCTCAGGACGGGCAAGGTACGACCGGATCGCCTCGCTGACGAGCGCACCGGTCGTCCGTCCGGACAGCACCGCGCGTGCGCGCAGACGACGATACGCGTCCTCGTCCAGGTTCCGGATCGTGGTGTCCAACAGTCAGATCGTAACACAACGGTGCGTTGTGTTACACGACGCCCTGCGGGACATCGCGTCGACGCCTGGCAGTCCCGGAGGCCTGGGCCGCCTCCGCGGCCGCCTCGGCGACCGCGGGCGCGACCTCCCGGTTGAACACGCTCGGGATCACGTAGTCCGGCTCGAGCTCGGCCGGCTTGACGACCGCCGCGATCGCCTCCGCCGCGGCGAGCTTCATCGACTCGTCGATCTCGGCGGCGCGCACGTCGAGCGCCCCGCGGAAGACGCCCGGGAAGGCGAGGACGTTGTTGATCTGGTTCGGGTAGTCGGAGCGGCCCGTGCCGACCACGGCGGCGAGTTCCTCGATCTCCTCGGGCAGGACCTCCGGTGTCGGGTTCGCCATCGCGAAGACGATCGCGCCGTCGGCCATCGACCGGATCCCGTCGACCGAGACCGCGCCCGGCCGCGAAAGGCCGATGAAGACGTCGGCGCCGGCAAGCGCGTCGTCCGCGCAGCCGCGGATCCGGCGCGGGTTCGTGATCGCTGCGTAGCCCGCCTTGACCGGTGAGAGCCCGGGCCGCTCGGCATGGACGATCCCCTCGCGGTCGCAGCCGACCACGTCCGGGACTCCCGCGGCGCACAGCATCTTCGTCACCGCCACGCCGGCCGCCCCGACGCCGGTGACGACCACGCGGAGATCCTCGAGCCGCTTGCCGACGACCTGCACGGCGTTGTGCAGCGCGGCGAGGCAGACGATCGCGGTGCCGTGCTGGTCGTCGTGGAAGACGGGGATGTCGAGCTCCTCCCGCAGGCGGTCCTCGATCTCGAAGCAGCGTGGCGCGGAGATGTCCTCGAGGTTGATCCCGCCGAAGACGGGCGCGATGGCCTTCACGGTCGCGACGATCCCGTCGACGTCCTTCGTCGCCAGGCAGATCGGGAATGCGTCGACGCCGCCGAACTCCTTGAACAGCATCGCCTTGCCCTCCATCACGGGCAGCGCGCCCTCGGGGCCGATGTCGCCGAGACCGAGGACTGCCGTGCCGTCGCTGACGACCGCGACGGTGTGCTGCTTGATCGTCAGGTTCCAGACCTTGTCCGGATCGGCCGCGATCGCCGAGGAAACGCGGGCGACCCCGGGCGTGTACGCCATCGAGAGGTCGTCGCGCGTCTTCAGCGGCGTCTTCAGCGCGACCTCGATCTTGCCGCCGAGGTGCATCAGGAAGGTGCGGTCGGAGACGTTGACGACCTCGATCCCGTCGAGGTCGTGGACGGCGGCGGCGATCCGGTCCATGTGCTCTGCGTCGTTCGCGAGCACAGTGACGTCGCGGACCTTCGTCCCACGCTCGACCCGAACGAGGTCGATCGCGCCCAGCAGGCCGCCGGCCTCGCCGATCGACTCGGCGAGGCGCGCGAACGTGCCCGGCTGGTTGTCGAGGCGAACGCGGAGCGTGGCCGAGAAGGACGCAGAAGGGTGGGCGGCGCTCATAGCGCCGACTCCAGAAGATGTGCAGTTCGTACGGTCAGCTCGACTCGAACGGGCAGATCGACGGAGCAGGCGACGAGGCAGCCGAGCTCCGCGGCGCGGGCGGCATCCCCCGCCTCGTGCTCGAACTCGGGCTCTGTCGCGAGGTCGACGTGGAGGACGACTTCGGCGAAGCCGAACCGGCCGTCGTGGCGCTGCGTGACGATCCCGTCGCCGCCGACGGCGAGGCTGCGGAGCGGGATGCCCCGACGCTGCGCGATCCCGGCGAGCGTAACGGCGAAGCAGGAGGCGACGGAGCCGACGAAGAGATCTTCGGGGCTCCACACGCCCTCGACGCCGTCCTTGAACTCTGGCGGGGTCGCCACCTCGAGGTCGTCCTTGCCCGCAACCGAGACGACGGTGCGCTTGCCGGCGAGCCAGCGGACGCCGACCGGGAAGTCGTATGCCTTGGGGTTTGCGTTCATGACTGTTCCTCTCTGTCGTCGGCAAGCTCGACCTCGACGCTCTCGAGCAGCACGCCCTGCGCGTCCGGAGCGGTCGGGTCAGTGGACAGTTCTGCGTCGACGGCGGCGCCCTCGGCAGTCGTGCCTACGGCCGCGTCGTCGAAGTGCTCGCGGAAATGGTCCGGCGTGAAGTGCGAGAGCGCGCCGAGCCGGACCTGGATGCGGGTCACCCGACCCCCGCCTTCGGCAGCGGCGATCGCCTCGAGCTCCCGAACGAGGTCCTCGGTCAGGTGCTTCTCGTGCACTCGAGTACCTCTTCGGTTACCCGGTCGGCGGCCTCGGCGACGGCGGAGCTGAGGCCGTTGCCGAACGCGAACGACTCGCCCTCGACCCCGTAGACGACGACCTTGCGCGGCAACCGACCGAGCGTGCGCGCAAGCTCGAGCGCCTCCGCGAGCCCGAGCGCGTGGGTCGACGAGGCCCCGAAGATCGGCGTCGGAAGCGGATCCGAGCTCGCCTCGAACACGAACAACGTCCCAGGCGACGCGCCGGTCGAGACGGCGTCGACGAGCACGACCTCGTCCTCTCCGTCGAGCGCCTCGACGATCCCGATCGGCTCGCCGGCCAGCACCCGCCCGCCGACGCGGCGCGCGACCTCGAGCCCGACCCCGTCGTCGCTACGCCACTCGTTCCCGAGTCCGATGACTGTCATCCGCGGTCGACCTCCAGCGTCAGGAAGTGCGTCGCGCACGAGATACACGGGTCGTAGTTTCGGATCGACTGCTCGCAGCGCAGGGCGAGCTCGTCGTCGGGGAGATCGACGTAGCGCTCGACCACGCCGCGGAGGTCTGACTCGATCGTCCTCTGGTTCTGGGACGTCGGCGGGACGATCTTTGCGTCGAGGATCGTGCCCTCGTCGTCGATCTCGTAGCGGTGCCAGCAGATCCCGCGCGGCGCCTCGCTGCAGCCGTACCCCACGCCTGCACGGGGGACGACCTCGACGAACGGCCGCTCCGGCGGCTCGTACGCGGCGATCAGCCGCAGCGCCTCGTCGGCGGCGAAGACGAGCTCCACGGAGCGCACCAGGATCGTCCGGAACGGGTTGCGCTCGTCCCGGCGGAGCCCCGCCTCCGCGGCCGCCTCGCGCGCGAGCGGCGTGAGGCGGTCACCGGAGAGCGCCCAGCGCGCGAGCGGGCCGACGAGGTAGTTGCCGCCCTCGACCGTGAGCGAGTGGAGCGCGTTCGACCACTCGACATGCTCTTCGACGAAGTGCTGCTCGTACTCGGACACGGGGATGTCCAGCCCGCGGTTGGAGACGAGCCGCCCGTCCTCGACCGCGTAGGCGTCCGGATCGGAGAGGGCGACCAGCTCGTAGTCCTGCTCGAATGCGGGGAAGTCGAGCCCGGCGGTGAAGCGAACGGTCTCCAGCGCGAACTCGCGCGCCCGCTCGAGCTCGTCGACGACCGTGGCCAGCTCCTTCTTCGTGGGGGCGCGGTAGAAACCGCCCACCCTGACGTTGATCGGGTGCACCTCGCGGCCGCCGATCACGCGCATCACCTCGTTGCCCGTCTTCTTCATGTGCAGCGCGCGCTCGACGAGCTCGCGGTGGTCCTTGGCGAGGTCGATCGCGCTCGCGTACCCGAGGAAGTCCGGCGCGTGGAGCATGAAGACGTGCAGCGCGTGACTCTCGATCCACTCGCCGCAGTAGAGGAGCCGGCGGAGCGCGCGGATCTCAGGGCCGACGTCGACGCCGCAGGCGTCCTCCATCGCGTTCACGCTCGAGGTCTGGTATGCGACCGGACAGATCCCACAGATGCGGGCGGTGATGTCCGGGGCCTCGGTGAAGTGGCGTCCGCGCAGGAGCGCCTCGAAGAAGCGGGGCGGCTCGTAGATCCGCAGCTTGACGTCCACCGCCTTGCCGTCGCGGAGCTTCACGAGCATCGCCCCCTCGCCCTCGACGCGGGCGAGGTAGTCGGTGCGGAGCGTCTTCGTCTTCGTCCTAGCCATCGACGGCACTCGCCTCCTTGAACTCGGGCGCGTTCGCGTTGAACGTGCGGAAGACCCGGACAAGCGACGGATCGCTCATCCCGAGGACCCGCAGCCGCTTGGAGAGCGAGACGGTGTTCGGCGTCTCCATCGGCCCGAAGCAGCCGTAGCAGCCGCGCGCGTAGGCGGGGCAGATCGCACCGCAACCGGCCTGCGTGACCGGGCCGAGGCAGGGGGTCCCGTGCGCGACGGTGACGCAGGTCGTTCCTCGCCGCTTGCACTCCATGCACACCGAGTAGCCGGGAACGTTCGGCCGCCGGCCGTGCAGGAAGGCGGTCACCACCTCGAGCAGCTGGCGCTTGTCGATCGGGCAGCCTCGCAGCTCGAAGTCGACGTGGACATGGTCGGCGATCCCGGTCGAGGTGGCGAGCGTCGAGATGTACTCGGGCGACGCGTAGACGATCGAGACGAACTCGCCCACGTCGGCGAAGTTCCGCAGCGCCTGGATCCCGCCCGAGGTGGCGCAGGCGCCGATCGTGATCAGCGCCTTGGACTTCCGGCGGACCTCCTGGATCCGCTCCGCGTCGTGGGGTGTCGTGATCGAGCCCTCGACGAGGGAGACGTCGTACGGTCCTCCGACCGTCGCGCTCGTCGCCTCCAGGAAGTAGGCGATGTCGACCGCGCCCGCGACCGCGAGCAGCTCGTCCTCGCAGTCGAGCAGCGAGAGCTGGCAGCCGTCGCACGACGAGAACTTCCAGACCGCGAGCCTCGGCTTGCGCGCGTTCACAACTCCCTCACCCCCAGGAAGGGCTCGATCACCGGATATGGATAGACGGCGCCGTCGCGGCAGATCAGCGAGGGCCCGAACTGGCAGTGCCCGCAGAGTGCGACTCCGCACTTCATCGAGCGCTCCATCGAGAGCCAGATCTGCTCCGGAGGCACACCTTGATCCACGAGCGCCCGCGCGGTGAAGCGCATCATGATCTCGGGCCCGACGACGAAGACCGTAGTCGAGTCGGGGTCGATCGCGGCCCGCGGGAGCAGAGTCGTCACGACGCCGACCCTGCCGCGCCAGTCGCCGCTCGCCGCGTCGACGGTGACGTCCACCTCGAGATCCATCCGCGAGCGCCACTTCTCGATCTCCTTGCGGAAGACGATGTCGGCGGGGGTCCGGGCGCCGTAGAGCAAGATCACGCGCCCGTAGTCGGCACGGTGCGCGAGCGCGTGGTACAGCGCGAGGCGCACGGGCGGGAGGCCGACGCCGCCCGCGACGATCAGCAGGTCGCTGCCCTCGGCCTGCTCGACCGGCCAGCTCGTGCCGAACGGGCCGCGGACGCCTACGACCGCCCCGGGCCTCGCAGCGCAGAGCGCCCGGGTCACCGGACCGACGGCGCGGATGGTCTGGACGAGCGGCGGTCCGCTGACCGAGATCGGAACCTCACCGACACCGAAGGCGTAGAGCATCGTGAACTGGCCCGGGCAGACGTCGAGTTGCTCGCCGTCCACGGGTACGAGCGAGAGCGTCCAGGTGTCGTAGGTCTCGCGCGTCTTCCGTTCGACGCGGAAGGGGCGCGGCGCCATCACACCCAAATCCGGGGGATAAGTCTCAGCGGGCGCCGTTGCCATAGACGTCCAGGAGCTGGAGCCGGGTCGCCTCGAGCCGCTCGACCATCACGGGCGTGAACCGGCAGAGGAGATCGAAGCCGAAGCTGTGGTCCTCGTTGAGCTTGCCGCGCAGGCAGGCGGCGTCGAAATGGACGGCCCTGACGAGGTCGAGTGCCCGCGCGTCGAAGTGCCAGCGGTAGGGCTCGAAGAGCCACGACCAGCCGACGATCTCGCCCTCGTCGATGGTCTGGATCGTGACGGCGCCGCGGCCCGGAACGAAGGTCTCGAGC
>JBKPCT010000232.1:0-24464 GCA_046727515.1 Actinomycetota bacterium | reverse complement strand
CGCGACAGCGGCTCGAAGTCGCCGCCCTTCTCCAGCCGTCCGAGGATGCGCTTCTTCGTCCGCCGCCTGAGAACGTCTGCGCCCGTGTAGCGCGGGTCGGCGTTGTGCGCGAGGTCGGCGAGCGCCCGAGACATCCAGGCGACGCGGTACCAGCCCGCGTCGGCGCGCTGCGGCGCATAGCCGTAGTGGACGTTCGGGTAACGGGCGCAGAGCTCGTCGATCAGCCGCTGCGTGCGCGGCGGCAACTCGGGCGGCCGCTCGGTTCGCCACTCGCCGCCGAGCACGAAGGCGACGTGCACCTCGTGCCCTCGCTCGGCCAGGGCCGGGATCAGCAGCGGGAAGCGGAGCAGCGCGCCACGCTCGACGACGAACAGGATCCGGAGCGCCCGCGCGGGCGGTGGCTCGGCCTCGCCGGCGGGCGTGGCGGTCCGCTCCGCAATCTGCTCGGTTCCGGGCACGCGAGAACGATAGCCGCGGTCGTTCCCAGCTACAGTTCGCGCCCGGCATGGCGCCGACCCTGGTCCACATCGGCTACCACAAGACCGGCACGAAGTGGCTGCGCGGCGGGCTCTTCCTCGACAAGACCGCCGGGTACCACTGGATCGACAAGGACACCGCACCCGTTCGCCGCCTGATCCGGGCGCACCCGCTCGAGTTCGACGCCGAGGCGACGCGCCGGGACTTCGAGCCGCTGCTCGCCGAGGCCGAGACGAACGGGCTGATGCCGGTGATCTGCTGGGGTCGCCTCGCCGGGCAGGCCTTCTCCGGCGGGTACGACACCAAGGAGATCGCCGACCGCCTGCGGGCCGTCTTCCCCGAGGGCCGGATCGTCGTCGTCGTCCGCGAGCAGCGGAGCATGATCGTCTCCACGTACAAGCAGTACGTGAAGGCGGGCGGACCCTGCACGATCAGGGCATTCCTGCAACCGGGCGCCGACCAGGGCCGGCGGATCCCGATGTTCGACTTCGAGTACTTCGAGTACCACCGTCTACTCGACTACTACCGCTCGCTGTTCGGAGCCGACAACGTGCTCGCCCTCCCCTACGAGGAGCTGGTGCGGGACCGGCGCGGGTTCCTGACCAGGATCGGTGAGTTTGCCGGGCGACCCGTCCCGGAGCCGGTGCTCGCGGAGATGAGTGACGCGAAACGGCGGAACCCGGCGCAGTCTGCACTCGTACTCGGCGCCACACGGGTGCTGAACCGCTTCGGGCCGCGCAACGAGCTCAACCCGGCGCCGCTCCTCGAATCGGCGGTCCTCCACGGCGCAGCGACACGGATGCGCAAGAAGATCGACCCGGCCAACCTGCGCGCGACCCGCGCCCTCGCGGAGCGCAGCGAGCAGTCGCTGAAGCAGGCGGTCGAGGAGGCGGTCGGGAGCCGCTACGTCGAGAGCAACCGGATCACCGCCGAGCTGCTCGGAGTCGACCTCGCCGCCCACGGTTGGATGCTCTGACGCCGCCGCTCGTCCACATCGGCTACCACAAGACCGGAACGAACTGGCTCCAGGAGGAGCTCTTCGGCAACCCCCGCACGGGCTACCGGTGGCTCGGGAAACAGCCGCTCAGGCACCCGGTGCACACCCTCGTCCGGGCGCGACCGTTCGCCTTCGACGCGGTCGCGGTGCGGAGCGAGTTCGAGCCGATGCTCGCCGAGGCCGAGGGCGCGGGCCTGCTGCCGGTCGTCTCCTTCCCCCGCCTCTCCGGGCACCCTTACTCCGGCGGCTACGACAGCCGCCTAATCGCCGACCGGATCGCGCAGGTCTTTCCCGAAGCGCGGATCCTGGTCGTGATCCGGGAGCAGCGGAGCATGATCGTCTCCACCTACAAGCAGTACGTGAACGCCGGCGGCGAAGCGAAGCTCGAGCACTTCCTGCGGCCCGCAAAGCAGCGCGAGTGGCGCGTACCCGGGTTCGACTACGGCCACTTCGCCTACGACGGCCTGATCGCCCACTACCGTTCGGTCTACGGTGCGGACGCAGTGCTCGTTCTCCCGTATGAGCTGCTCGCCGCGGACGGCCCCGGCTTCGTCGAGGCGATCGCCCGGTTCGCCGGTCGCGAGATCCCGCCCGACGAGATCGCGAGCCTGCCCTTCGACGTGCGCTCGAACAAGGCGCAGTCCGCGCTCGCGATCGAGGTTGCCCGCCCGCTGAACCGATTCCGGGGCCGCACCGACCTGAACCCGGAGCCCCTGCTCGAGTCCCGCCTCCTCTCGAAGGCCGCAACGCGGATCCGGCGGGCGGACCTGCTCGCCTCACCGGCGACGCGGAAGCTCGCCCTACGCAGCGAGGAGCGCCTCCGCGATGACGTCGCAGCGGCGGTCGGTACGCGCTACGTCGCCAGTAACGGAGAGACTATGCGCATGACTGGTCTCGACCTCGCAGCGCTCGGATGGCAAGTCTGACGCGCGCCGACAGCGCGGCCGCCCGTACCGAGGACGTCCCGTACCCGCTGGCGAAGCAGGTCTTCGACCGCCTCGTCGCCGCGATCCTGATCTTCGCGGCGACGCCGGTGCTGCTCGTGGCGGTCCTCCTGATGGGGCTGGACATGCTCTTCGTCCCGCGCGACCGCGGCCCCTGGTTCTACCGTGAGCGGCGCGTGTCGCGCGGGCGCGAGTTCGACGTGCTCAAGTTCCGCGTCCTTCGTACCTCGGCCCTCGCCGACCTCGCCGGCAAGCCCGACTCGTACGCCCGGCTGTACGAGCAGGACGCCTCGAACCTGACATGGGCCGGATCGATCATGAAGCGGATCTATGCGGACGAGCTCCCGCAGCTCTTCAGCGTCCTGCGCGGCGAGATGAGCCTCGTGGGGCCGCGTCCCTGGCCCGTGCCGATGGTCGAGCGCCAGGTCGCCGGCGGGCAGGACTACCGACTGCGCATCACGGCGGGCTGGACCGGGCCCGCGCAGGTCCGCAAGGACCGCGGCACCAAGTCCGAGTCCACCGCCCTCGACCTCGAGTACGTACAGCTCTGCCGGACTCTCGGCGGGCTGCGCCTGCTCCGCTACGACCTCGGAGTGCTGCGCCGGTCGATCGGGACGATGCTCCGTGGCCGCGGTTTGCGCTTTTAGCTACGCGACCTTCCGGGCGTGCCGGGTCGTGCCGAGCGTTGTCCGCCGCTCCGGCGGCCGGTCGAGCCGAGCCCACCCGCGGCGCTCGGCGTTGTCTTCGCAGAGCCGGCAAACAACCTGCTCGCTACCCGCGCCGTCCGCACGCCAGTGCCCGAAGGCCTCGCCGAGAAGCATGTTGCGCCGGCAGAGCGCACACGTGATCATGGACACAGGGTACGACCCGCGCCTGACGGATCCTCCTCACCCAGCGTAGAACCCCGGACTTGCGGCCGAGCACCTCCATCGCCTGCAGGCGGTTGATTGCGTGCGCTATCGGCGCTATCATCGCGCCGTGGCAGAGGACGAGACGTTCCACATCCCGGTTCCGCCGCCGCCCTTCCCGCACCCGCACCACGACGTGGTCTTCTTCCGCGGCCCCGGCCCGGAACCTCCCGCAGACCGGGAGCACGAGGACATCCTCCTCCGCCGCGTGCCGCGAGAGACTGCAGCCCGCTTCCGCGCCGGCGCAGGCGGCCGAAGCCTCACCCACGCGCAGTACCTCGCTGCCCTGGTCGAGCTGCACCGCCGCCTCCGCGAGTCCGCCGACGGGGGCGACGAGAGGATCGCGCAGGAGCTCGAGGCGCTCGGGCTCTCGAGCGTCTCGGTCTAGGGCTGCCCGACCAGCGCCCGGGCGGCGGAGAACTGCTCCTCGGAGAGCCGGATGTAGGAGTGCCGCCAGAGGCTCTGCGGGAGGATGCCCGCTTCCTCGACGGCCGGCGCACGATCGAGATCCGGCAGGACGACGAGCGGCCGGATCGGAAACCGCCACGCCCACCGCGCCTTTGCTGGATCGTGCTCGGGGACGCCGGTCACCTCGACGACGCCGAAGAGCGCCTGCCAGACGGACGCATAGAGGATCGCGAGGTCACCCGGCTCCAGCGACGGCCGCCGCGAGGACGAGTGGGCGACGATCTGCGCCGGATCCACCTCCCGCGCGAGCGGCCGCTCCCCCCGACCGCGTACGAGCAGCCACCTCTGATCAGCCAAGTAACAGTCGGTTTGGCTCGAAAACGGCCTGAATACTGGGACGCATCGTTGGCAACGCTAGTGACAGACTGTCACTTGGCGTTCAGACCCGCTCGATCACCGCTGCGATTGCCTGGCCCTGGCCGATGCACATCGTCGCGACGCCGTACCGCTCGTTGCGGCGGTCGAGCTCGTTCAGGAGCGTCGCCGTGATTCGCGCGCCTGTCGCTCCGAGCGGATGGCCGAGCGAGATCCCGCCGCCGTTCGGGTTCACGTCGCCCGCCCGCCAGCGCTCGTGCAGGCCCGTGTCGGCGAGGAACTGGAGGACGACCGAGGCGAACGCCTCGTTCACCTCGACGAGGGCGATGTCGTCCCAGGTCAAGCCCGCCTTTGCGAGCGCCTTCTCGCACGCGGGCGGGTTTCCGTGGAGCATCCGGTAGGGATCTACGCCGGCGAGGCCGAACGAGACGAACCGCGCGCGCGGCTCGAGACCGAGCCTGCCCGCCCGCTCCTCGCTGGTCACGAGCATCGCAGCAGCCCCGTCGACGATCTGGCTGGAGCCGCCGGCGGTGACGACGCCGTCCTCCTTGAACGCCGGCGGCAGCGAGGCGAGCTTCTCGAGCGACGTGTCCCGCCGCGGCGTCTCGTCGACCGCGAACAGCACACCCGTGCGCGGGTTCGAGACCTCGATCGGCACGATCTCGCGCTCGAAGCGGCCGTTGTCGATCGCGTCGATCGCCCGCCGGTGCGACTCGAGCGAGTACTCGTCGAGCTGCTCCCGCGAGAGTCCCCACTCCTCGGCGATCACCTCGGCCGAGATCCCCTGCGGGACGATCTGCCACTGGTCGAGCAACTTGTCGGAGAAGCCGGCCCACCCCGCCTCGCCCAGGTTCGAGCCCATCGGGACCCGCGACATCGACTCGACGCCGGCGGCGACGACGACCTCCAGGTGACCGGCCTGGATCGCGGCCGCGGCGTTCATCGCGGCCTGCATCGACGAGCCGCACTGGCGGTCGATCGTCGACGCGCAGACCGTCTCGGGCCAGCCTGCGATCAGCGAGGCGATTCGCCCGACGTTCAGCGCCTGCTCGCCGATCTGGGTGACGCAGCCCATCTCGATGTCCTCCACCGCGCCCGGATCCAGGTCGAGCCGCGAGACGAGGCCCGTGAGCACCTGCGCTGCGAGCTCGTCGGCACGCACGGAGGCGAGCGTCCCATTGCGCTTCCCGATCGGGCTGCGGACGGCGTCGATGATCAGGGCATCGCGCACGAAGTCACGCTAGCACCACGGCATATGGACACCACTCGCCCGGAATCCCCTTCCTACTCTCGCGGTTTGGCGTGAAGCCCTGCCGGGCATTCTGTTTTCCACATGATCGGAGCCGCCTTCGGACTGGTCATCCTCGGGGTCGTCCTGCTCTTTCTCTTCCCTTGGGCCGGCGTCGTCGTCGGCGCTGTCGGCGTGCTCCTGATCGTGCTCTTCCTCGTCGGCTTCGGGCGACGCGCGCAGACGGACGGCCCATAGGATCGCGGGAAGGCTAGAGCCGTAAACTCGGCGGGGCGTGGCCCTGCTCGACCGCTTCCGCCGCTCCGGGCACCAGCCCACCCCGCGCAGGGCGTTGCCCCCGCCCGGTGTGATCCGTCGCGAGCGGCGCATGCTGCAGCGACTGCGCGAGGAAAGGCTGCGCGACCTCGGCGGCCTGATCCTCGAGATGTACCGCCGCGACCGCTTCCGCGAGGACCTGCTCGCCGAGAGTTGCAACGAGCTCCTGGGCCTCGACGCGAGGCTCAACGAGGTCGACGAGATGCTCGCAGCCGCTCGCCGGCGGATCCCGGCCGGCCGCTGCGAGTGCGGCGCCCCGCTGCCGTGGGGATCGCACTTCTGTCCGAACTGTGGGCGTCCGGCAGGAGATCAGCCGGTCATCGCCTGTGCGGAGTGCGGGCATCCGCTGCCGGCCGACGCGGTCTTCTGCGCCAATTGCGGCGCCGCCGCAGCGGGTGCCGAGGAAGGCGTCGAGCCGGACGGGGAGACGGACGGTGGCTCCGTCGCCTGAGGCATGCGCCGCGTGCGGTGCCGTGGCCGAGCCCGGTCAGGAGTACTGTCTCGACTGCGGCGCTCGGCTCGTTCCGCCTCGGCAACTAGGCGCGCTGGGCCGTGCCTGGGAGCGGCGAGTCGGCCGCTACCCCGGCGACTGGGTCTTCGCCTCGCTACTCCTCCTGTTGGTCGCCGCCGGCTCGGCGACCGCAGGCATCGTCGCCGGCCGCGACACCACGAGCACTTCGGGCGAGCGGACGATCGTCGCGACTTCGCCTGTCGTTGCCGCTCCTCCTGCTCCACCTGTCGCGCCGGGAACGACCACCACCCGGGCACATGCCGCTGCGAAGCCGAAGCCGAACACAGGTCCGGCCGGCCCGATCGCGTGGCCGCCGCGAAACGGCTTCACCGTCGTCATCGCCTCGATCCCGGCCCGCGGAACCGGCCGCGCCGACGCGGAGGCCAAGGTGAAGCTCGCGCTCTCCCGCGGCCTGCGCAAGGTCGGCGTGCTCGTCTCGGACCGGTTCGCGTCGCTCCACCCCGGCTACTACGTGGTCTTCGCCGGCGTCTACGACTCCCTCGAGGAGGCGCAGACTGCCGCGACGCGCGCGGTGGCGCGGTTCCCGAACGCCTATGCACGGGAGATCGTCCGTTAAGGATGTGTAAAGCACGCTCCGCGGCGGAAAAACGGCTGCAACGGTCCGTTAGCGTGGATGGCAACAAAGACTGCGACTTTGTAACACGACGGGGAAAGGGGTAGACTGCCGCCGGAGGCAAGCCAGACGACGCTTAACAGGCGCGTAACAAAGCTTTTCCACGATTTAACAGGAGATCGGAATACTTCTTATGGACGAGTTGAGCGCCCAGATTCGTAACTGCATGTATCAATACTCGCGGGCTATCTACCGGTCGATCAAGGATCTGATCGACCCGTACGCCGACCCGGAGGCACAGCTGGAGTACCGCCGCGCCGTCCTCGAGGCGTGCGAGGAGACGATGGAGCGCCTCGCGAGCGACCCGCACTACTTCGCGAACCCGGACAAATCCCTGTTCCAGGACATCCGCCGCTACTTCCCGATCACGCAGCAGGCTCAGGTCGCCTGGGCGGTGCAGGAGGGTGTCGGCGCCGCGGTCGCGTTCGTGCAGACCCAGATCGAGGCGGGTGCGTTCGACGGCGGGGTTGCCCGCTGCCGGGCGACGACGCGCAAGGGAAAGCCGTGCCAGCGCACGCCTCTTCCGGAGCGCGACTACTGCCCGTCACACCAGCATCTTGAACGCTCCAGAGTCGCCGCCTGATTTCCACACCCGCTGAACTTCGGCGAGCGATAAGCTCGCTGAAGGTTGTCGCACGACACTGACAAGCTGATCCGGCAACTCTCGCTGGTCGCGTTCCTGATGGCGGAGCGCCGGCCGCTGACGGCTCGGGACGTGAAGGGGAATGTCGAGGGCTACTCGGAGATGTCGGACGAGGCGTTCGCCAGGCGCTTCTACTCCGATCGTGCCGAGCTCCGCGATCTCGGCGTCCCCCTCCAGTCACAGCGCGACGAGTTCACGGGCGAGGAGCTCTACACGCTCCGCTCCGAGCGCTACTTCCTGCCGCCGCTCGACCTGACCGACGACGAGCTGGCCGCGCTCCAGACCTGCTTCTACCTGCTCGAGGGGAAGTTCGCCTACGCCGAGCCGCTGCGGCTCGCGCTTCAGAACCTCGCGCTCGGCCGCCCAGGGGTGGCCGACGAGGCGCCCTCGGCGACCGCAGTCCGGGTCGAGATGCGCGATCCCGACTATTCGCCCGAGATGCCGGGCCGGCTCGCCAAGCTGGAGACGGCGATCTCGAAGCAACGCACGGTCAGGTTCACCTACCGGGCTATGACGAGCGGCACGGAGACCGAGCGTGCGCTCAATCCGTACGGGCTGCTGCACGACCGAGGCGTCTGGTACGTCATCGGCTCGGACCTCGACCGCGACGCGATCAGGACGTTCCGTGTGTCGCGGATCCGCGGCGACATCCGCTTTGCGACGAGACGCGAACGCGACTTCCGGCCTCCCCCCGACTTCGACATCGACGCCTTCCGAGGCCGCGCGGCGTGGCAGTTCGGCGAGCCGGCCGGCGAGGCGAGGATCGAGGTGCGCCCGGAGACGGCCTGGTGGGTCGAGCGGGCCTTCGCCGACAGCGGCCGCGTCGAGGACGGCGTCTTCGTCACCGAGTACGCGAGTCTGCCTCTCCTCGCCTCCTGGGTGCTGCGCCAGGACGGCCGGGCAAAGCCGCTCGAGCCGCACGCCCTGCGGCGCGAGGTCGGCGACAGTCTGCGCCGCGTGCGCACGATCCACGAGGGACTTCCGACTCGGCCCGCCCGCGAGTCCACGGCGCGTGAGCCCGAGGGCGCTGCCGAACGCTCGTCGGGGCCGGTCACGCCGGAGCGCTTCGGCCTGCTCCAGGCGCTGCTCGCCTACCTGCTCGCCGCCTGCGGCGACGACAAGGGCGCGGTCATCTCCGCCGCCGAACTCGTCGGACGCTTCCAGATCCCCTACGAGGAGCTCGAGAACCATCTGTCGCTCCTCAACCTCGTCAACTTCGGCGGCGGCTGCTACGCGGTCTATGCCGAGCTGCACGGCGACGAGGTGCAGGTGGACAAGGAGCTCTGGGGCGATACCTTCCGCTCGGCACCGCGGCTGACGCCGCTCGAGGCGCGCGCAATCCGCCTCGCGCTCGAGTTCATCGGACCGCTGATCGCCGCCGAGGCGCACCGGCCGCTCGACCGCGTTCGCAAGAAGCTCGAGGAGACCTTCGGCGAGTTCCAGCTCTCCCAGACCCCAGCGCCGCATATCGGCGGCCCCGAGGAGGGTCTGGTCGCGACCCTGACCGACGCGATCCGCCGCCGGCGGCTGGTCGAGATCGAGTACCTGAAGGAGGAGGAGGACAGGCCGACCGCCCACATCGTCGAGCCGTACTCCATCGAGCGCCGCCTCCCGCACTGGTACGTGCACACCTGGGACCGCACGCGTGACGACGAGCGGAGCTTCCGCCTCGACCGCATGCGGAGCGCGACGCTCGCCGATGCCGAGTTCGAGCCACGCGACGGCTTCGAGCCGGGCGTGCTGACCGGTGCTCTCGTCGCCCGCGTCCTTTACTCCCCCGCAGTCGCGCGCTGGGAGGTCGAGCGCGGCGCCCGTCTGCTCACGGACGGCTCGGCGATCAACGAGCAGACGGTCGGGAGCGCCGAGTGGCTAGTCGGCGAGATTCTTCGCTATCGGGGCGAGGCCGAGGTGCTCGACCCGCCGGAGCTCCGCCGCCGGATCGCCCAGCGCGCGAAGACGCTCGCGCGCGAGCTCGGCGTTCTTCGCCTGCGCGCCCGCGCCTCCGCGTAGGCGTCTACCTGGGCGCCAACGGCAGGTCGAGCGTGAACGTCGCGCCCCGGCCCGGCGCCGACCGGACCGCGAGTGTTCCGCCGTGCGCCTCTGCGATCGAGCGGGCGATGAAGAGGCCGAGGCCGGACCCGGGCTTGCCGCCGCCCACGTTCGCCCGGCCGAACTTCTCGAAGATCAGGCCATGTTGCTCGCGGGGAATGCCTGGTCCCTGGTCCTCGACAGCGACGATCACGTGTCCGTTGTCCGCCCAGGCGTGGACGCCTACCTCGCCTCCGGCCGGCGAGTACTTGACCGCGTTCTCGACGAGGTTCATCAACACCTGCTTGAGGCGCTCGCGATCGGCGCGCACGACGGGAACCGTGTCCGGCCCGCGTGCGACCAGCGAGACCTCGTCCTGACCCAGGCCCATGGTCGCCACGGTCTCCCGGACGAGGTCGGCGAGGTCGACGTCGCTGAACGTGTAGGTGAAGGTGCCGGCCTCGATCCGTGACGTGTCGAGCACGTCGCCGATCAGTGTCGCGAGGCGGGCCGTCTCGTCGCTGATCAGGGCGAGGAACGATCCGCGCTGATCCGGCGAGAGCTCGCGCCAACGATCCTGCAGCGTTCGGGCGGCGCCGATCACCGCAGCCATCGGGCTCCTGAGCTCGTGGGAGACGAGGGAGACGAAGTCCGCGCGCAGTGCGGAGAGCCGCCGGAGCTCCTCGACCGTCTCCCGCTCACCAGCGTATGCCCTGATGTTCTGGACGGCGGTCGCGACGAGCCGCCCGAGCAGGCCGGCGAGCTCGATCTCGTCCGGGCCGAACCCGTCTGGCTCCCGGCGTAGGATCGCGACCATGCCGATCGGGCGCACGCCGAGCAGTAGCGGAGCGGCGACCCGAGAGCGCAGACCGATGAGCGTCAGCGTCCGCTCCTCCGGGTAGAGGTGGTCGCTCATGTCGCGCCGGTAGACAGTCTCCCCGGTACGCATCACCTCCTCGATCAGCGCGCCTGGAGGAAGTGCCTCGCCGGGTCGGAGCACCTGGTCGTGCATGTGCCCCGCGGTCGCCATCACGCGCACGTGCCCCTGCTCGGAGAGGATGATCGCCGTCCGGTCGAAAGGGATCAGCCCGCGCAGCTCGCGGATGAATGCGCCAAACGCCTCGTCGACATCCAAGGACGAGCCGAGCGCGCGGGCACAGCGGTTCGCGGCGTCGAGCAGGTCCGCGCGCCGACCGAGCTCGTCGCGGAAGTGCTCTGCCTCGCGGGCCCGCTCGACGGCTGCCGACGCCTCGCCCTGGAGCCGGTCGACGAGCCAGCCGACGATCAGCGCGATCATCACTTCGACGCCGATCTGGAGGGTGATGTTCTCGTAGTGGAAACGCTCGTCGAAGTAGTCGGAACGCAGCCACTCGTAGACGACGAGGGTCGGAACGTTCGCGACGACGAAGCCGAGGCCGCCGGGGATCCCGTACCGGACCGCGGCCTCGATCAGGACGAGGATCAGCAGCTGCCGGACCGGCGTCGCTCGGACGAAGGTCAGCGTGAGAACGAACGACGTGACGATCAGGAAGTCGAAGGCCAGCGCCGCGAAGCCGAGCCTGGCCAGGGCTTGCGGCGTCACGTCCTGGTGCGCGAGCCACCAGATGACCGCCGCGCCGACCGCGAGGACGCCTGTCGTCGCCCACGCCCACGCCTCGTGCCCCGGCGGGTACGAGGCGGTGATCGCCGACTGGAACGCGGCGAACGGGACTGCCCCGACCCGAATCCATGCGAGCCAGCGCTCGGCGCGGAGACGTTGCTCGTACCTCATGGTTCCCGCTCCGGCGCCGGCACGGCCGGCACCTCCGCTCTCTGTCCGCCTCCGTCGAGCCTACGGCGGTCCCGCTCCTCGAACTGCCGTAGCGCCCACTGGGCGTGCTCGCGCAGCAGCGCGTCGTCCCCGCGCGCGTAGCGTTCCGCGAGTGGAGCGTCGCCGGGACGACCCGCGTTGCCGAGCGCGACGAGAGCGTTCCGCCGCAGGTAGCGGGGATCCTTCTTCGGCACGTAGAGGCGTTCGTAGCGCCGCACGAGCTCGTCGCCGTCGGCCTCGAGCCACTCGACGAGCGAGACAGTCGGCTCGGCGTCCACCGGCGGCCTCGCTCGGTGTCGCCGCTTCTCGACCCCGCGGTTCCAGGGACAGACGTCCTGACAGATATCGCAGCCGTAGACCATCGAGCCCAGTGCCTTCCGGTATTCCTCGGGTATCGGCCCCGAGGCCTGCGTCCAGTAGGAGAGGCAGCGACCGGCGTCGAGCGTGCCGGGCTCGTCGAGCGCCGCGGTGGGGCAGGCGTCGACGCACAGCCGGCACTCGCCGCAGTCCAGGGCGAGCGGCGGGCTCGCCTCGATCTCGACGTCGGTCACGAGTGTCCCGAGCACCACCCACGACCCGTGGCGACGCGTGATCAGCATCGTGTTCTTGCCGTAGAAGCCGATCCCGGCTCTGGCGGCGCCCTCCCGGTCGACGTGCTGGTTCGCATCGACGAGGACGCGATAGGTACCGCCGAGCCGCCGTCCGAGCGCGTCGAGCTTCTGCCTCAGCTCGGCATAGGCGTCGTACCACGTGTAGCGCGGGAGCCGGCCTCCGGCAGAACCGTTCCCCGCGCGTTGATCGGCCGGCGCGTAGTAGCAGAGCGCCGCTGAGACCACGGTGCGTGCGCCCGGCAGCAGTCGCTCCGGGTGGCACGACTCCTCCGGCCTCGTGATCGTGAAGCGCAGGTCGGCGAAGAGGCCCCGGGCCCGCCGCTCGCGGATCAGCCGCTCGGTCTCCTCGTAAGGTGCAGCCGGCGCCGCTCCGACAGCGTCGATGCCCAGTTCATCGGCGACCTTCGCGAGCTCCGTGCTCGTCACGGCGGCATTGTGGCAATTGTTCGCTTCGCGCACGTCGCCGCGCCGAGACGTCGGGCATAGCCGGCAATCTTGCCCTCGGCGACCGTCTGCGCCACCTCAGGATCGAATAGCGGCCTCTCCGGCTTCTTGCGGATCGGCTTCGTCGCCTCGAGCGCGTCCTTTTCGGCCTGCAGCCAGTGGGCGTAGAGGTCTTCGTCGCCGACGGGGGGGCGCAGGGCGTGGAGGCGCGCGAGCCGGCCGGTGCGCGTTCGTGCCAGCGCACAGATGCGGTTCGCCTCCGCGACGAATGTACGTTTCGAGAGCGGAGGCTTGCGCGCCGTGCTCCCTCCGCAGCCGGCGAGCACGGCCGCGAGCAGCACCAGGGGGAGTGCGAGTCGAGCCACGGCTCGACTATACGATCGACGCGTGAAGGCGGTTCTGATCCGAGAGGACGGCGGCCCGGAGGTGCTGCGCTACGAGGAGGTCTCCGATCCCGAGCCGGCGGCCGGGGAGGTCCTCGTCCGCATGCGCTTCGCGTCGCTGAACCATCTCGACGTCTGGACGCGGAAGGGCTTGCCCTCAGTGCCGAAGCCGCGGATCCTCGGTGCAGACGGCTCGGGTGTCGTCGAGGCGCTCGGGCCGGGGGTGGACGGGCTCGCGCCGGGGCAGGCGGTGGTGATCAACCCAGGACTCGAGCGCAGGCACGCGATCCACGTGATCGGAGAGCACACGCAGGGCGTCCATGCAGAGCTGGCGGCGATCCCGGCGACGAACGTCGTCCCGCTTCGCGACGGCGTCTCCTTCCAGGACGCTGCGGCCTTCCCACTCGCCTACGAGACCGCATATCGGATGCTCGTCACCCGGGCTGTGCTGCGGGAGGACGAGTGGGTGCTCGTCTGGGGAATCGGCGGCGGCGTCGCGACCGCGGCGCTCCGGATCGCGCAGGCGCTCGGCGCCCACACGGTCGTCACGTCGTCGAGCGACGCAAAACTCACGCGCGCGAAGGAGCTCGGCGCCGACGTCACCGTCAACCACGAGTCCGGCGACGTGGTCGCGATCGTGAAGGAGGTGAGCGGCGGCGGCGCGCACGTCGTCGTCGAGACGGTCGGTGAGGCCACCTGGAAGCGCTCGCTCGACGCCGCGCGCCCGGGCGGTCGCATCACCATCTGTGGCGCGACCAGTGGGTCGAACCCGCCGGCGGCACTCCACCGCATCTGGTGGAAGCAGCTCGACGTCCTCGGCTCGACCATGGGCACCCGGGCCGACTTCGAGGGCGCCTACGATATCGTCGCGTCGGGCGCGACCCCGGTGATCGACTCCGTCTTCCCGCTCGCGGAGGCGCGCGCCGCCCATGAGCGGCTCGAGGCGGGCGAGCAGTTCGGGAAGATCCTGCTGGCCATTCCGGGCTAAGCCCCGAAATGGCTTAAGCACCGCGACGGAAGGGGCTGGTCGACGGTCGTCCGGTCGCCGAGCTGCCCGTACTGGTTCCTGCCCCACGCCTTCACCCCGGACGCAAGTGAAACGGATCGGATCGAGCTCGTCCGATCTGCCTCGCGGTCGGCGGTTCTTTTCGCACCGACAGGCCCGCCGGGGCGGCTGAAATCGGCTACCCGAAGCCCAGGATGAACTTGGCGTCGTCGGACATCCGCTCGGGCGTCCACGGCGGGTCCCACGTCAGCTCGATCTCGACGTCCTCGACCCCCGGCAGCTCCGAGGCGATGCGGTGGATGTCCTCCTGGATCATCGGCCCGGCCGGGCAGCCCATCGACGTCAGGCTGTGGACCACCTTCACCTTCGGGCCGTCGACCTCGACGTCATAGAGCAGGCCGAGCTCGACGATGTCCATCCCCAGCTCGGGGTCCTCGACCTGGTGCAGCGCCTCGAAGACGTCGTCTTTCGTGACCACGCCCCGAGTCTAGCCCCCGCCTAGTAGCCTGGGAGCCGCACTTCCTCGCGGCGCTCCCGCGCGAAGAAGTGGGTCCCGTCGACGAAGCGGACCCAGTTGCAGCGGGTGCACATGACGAGCGAGTGGGTCCGCGCGCTGTCGGCGAGGTAGCGCACGCCCCGAAGCAGGTCGCCGTTCGAGACTCCGGTCACAGCGACGATCACCTCGCCGGAGACGAGGTCCTCGGTCGTGAAGACCTGCTCCGCGTCCTCGATCCCCTGCTCGCGCGCGGCCTCGATCTCGCGCCGCGAGGTCGGCCAGAGCTGCGCCTGCACCTCGCCGCCGAGGCAGCGCAGCGCGCCGGCGGTCAAGACCGCCTGCCTCGTCCCGCCGATCCCGATCGCGAGGTGGTCGTTCGTTCCGCGGATCGCGGCCGAGATCCCCGCGGTGACGGTGCCGTCCTGGATCAGCTTGATGCGCGCGCCGGCCGCACGGATCTCCTCGATCAGGTCGTGGTGGCGAGGGCGGTCGAGGACAATCGTCGTCACGTCGCCGGTGTTGCGGCCGAAGGCCTCGGCGATGTTCCGGACGTTCTCGGCCACCGGCCGCAGGAGGCTGATCCGCCCGCGGGCGCGCGGGCCCACTGCGATCGTCCGCATGTACATGTCGGGCAGGTGCCGGAGCTTCCCGGGCTCACCGACCACGATCATCGAGATTGCGCCGTTCCCGCCCCGCGCGACGACGCCGCGGCCCTCGAGCGGGTCGAGCGCGAGGTCGACCGCCTCGCCGCCGGCGCCGACCGGACCGCTCATCGGGCTCCCGGCCTCGACGTCGCCTGCGCCGATCACGACCGTGCCGCTGATCGGCAGCTGGGCGAGCGCAGCCTCCATACCCGAGAACGCGGACTCCTCGGCGCTCTCCTGATCGGCCCGCCCGAGCCAGCGCGCCCCGGCGAGTGCAGCGCGCTCGGTTGCGCGCAGGTACGACTCGCACATGCAGAACGAGGTGTCGGGTCGCAGCCCCGCGCTTTCGTGTTTGGTGAGCTCTTCCGTCGCCATCAGACCTTGACGAATCGTTCCGCCCGACTGAGCACGAGCTCGATCACAGTAGCGGTCGACAGCTCGATGATGCCGTTCTCGATGACGGGAATGCCTGCGCGCCGCGCCTGCTCGACCACGAACTCCTGCACGAGGCGAATGTCCGGAAGCGCGTCGACGTACTTCTGCACCGGGCGTAGGCCCTCCGAGCTCGCGTCACGCACCCAGAAGTTCGCAGCGTGCGTGTGCTCGTCCTCGATCGCGAGCACGCAGTGGACGACGAGCGCGCCCTCGACCTTGGGAAGCATTCCAGGAACGAGATGGACGCCCTCGAGGACGAGCGACCAGCCTTCCTGCAGCGCTCGGTCGATCACGGCGCGCACGCCGATCAGGACGTTCTGGGTCTGCTCGACGAACGCGCCTAGCACGTCCTGAAGCTCGTCCTCGTCCGGGACGTCGAAGCTCGAGCGATGGATCGACGGCATGAACCGGCGTGCGAGAAAGGCCCGCATCGTCTGGCGGACGAAGTCCGTCGAGCTGACCCGCGTGATCCCGAGCCGGTAGGCGACCTCCGTCGCGACGGTCGATTTCCCGGTTCCCGTCGCGCCGCCGATCAGCACGATGATCGGCACGTCGAGCTCCCGCAACGTCTCGTGCCGGCGCAGGCGGCGCAGCGCTTGCGCGCCCTCGTTTTCGCCGAGCACCTCGGAGGCGAGCTTCTCGAGCCGGTCGAGGTCGATCGTGGTCTCGCCGCGCGCAGCCAGGTCGCTCTCGACGCGCAGCGCGAGCTCGTAAGCACGGTCGGAGGAGACACCGGTCGCCATCAGCGCGCGCGCCATCAGCCCTTTCGAGTACGGCAACCCGTCGCCGCCGCCGAGCGGCAGCGGGTCGGCACGGCGGCGCTCCGTCATCGGCCGGCTACCGGCCGATGACGGGGGAAGGGTTCGACGGGACCCGGGACGTCATCGGCGTAGATTCTCCCTGCGTTACGCTCCGACCGCCAGGTCCGCGAGCTCGAGCAGCGCTTCGCCCAGGCCCGGCGCTTCCACGTCGTAGGCCGCGAAGACGACCTCCGCCCCGCGTTCGGCCGCCGCCTCGGCGACGACGTCGATCGCCGCGGCCTTGAGCTCGACCAGGAAGATCTCTGCGTCGATGTGTTCCAGATCGCGGCGGAGCGCCGCGCGATCGGCGAGGTTCCGCGAAGACGCGACGACCTCGCCGAGGTGGTCGAAGCGCGCCGCGCCCGTCGTGAAGAGCGCCGTGCGTCGCCCGGCGAGCGGCTCGACCGGGCGAAGGCGAAGGTCGAACCGGAGCACCCGCCGCCCGAGCGCGCCGGCCTGCGCGGCGACTTCGTCGTTCGTCGTGAGCACGAGGTCGCTGATCAAAGCGCGGTAGGGATTCAGCCCGGACTCGAGGTCGTGCGCGACGAGAATCCGCGCCCCGGCCGCAATCGGCGGTACGACAGCGCCGCTGCCGTCGAAGAGGACGATGTCCGCTCCGCGCTCGACGGCGAGCTCCAAGCCGTCTGCAACGTTCGAGACGAACGTGGCGCCGGCGAGTCCGCCGCCGCAGCGCCGGCAGCCGATCGTCGGCACGCCTGCGAGCGCCGCGGTCTCGAGGTGGTCGGAGGCGGCGTGCCGGCCGTCGCGGGAGAGCTCGAGGAGATCGGTGACGGTCGGTGCAACCTCGACGATCTCCGGCGCGGGCGGACCGCCGCGGCCCATCGCCACGACGAGCACCTCGCGGTCGCGGGCGAGCAGGCGCGCGAGGTGACCAGTGACGGCCGTCTTTCCCACCCGCTTCCCCGTTCCGAGCACCGCGAGCGAGGGAAGCGGAAACGGCGCGAAGGCGGGGGGCTCGAAGCTGAAGTCCGCTCCGATGTACGGCAGGCCGGCGGCGAGAGCATGCGACGCGAGGAGCAGGCGGGCGCTGGGGCTGAGCACCGGCTCGTCCGAGAGGTCGACGACCACCTCCGGCTCGTGCAGCACAGCCGCCTCCTCGATGCTCGCGACGAGCGGCACGCCGTACTCCTCGCCGCCCCGAAGCTTTTCCGCCCCCCCGGCGAACAGCGCCGCGACGAACTCGTACGGCAGCACGGCCAGCGCGTCGCGCACGACGGGAACGTGGTGCTCCCCGTCGATGACCGCCAACGCCTTCAGCTTCGCGACGAGAGCTCCCCCTCGATCCGCGCGGTGTACTTCTCGAACTCGAGCGTGTCCGTCGAGAACTGGATGATCCGCTCCTGCCCGTGGAACGGATAGCGCCGCCAGACGGAGACGTGGGCGCCCTCGACCTCGATCACGTTGTAACAGGGCCGCGTGTTGCCCCTGAGCCGGAGCGACGAAACCGTCCCCGCGTTGAGGATGAACATGTTCTCGAGGCGCCAGGCATAGGGGACGTGCTTGTGCCCCGAGAGGACGATCTGCACGCCGGCCCGCTGGAGGCACTCGAGCGCGTCCCCGGCGTCGTAGACGACGTTCCGCTCGCGGCCGGTGCCCGGCACCGGTAGCAGGTGGTGGTGGAGGACGAAGATTCGCAGCTCCGAACCGTCGGCGAACTGCTCCTCGATCCAGCGGTAGCGGCCGCGGCCGATCTGGCCATGATCGAGGTCGGGCTCCGTCGAGTCGACAGCGACGACGGTGACGCCCCCCAGTCGCAGTACCGAACTCCGCTCGCCGAAGAGTTCCTCGAAGTGGATGTACCCCACGTTGCGGGCATCGTGGTTCCCCGGGATGACCACGAGCGACTGGCATTCGAGCCGGTCGAGGTACTCCTTCGCCTGCACGTACTCGGGCCTGAATCCGAAGGTCGTCAGATCACCGGAGCAGACGACGAAGTCGGGCCCGAGGTCGTTGACCTCGGCGATCGCGCGCTCCATCAGATTGGGGACGAAGTAGGGCCCGCCGCAATGCAGGTCCGAGATGTGGGCGATCGTGAAGTGCTCCCCGGCGGCCACCCAGTGGAGTCTAAGGCGTCCGGCCCGGCGGGTATCCTGACGCGAGTTGAGGTCGGACTCGCCCGATTTCCAGGCATATCGTGGTACTGAGACGCCCCAGTTCGCCAACGAGGCGGAGTCGGAGTGCGCGAAGGTCCTCGATTACTACCGCGTGCCGTGGCTCTACGAGCCGAGGACGTTCGTCCTCGAGACCGACGACGAGGGACGCGTGCTCGAGGCGTTCACGCCCGACTTCTACCTGCCCGAGCAGGATCTCTACCTCGAGATCACCGTGATGAAGCAATCACTCGTCACGCGCAAGAACCGCAAGCTGCGCAAGCTGCGCGAGCGATATCCGGCCGTGAACATCAAGCTCTTCTACAAGCGCGACATCGAGCGCCTGGGTCGGCGATACGGTCTGAAGCTCGTCTCCTGAGCGGAATCTCGCATTTGGCCAGCTCCGCGGCCCGGCCGCATTTGGCCAGCTCCGCGGCCGGGCCCGAGGACCAGCCCGAGGACCCGGTCGGGGAGGTCTACCTGTCTGCCGGCGAGATCGCCGCGAGGGTCGCCGAGCTCGCCGAGGAGATCACGGTTGACTACGCCGGGCGAGAGCCCCTGCTCGTCGGCGCGCTGAAGGCGAGCTTCGTGTTCATGGCCGATCTGACGCGGGCGCTCCCCTTCCTTCACCACGTCGATTTCGTCCAGCTCGCCGGCTACGCGTCGGACGAGACCGGCGGAACGCCTGCGATCCGGTTCCTCAAGGACCTCGACACGAGCATCGAGGGGCGCCACGTGCTGATCGTCGAGGACGTCGTCGACACCGGACTCACGCTGCACTACCTGGTGAAGACCTTCCGGCTGCGCTCGCCTGCGTCGCTCGAGGTCGTAACGTTGCTCGACCGCCCCTACCGGCGGCTGGTGGAGGACCTCCCGGTTCACTACGTCGGCTTCACCGTCCCGGACGAGTTCTTCGTCGGTTACGGCTTCGACGTCGAGGAGCGCTATCGGAACCTCCCCGACCTGCACGTCTACCGGGGCTAGGCCGTTTGCATCCGTCGCCGCGACCGACATGGCGGGCGCGGCACACGACGCTCGAGTCAGCAGGCAATGCGGGCGAAGCAAGCGAGCGGAGGAGGTGGGAGGAGGGGGACCGTGGGGGAACCAGGGGTTCCCCCACGCTTTCACAGGTAGCCGAGCGGATCGACCGCCTCCCCGTCGACACGCACCTCGAAGTGCAGGTGCGGCCCGGTCGAGTGGCCGGTGGAGCCGACGTAGCCGATGATCTCGCCCTGGGAGACGCTCTGGCCGGCCGCGACGGCGATCCGCGACTGGTGACCGTAGGCGGTCGCGAGGCCCCCGCCATGGTCGATCACGACCAGGTTCCCATAGCCGCCCTCCCAGCCGGCATAGATGACGACGCCCGCCGCCGCGGCGGCGATCGGCGTGCCGTAGGCGGCGCCGAGGTCGATCCCCTCGTGCATCCGGCCCCAGCGCCAGCCGAAGGGGCTCGTGATCGGCGCGCTGACCGGCCAGACGAAGCCGGCGCCGGAGGCGTGCTGCACGGTCGAGTGCGCCTGCGCCGCGCGGATCTTCGCCGCGAGGTCGGCGCTCACGGTCTGGAGCGCGTCGATCTCCTCTGCATCGGCCCGCTCCTGATCGGTGAGTGAGTCGAGGCTCACCTTCTTCTGCCGACGGGCAGCTTCGAGCTGGCCCTTGTTCGCGACGAGCTCGTTGCGGAGTACCCGAGCCTGGTGAACGCGCACCGCGACGATCTGCGCCTGGTGCCGGACGCTCCTCCGGGCACGCCTCGTCTGCCGGCGGGCGCTCGCGACCGCGCGCTTGGAGGCGTCGACCTCGGCGACGATCTCCCGGTCGCGATGGACGATCAGCCGGACGTAGTCGAGCCCGTCGATCAGGTCGGAGAAGCTGTTCGCAGAGAGCAGGACCGACAGCTCGTCAGGCGTGTCCGACTCGTAGGCGGCAACGAGCCGTCGGTTCAGCCGCCCGAGCGCGATCCGGTGCTGCTCCTGAAGGAAGTCCAGCCGGTCGGTCTGGAGCCGGAAAAGCGTGTTCAGACGGTTCAGCTTCAGCTCGCGCAGCTCGAGCTCGTGCTCGAGCGGCACCAGGCGCTCGGAGACCACGCCGACCTGCTGCTCGAGCGAGCGAATGTCGCCGGAGACCGAGTCGATCTCGCGCTGCAGCGCCGCCTCGCGCTCCTGCGCCGCCTGCACGCGCCCCTGGAGCTCGACGATTTGGGAGTCGATCGAGTGCTTCTTCTCGATGATGTCGGCGAAGGCCGGCGCAGCGGCCGCGAGCAGGGCGAGGAGGACGATCGCAAGGCGGGTCATTCCGCGAAGGTTCGGCGGGCGGCCCGCCGACCCTCCCCGGGACTACTCGGTCGGCGGCTGCGGCTCGGGGACGATCACGGGGCCGGGAGGCTCGTGCGGCTCCGGCTCTGGCTCCGGAACGATCACCGGCCCCGGAGGATCGTGCGGAACAGGCTCCGGCTCGGGCACGATCGGCGGCTCCGGAGTGCCGGGCGGCGGCTCGACGATGTTGGTCGGCCCGCCTTCCATGCGCGCTCTCGCGATCCGTTCCCGGGCGCTGTGCTCTACGCGCCCGAGCTCCTCCGTCATCGCCTCCATCCTTCGGTCGAGGTCCCGGATCCGGACGCGAATATGCGCGGCCAGCTTCCGGTCGCCACGGTAGACGGCGTCGCCGAGCGCGTGGAGTTGCCGCGCCCGGTCGGTCTCGAGCTCCGCCGCCTGGCGCCGGAGGCGATAGCGCTCGATCCCCGCCGCTACCCGCGCCGCGACGACGACGAGCGCAAGGCGAAGGCGGCTCCGGAGGACTGCGAGCAGGCGGCCGCCTCTGCTGCGCGCTGCGGCAGCGACGCGCTTGCCGGGGACGACGCCGAAGTAGCGCCGCTCCGACGACGACCACGAGACGGGGCGCCCGACGGACACCGCCCGGGCGCCGCACGAGGCGCAGAAGCGCGCCCCGACCGGCAGCTCTCTCCCGCAGGCCGCACAGCTATCGGCGATCGCGGACATCGGTCCGCGATGTTCCCACATCGAGCGCTCGTAACGCATCTGCCGCATCGCGCCTGAGCTCGCCGACGAGGATGCGGTAGTCCTCGTCCGAGATCTTCCCCGTGCGGTGGTCGAACTCGAGCTCCTTCAGCGCGGCAAGCGCGCGGTCGCGCGCCTCCGCGAGCTCGAGTCGCCGGCGTTCCTCGGGGGCGAGGTTCTCGAGCGCGTCGTCTCCTTTCGGCTCGCGCAGGAACGGCCGGGCCACGAACCACACGACGGCGACCGCCAGCAGCGCCCCTAGGACGAGCGCCGCGACGAGCATTCGCTTCTAGACCTCCTGTGGGAGGTGCCCGTAGCGAACGGCGAGACGGCGTTCCTCGCGTGCGTCCGGCCAGAGCGCGACCGCCGCCCCGACCAGGAACACGAGCCCTGCGGCCCAGATCAGGTTGACGAGCGGGTTGATGATCGCCTTGAAGTCGATCGTCCCGTTGCGGTTAACCTGCTCGGTGATCAGGAAGAGGTCCTCGCCGGTCAGCCAGTCGGAGCGGATCGAGACCTCGTTCGAGACCTGCTGCTCGACCGGGTAGCTGTTCTTGCCCGGGTGCATCGTCGCGATCTGGCTACCGCCGCGATAGACGTCGATCGTCGCCCGGGTCTCGACCGCATTCTCGCTTCGCGTGTTGTTCAGCCCGCGGTAGACGAGCGTGTAGTTGCGTACCTTCAGCGACTGCCCCGGCGCAAGCCGGGCGCTGCGGGAGGTGTTGTACGCGCTCGAGCCGGCGATCCCGATCGCGAGCATCAGGATCGCGGCGTGGACGATGTAGCCGCCGTAGCGGCGGCGGTTTCGAGCGACGAGCGAGCCGAAGGCGAGGAGCACGGGCTCGCCTGAGAGCGCGCGCCGCGCCTGCGTGCCACGGATGAACTCGAGCGCGATCGTCGCGGCGACGAAGGCGGAGAAGGTATACGCAACGAGCCCCGGGATCGAGGAGCCCGCCCCGGCGGCGATCAGGCCCGCGCCCGCGACCAACGCGGCGACGAACGGCCAGAGAAACGTCCGCCCGAGCGAGCGGAGCGACGCCCGCCGCCACGCGATCAGTGGCCCGATCCCCATCAGGAGCAGGAGCGGCAGGCCGAAGGCGCGCAGGAAGAAGTCGTAGTACGGCCGTCCGACCGTGACGGACTCCCCGCGCACGGCCTCGGAGAGGATCGGGAACGTCACCCCCCAGAGGATCGTCAGGCAGAGCGCGACGAGCAACAGGTTGTTGTAGAGAAAGGTCGCCTCGCGCGAGGCGAGCGACTCGAGCTTCGTCTTGGCGTGCAGCAGGGGCAGCCGTCGGAAGACGAGGGTCAGCGAGGCGGCGACGACGAAGCAAATGAAGCCGAGGAACCACGGCCCGATCGAGCCCTCGGTGAAGGAATGGATCGAGTTCAGGACTCCGGAGCGCGTCAAAAACGTTCCGAAGAGCGAGAGCGAGAACGCCAGGATGACGAGCAGCATGTTCCAGACCTTCAGCATTCCCTTGCGCTCCTGCACCATCACCGAGTGCAAAAAGGCGGTGGCGGCGAGCCACGGCATCAGCGCAGCGTTCTCGACCGGGTCCCAGGCGTAGTAGCCGCCCCAGCCGATCTCCTCGTACGCCCACTTCGCGCCGAGCAGCTGACCGAGCCCGAGGAAGGCCCACGCGAGCAGCGTCCAGCGGCGTGTGGCCACGATCCAGCGCTCGTCGGTGCGCCCGGAGAGAAGCGCGCCCATCGCGAAGGCGAACGGCACGGTGAGGCCTACGTAGCCGAGGTAGAGCATCGGCGGGTGGGCCTGCATGTACGGGCTCTGCAGGCTCGAGTTCAGCCCCAGGCCGTCCGCCGGCGCGACATGCGTCTTGAACGGGCTGGCGACGAAGACGACGAGTAGGGAGAAAAAGGCGGCGACGAGCCCGAGCACGGGGACGACCCAGGCGACGAGCTCTCGGCCGGCCTTGCGGTCGAGCAGGACCGCAGCCGCGCCGTAGCCAGTGAGGACGAGCAGCCAGAGGAGGAGCGAGCCCTCCTGCCCGCCCCAGAGCGCAGTCAGCTTGTAGGTGAGCGGCAGCTCGCGGCTCGTGAACGACGAGACGTACGTGAACGAGAAGTCGCTGCGGACGAGTGCGGCAAGGAGGACGCCGACGGCGACGGCGGCGGCGACGAAGGCGGCGACGAGCGCGTTCTGGGCCGATAACGCAAGCCGCCTGCGCCCCAGGTACGCCCCTGTGAACCCGGCGACGACGGCGTAGAGCGCGAGCCCGAAGCAGACGACGAGCGCTGCCCTCCCGAGCTCAGGCACTTAGCTCTTCTTCGGCGTGTACTTCGACGGGCACTTCGTCACGAGCGTGCCGGGGGTCCCGACGAAGACCCCGTTCCGCAGATGCCCCTCGACGACGACGTCTCGGCCCGGCCGGAAGAGGTCCGGCACGGAGCCCGTGTAGACGACCGGAACGGTCGTCGTCCCCTTCACGTCGCGGAGGCGGAAGTGGAGCCCTGCGCCGTGCGCGTCACCGGTCACCGGCTCCAGGACCCGTCCGGCAAGCGCGACCTTGCCGGTGTGCCCGGCGAGCGAGCTCGGACGCAGCGACGGCGTCCCGCCGCCCGCGATCGACGAGTAGAGCAGGAAGACGGCGAGCGCGGCCGCCACGGAGAGCGCGACGACGAGCCGCACGGGGCTGGTCCTCCGACGCACGCCCCTAGTTTAGGCCCGGCCCGCATAGCCGGTCGACTGAATGGTCTGCCCGAGTGACCTAGCGCTCTTCGACGGACGCGCGCTCGCGGCGCTCGGGCACGCGGTACCCGTGCTCGACACAGAGCGAGCCGGGGTCGTCCTCGGTCAGAGCGTCGCAGTAGCCCTTGCCGTAGGCGGCGCGCATGAACGCGCCCACGACCTCCAGGTTCCACTCCTCGATCTCGTTCGCCTCGCGCCAGAGGTCGGCGAGGCGGACGTCGATGTCGAGCTCGAGCAGGTCGATGCGTGTAGGTCCGCGCGACATGAGTCCTACGATACGGACCCGTCCGGACGGCAGCAACGCTAGGCTCGTGACCATGGGAACGATCAGGTTCGGGCCGGCGCGCGTGCCGTCACGCAAGACCCCGGAGAAGGCGATCGAGCTGCTGCTCGAGCGCGAATACAGCGCCTGCGAGATCGACTTCGAAGCCGGGTTCTGGATGGACTATTCCTGGGCGGAGCGCTTCGGCGAGCTCGCGCGAGACGCCAAGATCGTCCTCTCGGTCCACGC
>JBKPCT010000231.1:0-3545 GCA_046727515.1 Actinomycetota bacterium | reverse complement strand
TGGAGCACCGCCTCCTCGGCACTCATCGGGTTCATCGCGAACTGCTTCGTTTTCACGATCACGGGCCCGCCCTCCTCGTTGGTCTTCGTGTACGTGCCCGCCTCGGCGCGGCCGTGGCCGTCGCCGTTGCGATGTGCATCGCCGTGGCGGTGGCCCCGGCGCCGCCGCTTTTGGCGATAGCGCGAGACCTGGCGCTCGAGCTTGTCGACGAGCAGGTCGATCGAAGCGCGCATGTCGGTCGAAGCCTCCTTGGCGCGCAGAACCGGACCTTTCGTCCACACCGTCGCCTCGGCGACGTGGTTGGCCGCGATCGAGGGGTTCTTCTCGACTGCGAGTTCGAGCTCGACGCGCGTCGGATCGGCTAGGTGCCGGTCGAGCCGCCTGAGCTTCTCCTCTGCATAGGCCCGCATCGCCTCGCTCACCTCGACGTTCTTGCCTTTCACCTGCAAGCGCATCTCGGTCCCCCTTTGAGCGGAGCCGGGAGGACATGGTCATCGTGTCCCCGAATCAGTATCTCTCTTCTCCGGAATCTAGTCGATCTCAGCCCCGCACGGCACGCGCGAAGGTGACAACCTCGACCGAGAAGGCGCCTGCGGCTCGGAGCGCAGACGCGGCGGCGCCGACCGTCGAGCCGGTCGTGTAGACGTCGTCGACGAGCAGGACGCGGCCCCAGGCGCGGTCGGCCCGGAAGGCGCCGCGCACGTTCCGTCGGCGAGCCTCGCGCTGCAGGCCGCGCTGCGGTCGGAGCGGCCGCGTCCGGCGCAGCAGCGGTACGACCGGCAGGCGCCAGAGGCGGCCCAGCTCACGTGCGAGCCGTTCGGGCGGATGGTGCCCGCGACGCAGGCTGCGGTCTCCGTCGGGCGGGACGAAGGCGATCAGTTGTGCGGACGGGGACGGCACGACCTCGGCGACGACCGCGGCGGCGAGCGCAGCGACCCTGCGGAGGCCTCGCTCCTTCCAGGCGGAAACGAGGGTACGAACCGCCTCGTCGTACTCGACGCCGGCCCGTGCTGAGGCGAACGCGAGGCGGCGTCCCGCGCACTCTCGGCAGCGCGCCACCGGCCAGGCGACCGGCGCGCCGCAGCGAGCGCAGAGGGGCCCCTCGAGCTTTGGCAGCGAGACCGTGCACCGCGCGCAGAGGGTGGTGCCCGGCAGCGAGCAGACGACGCAGCGGCGGGGCAGGAGCAGGTCGAGCACCACATGCCGTCACGGTAGGCATCGCGGGCGCACGTGTCTGGGTCAGATGTGTGCCGAGTGTGTGCCGCGCGCGAATCGCGAGACGTGCCCTCGGCCGGCGTCAGCTCAGCGTCGAGTACTCGCTCCGCCGGGGCAAGCCGACGCGCGCACGCCAGTGGTTGTCGGCCTCGAGGAGCTGCGCGGGACTGCCGATGTCGTACCACTCCCCCTCGAACGTGTAGCCGTAGACCGGCTCGCGCCGGAACAGCCAGGCGACAAGCCGCCCCGGCTGGTCGGGCGGATTGCCCTCGGCGAGGTAGCGCTCGATCAGCGGAAGGTGCTCGCGGTGGTAGAGATAGGTCGCCGTCGCAACGAGCGTGCTCGCAGGCTCTGACGGCTTCTCCTCGAACCCCACGATCCGCTCGTCCCCGTCGAGCTCGACGACGCCGTAGTGGGTCGCGAGCTCGAGATCGCCGCAGTCGTAGACCGCGACGGCGCTCGCAACGCCCTTTGACTCCCAGAACGCCGTCAGCCCGGGCAGCCCGAATTCGAAGAGGTTGTCGCCGGCGATCACAAGCAGGTCGTCGTCGAGGCCGGTTCGCTCGAGCACGAACGCGATGTCCCCGATGGCGCCGAGCCGGTCGTCGTTCGAGGCGGTGCCGTCGTCGTGGACGGTCACGCCGCTCCGTCCCGACGCCCACCTGCGGAAGTCCTCGGCGAACCGGCTGTTCGTGACGACGTGGATGTCGTCGCTCACCTCCTCGACCTTGTCGCACACCCAGTCGAGCATCGGGCGGCCGCCTACCGGCAGGAGCTGCTTTGCGATCGAGTCAGTCAGCGGAGCGAGGCGAGTCGCGTAGCCCGCCGCGAGAATGATCGTCCTCATACGACGACTGCGCCGGCGAGCGACTGCGAGTACGGGGCGCGGTGCACGCCATGCTCGGTGACGATCGCGGTGACGAGTCCGCTGGGCGTGACATCGAACGCTGGATTCCGCGCCGGAAAGCGCGGGGTCACCTCGTCACCTGCGCGTTCCTCGATCGGGATGTCCGCCCCGCTCGGCGTCGCGAGGTCAAGGGTCGAGCTGGGGGCGACCACGTAGAGCGGGATCCCGTGATGGGCCGCGAGCACCGCGAGCGTGTACGTTCCGATCTTGTTCGCGGTGTCGCCGTTCGCGGCTATCCGATCAGCTCCCGTGAGGACGGCATCGACCTCGCCGCCGGCCATCATCAGCCCCGCGGCCGAGTCGACGATCACCGTGTGCGGGATCCCGGCCTCCTCGAGCTCCCAGGCGGTCAGCCGCGTCCCCTGGAGGAGCGGCCGCGTCTCGTCGACGAGCACGTGGGCGAGCAGCCCCTGCTCCCACGCCGCCCGCAGCGCGCCGACCGCCGTGCCGTAGCCGCCGGTCGCGAGCCCACCGGCGTTGCAGTGGGTGAGCGCCCTCGTCCCGGGCTCGAGCAGCGTCGCCGCGTGCTCGGCGATCCGGCGGCAGCGCTCGACCTCGTCGCGGTGGAGCTCCCGCGCGCGCTCGGCTGGGTCGCCGCGCCAGCGTCCCATCTCCCCGAGCGCCCACGCGAGGTTCACGGCCGTGGGCCGCGCCGTCGCGAGGGTCGCAACGGCGGCGTCGAGGTCCTCCCCGCGCCGTGCCGCGAGCGCGTACCCGTAGGCGGCGGCGATCCCGATCGCCGGGGCGCCGCGCACCGCGAGCGTGCGGATCGCCTCCGCAACCTCTGCGGAGGACGCGCACCGGAGCTCGACCTCCTCGTCGGGCAGCCGCCCCTGGTCGAGGACGACGACCGCGTCGTCCTCGAGCCGGATGATCCGCGCGGGCTCGAGCATGCGCGGAGTCTACGGCTCGACGCTCACGGTCACCCTGCCGGCGAGCGGCCGGGCGACGCCCAGGCGTCCCCCGGCTAGCCGACCGGCTGCGGCTCTCCCTCGGGAGCATCCGCTGCGCCGAGCGCGCCCCGCTGGCCGTGCTTGCGCTCCCCGAGGAGGAAGGCGCCGACCACGACAGCGGCGAACGCGGCGATGCGGACGGCGCCGAGCCAGCCGTGCGGCAGCGGCTCGCCGAAGATCGTCATCCCGGCGACGATCGGCAGCGCGTTCGTGAGCAGCGTTGCGAGGCCCGCCGTCACGAGCGCGTCGCCGCGCTGGAACCCACCCTGGAGCACGGCCGTGCCGGCTCCGTAGCAGACGATCAAGGCCGCGAAGAAGCCGACGTTCCCTCCGTCCACGGCGCTCTTCGTTGCGATGTCCCCGGCCGCGAAGAGCAGCCCGGTGGCGAGGCCGAACGCGGCCCCCGCGCCCACCACGGATGGCAAGAGACGGATCGCGAGCACCGCCGCCGCCCCCGAGCCGAGGATCCA
>JBKPCT010000230.1:0-10829 GCA_046727515.1 Actinomycetota bacterium | reverse complement strand
GCGGTCAGGTAGCCGCCGTCCTTGCCCGAGTCCGAGTAGCCGACCATCACCTCGAGGCGCCGTCCCCGCGACTCGACCAGCGCCGCGAAGCGCCGGTCGGCAAGGAGCTCCTCGACCACCGCCGGCGCGGCGCGCAGGTCCGCGATCGTCTCGAACAGCGGAACGAGCGAGAGCCGCGTCCCTGCCGCCCGCGCGAGCTCGAGCGCGGCGCTGACGTCCGCCGCCGAGCGGGTTCCCGAGATCACGAGCGTGTCGAGCGCCTCCTCGCCGTGCTGCTCCTGCACGCGGGCCGCGGCCGCGAACGTGCGGCGCGTCCGCGCGGTCGGCCGCTGCAACTGGCTCGCGTGGAGCCGGACGTCGAGCTTGGTCAGGTGGAAGCCGAACAGCTCGACCCGTTGGCGGAGCGCGGCCAGGCGCCCGTCGGCGAGCCGAGCGCCGCGGTTCGCCCGCAGGCTGCGATCGAGGAGATCGAGGTCGCCCAGCAACTCCGCCGGCGATCGGTACCCGTCCGCGCGGTGGGCGAGCGTCTCGCCCAGCCGTTGCCAGACGAACGAGAGCTTGCGCCGATACGGCTCGTCCGCGTTCATCCGCCCGATCCGCGCCACGTACGCCGGCATAGCGCGCTCGTCCTTGGCGATGGAGGTGCGCAGCTCGGGCGACACGTCGACGAGCGTGTCCGAGACGCCGAGGTCCTCCGCCAGCTCGCGTACCTCGCCGCGGTAGCGCGTCAGCGCCAGCACCCGTGCCCGCGCGACCCCATCCTCGATCGTCCGCGGCCCGGCCGCCGGATTGCCGTCCTGGTCGCCGCCGATCCAGCTTCCGAACCGAAGAGGAGTCACGGCCGCCGGCAACCGGCGCCTGAGGTCGGCGACGAGCGCCGGCGCGACGTCGAGCAGGCTCTGCTCGAAGAACCAGAGTCCGTGCCGGATCTCGTCGATGACGCGCGGGTGGTGCGAGCGCACCTCGTCCGTCTGCCAGAGTGCGGTCACCTCCTCGGCGATCGTGTCGACCGCCGCCTCCCGGGCCGAGCGCGGCAGTGCGGGATCGTCGAGGCGGTCGAGGACCCGGTTGAGCCGCAGCTGCGCAGCCAGGACGGTGCGACGGGTCGCTTCGGTCGGGTGCGCGGTCAGGACGAGCTCGAGCGAAAGCCGACGTCCCGCAGCCGCCAGCTGCCTTTGCGTCACGCCTGCACGCTCGAGTCGCGCGAACGCGTCGGCGAGCGACTCGCGCGGCGTGCGCTGCTCGTGCTCGTACTCGCGTCGCCGCCTCAAGCGATGGTGCTGCTCGGCGAGGTTGGCGAGCTGGAAGTACATGGAGAACGCTCGCAGCACCTCGCCCTGGCGTTCGAGCGGGAGGGCGGCGACCGCCGCCGCCAGGCGGGAGCGCGCCCGCGCCCCCCCGGTCGACCGCGCACGGCGCGAAAGCTCGCGGATCCTCTCCTCGTCCCGGAGCAATCCTTTGCCTCCCTGCTCGACGAGGACGCGCCCGAGCGTCTCGCCGAGCAGGCGAACGTCGCGGCGGAGGGCTGCCTCAGGGGGAAGCGTCATATCGGCAGCTTGCGCGATTTCGCAGCGTCAGCGAGCGGCAGAGGCGCCGATAGGCAGAGCAGGGGGACGGGCGGCGTCCGTGCCGATCGCGATCGCTCGCCCATCGTCGGCGGACTGCAGGATGCTACGCGCGACGTCGACCACGTGGAGACCGAGCTCGCCGGTCGCGCGATGGTCGCCACCCTCCTCGATCGCCTCCGCCATGTCGGCGAGCCCGATCCCGCGCGCCTCGCACGCGCCCCGCGACGCGTACGGCAGCTCCTCCCAGTCGCTGCGGCCGCGGCGGATCCGGAGCTGCCCCGCGAAGGCGTTCGGGTCCGGGAGCGAGAGGTCGCCGCTCGATCCGTGGACGAAGAAGTCGCAGACGTACCGGTCGGTCGCGTCGAAGCTCGCGACGAGGTTTGCCGTCATGCCGCCGTCGAGCTCCATCGTCGCCGAGGTATGCGTCGGCGTCCGGACCGCGAACTCCTCGCCTGCGCGCGGGCCGACCATGATCCGCCGCTCGGGCCGATGCACTGATGCGAACCCTGCCACGCGCCGGATCGGGCCGAGCAAGGCGACGATCGCCGAGATGTAGTAGGGGCCCATGTCGAGCAGCGGGCCGGCGCCGTCCTGGAAGAACTGCTCCGGGCTAGGGTGCCACGCGTCCGCTCCACCCAGGAGCATCGCCGCACAAACGGCGAGTGGCTCGCCGATCGCGCCCTCGTCGATCCGCTCGCGGGCGGCCTGGTAGGCGCCGCCGAGGAAGATGTCCGGCGCGCACCCGATCCTGAGGCCGCGCGTGTCCGCCTCCTCGAGGAGCTTCGTTGCCTCGCCGACTTCGAGCCCGAGCGGTTTCTCCGTGTAGATGTGCTTGCCGGCCGCCAGTGCCGCGCGGGTCACCGCTGCATGTTCAGAGGGCGGCGTCAGGTTGAGAACGATGTCGATGCCCGGGTCGGCGAGCAGATCCGCCACCGGCAAGGCGGTCAGGTCATGGGCTGCCGCGAGCTCCTCGGCGGCGGTGGGAATCAGGTCGGCACACGCGACGAGGTCGAACGCGTCGAACGCCGAGGCGTTCGCGGCGTAGTGCCTGCTGATCACGCCGCAGCCGACGATGCCGACGTTGGCGCCTTCGGCGTCACGACATCGCCTCGCACCAACCTCGATAGGTCCGCCGTCGGCGTTGTGCTCGGCTTCGTCTCTCACGCCGCCACCCCGAGCATCCCCGACAGCGCACGGAACGACCGCTCGGCCGCGTCCAGCGTCGACCCCTCGGCCTCGTCCTGCTCCACGAGCAGCCACTCGACGCCGGCCGCGGCCGCGGCGGGGGCGAGGCGCTCGTAGCCGACCGCGCCGTCGCCGACGGGTCGAAACGCCCTGCCCTCGCGCGAGGCGATGTCCTTGACGTGCACGATCGGGCACCGGTCGCGGACGCGGTCGAGGAGGGCGAGAACGTCCACGCCCGCGTACCACGCCCAACCGAGGTCGAGCTCGAGGAAGAGCTCGGACGGTAGCTCGTCGAGGAACGTCTTGCCGGAGGAGAGCGGACGAAGCTCGGCGTCGTGGTTGTGGAAGCCCAGCTCGAGCCCGTGCGCGCGGACCGCGACTGCGAGCTCGCCGATTCGCGCCGGGAGCCCCGGCGTCTCGAGGGAGTCGGGGTCGAGCCAGCTGAGCGCGAGCCGCCGCCAGCCGAGCACCCGTCCCTCCTCCGCCAGCTCGGGCAGCCGCGTCTCGAGGACGTCGAGTCCCGCGTGACGTGACACGGCGACGAGGCCGAGCTCGTCCAGCCAGCCGCGAATGGCAGCCGGCTCCCGGCCGTGCAGGTCGAAGATCTCGACGCCCTCGTAGCCCATGGCCGCGACGGCGCGGAGCACGCCCTCGAAGTCGCGCGCGCACTCGTCGCGCACGCTGTAGAGCATCAGGCCGATGCGTGCCATGGCCCCGGCGCGGTGACGTGACAGCGGGCGCTGTGGTTCGGGCGCGCCTCCTCGAGTGTCGGCGGCTCCAGGCTGCAGCGCTCGATCGCGAGCGGGCACCGGGCGACGAACCGGCAGCCGATTGCGCCGGAGGTGGCTACGTGCTCAGCCGGCCGGCGCTCGACGTGCTGGAGGTCGAGGCCTTCGGCTGGGTCCGGGACCGAGGCCAGGAGCAGGCGCGTGTACGGGTGGAGCGGGTTCTGCAGCACCTCGTCCGTCGGGCCGCGCTCGACGATCTGGCCCGCATACATCACCAGCATTTCGTCGGCGACGTACCGCGCACTGGCGAGGTCGTGCGTGACGTAGAGCAGCGCCAGGTCGCGCTCCTCCTTCAGCTTCAGCATCAGATTCAGGATCCCGATCCGGATCGAGACGTCGAGCATGCTGGTCGGCTCGTCCGCGAGGACGACCTTCGGCTCGACGGCCAGGGCCCGGGCGATCGCCACGCGCTGGCGTTGGCCGCCCGAGAGCTCGTGCGGGTACTTGGCGGCGACGTGTTCGGGCGGAACGAGGCCGACCGTCCGCAGCAAGTCGTGGACGCGCTCCTCGACCTCCGGGCGCGGCACGATTCGATGGATTCGCAGCGGCCGCTCGAGGTGGTGCCGGATCGTCTTCACCGGGTTCAGCGACCCGAACGGGTCCTGGAAGATCATCTGCACCCTCGACCGGTAGCGGAGGAGGGCTCGGCGGCTCGACGCCCGCGAGACGTCGGCGCCCTCGAAGAGCACGCTCCCCGCGGTCGGATCGTGCAGCCGCGCGATCAGGCGCGCGACCGTCGTCTTGCCGCTGCCGCTCTCGCCGACGAGGGCGGTGATCGTCCCCGGCCTGAGCTCGAACGAGACGTCGTCCGCGGCGTGGACGAACGAGCGCCGGTCCGTCCCGAGCGGAAAGCGCTTCGTCAAACCACGGACCTCGAGCGTCGTGCTGCTCACGTCTCGTCTCCCTCGACGAGATGGCACGCGACCCGGTGACCGGGCCCGACCTCGCGAAGCACCGGGCGCTCGGTCGTCTGCCGCACCCACAGCCGCGACCCGTCGCGCACGCAGTGGGGACAGCGGGGGTGGAAGCGGCAGCCGCCCGGCGGATCGGCGAGGTCCGGCGGCGTGCCCGGAATGCCGGTCAGCCGCGCGAGCGGACCGTGCAGCGGCGGGAACGAGCGGAGCAACCCCTGCGTGTACGGGTGCTGCGAGTTGGCGGCCAGCTCGGCGGCGGCGGCAGTCTCGACGAGCTCACCCGCGTACATGATCGCGACACGGTCGGCGAGCGTGAGCAGCAGGGAGAGGTCGTGCGTGATGAAGAGCACGGAGAACCCGAGCTCCTGCTTGAGCTGCCTGATCTGCTGGAGGATCTCGCGCTGCACGACGACGTCGAGCGCGGTCGTCGGCTCGTCCAGGATGATGAGCTCGGGCTTCAGCGCGAGCGCCATCGCGATGATCACGCGTTGGCGCATCCCCCCGGACAGCTGGTGCGGGTAGGCGCGCACGCGGCGGCGATCGATTCCGACGAGCTCGAGCAGGTTGCCGGCGTTGGCGAGCGCGCGCCGCTTCGAGATGGGCTCGTGCGCCTGCATCATGTCGATGAACTGGTCGCCGACCCGCATGACGGGGTTGAGCGCGTTCATCGCGCTCTGGAAGACCATCGAGACGTTCCGCCAGCGGTAGGAGCGCAGCTCCTCGCCGGTCTTGCCGTTCAGGTCCTCGCCTTGGAAGAGGATGCTGCCGCCGGCGATGTACGCGGGCGGGCGGAGGATCTGCATCACCGCGTTGGCGATGGTGCTCTTCCCGCAGCCGGACTCGCCGGCCAGGCCGACGATCTCGCCGGCGGCGATCTCGAGGTCGACCCCGTCGACGGCTCGGGCGATCCTGTCGCCGAGGCGATACTCGACCTCGAGGCCGCGAAGCTCGAGCACGGCCGGTGCGGCCGCGGCGGCGGCTCGGGGCGCCTCGCGCTCTGACACGGTGTCGATCATGCTCCCTCCGCGCGCGCGACCGAACGGCCGCCGACGAGCGCCGCGACCATCCGTCGCATCAGCCGTCCCTGAGCGCGCTCCGTCCGCAACCGCGGATTGCTGAGCTCGTCGATCCCGGCCAGGATCAGCACCAGCCCGAGGACGGTCAGCGCGAGCGCGGCGCCCGGGAAGAAGAACGGCCACCACTCGCCCTGCAGGACCGTGGAGTTCGTCTGTGCCCAGTAGAGCGTCACGCCCCAGCTCGTTTTCGACTGGTCGCCGAGACCCAGGAACTCGAGCCCTGCATCGGTCAGCAGGGCGATGTAGAAGACGAGCACGAACGCGGCCGCGATCCGGCTGATCATGTTCGGCATCAGCTCCCCGAAGACGATCCGGGCCGTCGACTCGCCGGAGACCTTGGCCGCCTGGATGAAGTCCCGGTTCTTGAGCGAGAGCGTCTGCCCGCGGAGGATTCGCGCCTCGAACGCCCAGAGGACGAGCGCGAGGACGGAGACCATCGTCCACATTCCGCGTGAGCCCAGGTAGCCGGAGATGACGATCAGGAGCGGGATCGCCGGGATCGTCAGGAAGACGTTGATCAGGAAGTTGATGACGTCGTCGACCAGGCCGCCGCAGTACCCCGCGGTGATCCCGAGGATCGCGGCCAGGGCCGTCGCCAGCGCGCCCGCGGCGACGCCGAGTAGCAGCGAGCGCCGGGCGCCGACGACGACCTGCGAGAAGATGTCGCTGCCCTGGTCGGTCGTGCCGAACAGGTGATGCCACGAGGGCGCCTGGCGGGCGTCGGTGATGCTGAAGGCGTTCGGGTCGCTGACCGAGATCAGCGGTGAGATCAGCGCGACGACGACGATCGACCCGACGATGATCATGCCCGTGCGGGACTTCGGGTTGCGGAGCAGGAGCACGAGCCAGCCCGGCGCACGGACGCGCCGCCGGCTGCGGACGCGGGGCGGTGCGACGGCCGGGAGATCGAGGGCGGTGGGCTCGAGCTGCGACATCAGCTGGCTCGCAGCCGCGGGTCGAGGACGAGGTTGAGCACGTCCATGATCAGGTTCGCGACGATCACCGAGATCGACAGCACGACGAGGAGCGCCTGCGCGAGCGGATAGTCGTGCCCGAGCACCGCCTGCTGGAGCGTCAGGCCGGCTCCCGGATAGCTGAAGACGTACTCGACGAACACGAGGCCGCCGACAGCCGCGGCGAACAACGGCGCGAAACCGTTCAGCGGCGGGAGGATCGCGTTCCTGCCCGCGTACCGCGTCATCACCCGGCGGTCGCGCAGGCCCTTCGCGTGCGCCATCGCAACGTAGTCCTCGCTGATCGTGTTGATCATCACGGTGCGCATGTTCAGCACCCAGCCGCCGGTGAAGGCGAGCACGATCACGAGGATCGGAAGCTGGGCATGGCGGAACGTGCTGGAGAGGAAGGTCCAGCTGAAGCTGGGCTGCAGGCCGCTGTCGTATGCGTGCTGAATCGGGAACCAGTGCAGCTGGAGGCCGAAGAAGTAGAGGGCGAGCAGCGCCGTGAAGAACGCCGGCAACGCGCCGAGGGCCAGGAACGCAGGCGCGACGACGTTGTCGACGACGCGGCCGCGGCGCCAGGCGGCGACCATCCCGATCCCGGTGCCGAGGACGAAGGAGAGCAGGAACGCGAAGCCGACGAGGAAGATCGAGTACGGGAGCGTCCGGCCGACGACCTCGGACACCGGGGTCGGGTAGTTCGACGTCGAGATCCCGAAGTCGAAGTGGGCGACGCGCCCGAGGTAGGTGACGTAGTCGTGCCAGATCGAGTGGTTGCCTCCGCCGAGGAGCGCCTCGTAGGTCTGGAGGATCCCGGGGTTGCCGGCGAGCTGCGCCGCGTCCAGGTGCTGGAGCAGGCCGGCGAGGGGGCTGCCCGGCATCAGGCGCGGGAGCAGGAAGTTGATCGTCAGCGCGACCCAGATCGCGAAGAGGTAGAAGACGAGGCGGCGGGCGAACCAGCGCATATCGGGTCGGCGGAGCGTAACCGGCGGGCGGGGTGGAGGCCCGCCCGCCGTTACGCGACTCGACTAGGGTCCCGCTTTCCCGCCGGGGCAGATGGTCGTGAACAGGAGGATGTTGTCTGGGTTCGTGGTGAAGATCGGGTCGGCGTAGAAGTTCTTCGCGGTCGGGAAGCAGTGGAAGTACTTGGTGCTGTAGGTCGACCAGCGGGCGCCGATCATCACCGGGATGATCGGCAGGTTCTGCAGGAAGAGCTTCTGCAGCTGCGTGGCCGCCTGGTGCTGCTTGGCCGGAACCAGCGAGTTCTTCCATAGGGTTAGCGGCGGGGTCGCCTTGGCGTCGTAGAAGTGGTGCCAGTTCCCCGTCGGGGTCCCGTCCTGGCCCGAGGGGATGAAGGCGTTCTGCGACAGGTTGGCGTAGAAGTAGCCGTACGGCGAGCCGCGTGAGGCCACCTGCCAGAGCAGGGTCGGGTTCTTCGTCGAGAAGGCGTTCGGGAACCAGTCACCCCACGACGCCTCGAGCTTGACCTGGGAGTTGATGCCGATGTCGCGGAAGTTCTTCGTGATGATCTGGTTCGAGGCGACCCAGTCCGACCAGCCGGAGATCACGTGGATGTCGAGGGTGACCGGGTTGCCCTTCGGGTCGGTCAGGGTGCCGCCCTTGTAGGTGAACCCGTTGTCCGTGAGCATCTTCTTCGCGGCCGCCGGGTTGTAGGTCGCCATCTTCTTCGCCTGCTCCTTCACGGCCGGGTCGGTCACCCACTGCGGGAAGAGGCCGCTCAGCCCGAGCGCGTCGGCGGGCGGCTCGTAGCCGTACTCGCCGAGCTTCCACACCGTCGTCCGGTCGATCGCCAGGCTCAGTGCCTTGCGGAACGCCGGCAGGCTGTACGGGTACTGCGTGTTGTCGAACACGAGCGAGATCGGGTAGTCGGAGTTCGAGTAGAAGGCGTGGTAGTGGGCGCGGTCCTTGGCCTCGTACGCCTTCTCGACGTTCGGCACGAAGTTGTGCGTCCAGTCGACCGAGCCGTTCTGGATCAGCGCGAGGGCGGCGTCGTTCGAGCTCGCCTGCACGTACTCCAGGCACGGGATCTTCGGTAGCCCTGCCTGCCAGTAGTGCGGGTTCTTGCTCAGCACGTAATCCTGCGTCGTGAACCGCGAGATCACGTTCAACGGCCCCGAGCCGACGGGCTTCGGGTTTGCGAAGGCCGCGGCGTCCTTCACCTTCGACCAGATGTGCTGCGGGACGACGAACTGGCGATTCAAGATCGCCGGAATGAACTGCGAGTCCGGCGTCTTCAGCGTGATCGAGACGGCGTACCGCCCCCGCGCCCTGATCGAGGCGACGTTGTTACCCGTCCCGACGAGGCCGATGCGGTCCATCGCCTTGTCCTGGCGGCCGGCGGTCAGGCTGTAGAGGACGTCGGCGGACGTCAGCGGCTTTCCGTCGGACCACTTCGCGTTCTTCGCGAGGTTGAGGGTGAGCGTTCTGTTCCCGTTCGACCACTTCCAGCTGCGGGCGAGCCACGGGAGGGTCTTGGTCCCGCCTGAGGGCGTCACGATCAGCGGCTCGTAGAACGCCCCTTGAGCGATCCCGTTGGTCGGCAGCCCGCCGCCTGCGTACGGATTGAAGTTCCTCGTGAAGGCGGGGTCACCGGAGCCGGTCATCACGAGGCAGCGGTGCCCGGCCGAAGCCGCTGCTCGAGAGCCCTCCTTCGCGGGCCGCGCGCCGGCGCTCTGCACGAGAAGCGCGACGGCAAGGGCGCCGGCGAAGCCGGCGGCGCCTGCTGCCCGGAGGCCGAGGGAGACGGAGCGAGCTGGGCTCTTCATGTGTCCTTCCTTTCGGTCGTGGTGAAGGAGCCAACTCTGACGCTTGTTCCGGTAACGGTTAACAGGTTGTTACAGAGAAGTCAAGCGGACTCCGCGCGAATTCGTGGTCGTCTAAGGGACTGAACGCTGTAACCGGTTCCGGTAACTTGTGCTTGAATACGGGCGATGGCACGGCACGACGGAAGCGCCGATCAGGCAAGGGCCACGATTCGGGAGATCGCCCACGCGGCCGGCGTGTCGATCGCCACGGTCTCGCGCGTGATCAACGGGCGGCCCGACGTCTCGCCGCAGACCCGCGAGGCCGTGCTCCGCGTCGTTCGCGAGCATGGGTTCAGCACGAACCGGAACGCGCGGGCGCTGTCGGCCGGGCGGACGGGGCTCGTCGGAGTGACGCTGCCAATCGTCGAGGCGGCGTACTTCGCGGTGATCGTCTCGGGTGCGGCGGAGGCGCTCTACGAGCACGACATGCGAATCGTCCTCTGTCCGACCCTCCACCAGCACGAGCGCGAGGTGACACTGCTCGACCGCCTGATGCACGGAACCACCGACGGCGCGGTCCTCATGCTCCCGGAGGAGTCGAACGCCGAGCTCCGCGCGCTCCAGGAGACCGGCTACTCCTTCGTCGTCGTCGATCCGCGCGTGCAGCTCGACGAGGGGATCCCGGCGGTCTCCGCTGCCAACGCGTCGGGCGCCCGCGCAGCCGTCCAGCATCTGCTCTCGCTCGGGCACCGGCGCATCGGTGCCATCACGGGCCCCCGCGACTGGATGGCCAGCACCGAGCGGCTGAACGGCTACCGCTCTGCGCTCGCCGCCGCCGGAGTCCTACCCGATCCGGAGCTCGTCGTCGAGTCTGACTTCTCGATCGAGAGCGGCGACGGCGCGGCCGCTGCGCTGCTCGACCTGCCGGAGCGGCCGACGGCGATCTTCGGCTTCAACGACAACGTCGCGATCGGCGCCATCCGCACCGCGGCTGCCCGTGGCCTCGGCGTCCCCGATGACCTCTCGGTCGTTGGCTTCGACGACGCCGAGCAGTCGGGGCTCGTCTCCCCGGCGCTGACCACGGTGCGCCAGCCCCTCGCAGAGATGGGCCGGATGGGAGTCAGTGTGCTCCTGCGCCTCCTCGATCATCAGCGCGTCGAGGCGATGAGCATCGAGCTCGCGACGCGGCTCGTCGTCCGTGACTCGACGGCCGCCCCGGTGACCGCCTCCGCCGCCGGCTAGGCCGGCTCGGCTTCGGCTTCGGGCTCCGGGACCGCGCGGTGCATCAGGCCGCGTAGCTCGCGGCCGACCTCCTCGATTCGCTCGTCGGCCGCCTTCGCGCGCAGCTCTTGCAGCCGCGGCTCGCCGGTCTTCATCTCCTGGATCCACTCGTGCGCGAACGAGCCCTCACGGATGTCGGAGAGCAGATTCCGCATGTTGTCGCGTACATGGTCGTCGATCACCTGCGGGCCGCGGGTGAGGTCGCCGTACTCGGCTGTATCCGAGACCGAGTAGCGCATCCCCTCGAGGCCGCCCTCGTAGATCAGGTCGACGATCAGCTTCAGCTCGTGCAGGCA
>JBKPCT010000229.1:0-6250 GCA_046727515.1 Actinomycetota bacterium | reverse complement strand
GCCGGACGCATCGTCGGACCGGCGATCGGCGGCGTCCTGATTGCGGCAGCCGGCATCGGCTGGTGCTTCGCGTTCAACGCGGCCTCGTTCCTCGCGGTACTGACCGGGCTGCTGCTGATGCGGCCGGCGGAGCTGTACATGCTCGAGGGGCGGACACGCGCACGCGCGGGCATCGCGATCCGGGAAGGCCTCGCATACGCGCGGCGCACGCCGGAGGTGCTCCTCGTCCTTGCGATCACGGCCGTCGTCGCGACGACCGGGTTCAACTTCCGAGTGCTGCTGCCGGTGCTCGCGTCGAAGACGCTCCATGCCGACGCGGCGGTGTTCGGCGTGCTCTTCGCCTGCTTCGGCGTCGGGGCGCTGCTCGGGGCGCTCGGAGCGGCAGCGATGAGCCGGGCCAGCTGGCGCGCGGTGATCCTGGGGGCTGCCGGGTTCAGCAGCGCGATGCTGCTGCTCGCGCCGGTCCGGAACGAGGCCGTTGCCGCCGGGCTCCTGCTCGCGATCGGCTTCTGCTTCTCGACCTGGACGGCGAACAGCCAGTCGATCCTCCAGCTGACCGCCCCCGACCATCTGCGCGGACGAGTGCTGAGCCTCTACCTGTTCGCGTTCGCCGGCCTGTCGCCGATCGGAGGCCTCCTGGCCGGCTGGCTCGCCTCGGTCGGCGGAACGACGCTCGCGTTCGCGGTCGCGGGTCTCGCCGGGTTGGCGGCGACCACGCTGGCGCTCGTGCGCCTGCGCGACCTCAGAAGTCCGCGCAGGCGCGCGCCGGTCGTTCGGGTTGCCGTCGCCGAGGAGGAGCCGGAGCTCTAGCCGGTGCGGCCTCGAGGCGGGCTTGGGTAGACGTCGGGTCGGGCGCAGGGCCCGACCCGACCTCTCGTGCTAAGGCGCGAGCTGGACGACGTCCGCCTGCCCCGGAACGAGCGCCCACGTGCTGCCCCACAGGCTGCCGTCGCCGCGGTAGGCGATCGACGTGAGGATCGGAACGCCCGACACGACCGTCTGGCACGACTTCGTGGCGAGGCTGCACGCGTGGACCGACCCACCCACCGAGCCCGCACCTTCCGTGATCTCGATCGCGGCCCAGCTGGCGTCGTCGAGTTGCGCGACGTTCAGCCGGCCGTCCGGGCCGAAGGTGAGGTCGATGACGGACGTGAATCCAGTGAGCGCGACCTCGCAGAGCGGGCTCTTGCCGCACCGCGCATTCCGCGCATTCGGCGCGATTCGCCAGACCTTCGATGCCGCGGTCGGAGCAGGGAACCCCTTCAGCTCGCCGACGTAGTACGCGCCGTCAGGACCGACCGCGACGCTGTCCGACACCGGCTCAGTCGGGATCATCGCCGGGAGACCGCAGATGTCCGGCGGCCCGGAAGGACAGCCCAACAGGCTCTTGATGTTCGCCGTCGGGGTGAGCTCGTCCGGGAAGACCGCGACCAGCTTTACCTTTCCGTGCTTGTCGACCTCGAGGAGGTCGTTGCCGCCGGCATCGGCGACGAGCGCTTCCCCCCCGCCGAGATCCGCGACGGCAAACGGGTTCGAATCGATCTCCGCGGGGTGCGGGTTGTGCTTCGCCTCGTAGTCGTACAGGTTGGCGACCCGCGTGGCCGTCCCGTTGTGCACGCGGTAGAGCCATTGGTCGCCGACGTCGCCGCTCACCGTCGCCCACAGGTCGCTCGTCCCGGCGATCGGCGCGACGTCGTCGACGTTCGGCAGGCTGACGACGAGCGCGCCCGAGTCCGCGTCGACGATTCCTTGGCCGGCGTCCGCGACGAGCAGATGCCCACCGGGGGCTGCTGAGATGCCGAAGAGCGGACTCGCGTAGAAGCCCGGGTTGGCCTGCGCGGCGGCCGGGACCAGGAGCGCCGCGACGAGCAGCCCGAGACCCGCGAGCCAGGCCGCGGAGCGTAGCCGCAGCTGAGATCTCATTTCCCTCCCCTTTTCTCTCCAACGTGCCGAACGGCACGCCGCGGCGAACAATAGTGCCGAGCCAGGCGATCGTCTAGGTGCCGCCGGAGGGCGTGCGCGCACAGGGCGGGCCGCTCGGGATCGGCGCTACGCGTGCCGAGCGGTCAGTTGCGGAGTGCACACGGAAGCGCCCCGCTTCTCGAGGTACTGCTGGTGGTAGTCCTCGGCCTCGTGGAAGGTCTGCGCCGGGACGACCTCGGTGACAACGCGGGCGGGCAGCGCGGCCTGGATCGCTGCCTTGCTCTTCTGCGCCGCCTCCTGCTGCTCGGCCGAGTGGAAGAAGATCGCCGAGCGGTACTGGCTGCCGACGTCCGGCCCCTGCCGGTTCGGCGTCGTCGGGTCGTGGTTCGCCCAGAAGACGGCGAGCAGCTCGTCGTAGGAGACCTGCTCGGGGTCGAACTCGACCTCGACCGCCTCTGCGTGGCCGGTCGTGTCCGAGCAGACCTCGTAGTACGTGGGATCGTCCGTGTGACCGCCGGTGTAGCCGACGCGGGTGGCTGTTACGCCGGGGATCGCCCGGAACGCCGACTCGACGCCCCAGAAGCACCCGGCTGCGAATGTTGCTCTCTGTGTCATGCCTAATAGTCTCCCAGGCGGCCACTGCGTTACGCTCCGGCCAAGCGACCAGGAGGTAGGCGATGTCGACCGCAGTGACCGAGGCAACGGACCGCGCGGCGATCGAGGCTGCGATACAGCTGTACGTCGACGGGGCATCCAGAGGCGATCCGGACAAGATCAACGAAGGGTTCCACGAGGCCGCCTGGATGTACGGCCACATCGGCGGACAGCGCTACGACATGCCGGCAAGCCGGCTCGCCGAGACCGTCGAGCAGATGCCGCTCGACAGCGACGGCAGCTTCAGCGCGCGGATCACGGCGATCGAGCAGGTTGGAGATGCGGCGACCGTGCGGCTCGAAGAGGACCGCTGCTGGGGCGCGCTCTCGTTCGTCGACTTCTTCACGCTGGCGAAGATCGACGGGACGTGGAAGATCGTCAACAAGACCTTCGCCCACACCGGCGGGGAGATGCCGGCAAGCTGAGGGCGCCAATTCCGGAGGCGAGGCTCGAACCGTCCGACGCGGGGCTCGTCGCGGCAACCGAGGGCTGGTTCGTCGTCAACGTGCGCGACGCGGCCTGGGTGACGAATCCCGTGCTCGGGGACGCGTGCGTGTTCGAAGGCGATCCGGTGCCGTTTCCCGAGCTCGGCTTCACGATCGCGGTGCTTCGGCCCGGCCAGTCCGGAGGCCGCTACCACCGCGAGGACAACCAGGAGGACTTCCTCGTCCTCCAGGGTGAGTGCCTGCTGCTGATCGAGGGCGAAGAGCGGCCCTTGAGGACCTGGGACTTCGTCCACTGCCCGCCGGGGACAGAGCACGCCTTCGTCGGCGCCGGCAACGGGCCATGCGTGATCTTCATGTCGGGCTCGCGGTACCACCCTCACTCGGCCGTCTACCCGCGGAACGAGCTCGCGCTGCAGCACGGAGCGGGAGTCGAGCGCGAGACCAACGAGCCGCGCGAGGCCTACGCGCCGTTCCCGCCGTGGAAGCCTGGGCGGCCCGACAGCTTCGAGGGGCTGCCCTGGCGCTGACCCTGCGCTCGTCCCGAAGCTGTGCCGGTGCCGCATTAGCTGATCGTCCCTGACCCCCTCCTAGAGCGAGCCGCGCGGCGCGACCCACTCGGTCGGCTGCCCCGTGAGCTCTGCGATTCGGTCGAAGTCGCTGTCGTAGTGCCAGACGACGACGCCTTCGATCTCTGCCACGGCCGCAACGAGCAGGTCGGGGATCTGAATTCGGTGGTGAAGGGCCGCCCGGTGGGCTAGTCGCCGTTGGATCTCGAGCGCTCTCTCCCACGCCGCCTCCCCGCATGCCAGTTGACGCACCGCGGTGAGCCCCGCCGCGATCGCGTCGTAGTCGCTGGCGCTCTCGGCGCTGAAGAGCACCTCCAGCCGTACCGGCGCTGTCGTGGCGATCTGATCCTCGCGGAGCTTGCGCTCCCATGCGTCCGCCACTGCGGGGGCGGCGCTGTGGTGCCACGCGCTCGTGTCGGCGAGGAGAACGGCGCCTACGTCCGCCACTGCCGCGCCGCGCGCCGCACCGACTCGCTGAAGTCGAGCCCCTCGCCCGTCCTATCCGCTAAAACGGTCAGGAGATATCTAGCTGATCATCCAGGTGTCGCCGGCGTGCAGCAGCTCGCGGAGGTCGCCCTCGCCGCGCTTCTCCTTCGCCGCGGCGATCTGCTCGGCCATCAGCTCGTCGTACACCTGCCGCTCGATGTCGCGGAAGACGCCGACCGGCGTCGGCCCCGTCGGCGTATGCGCGATCCGGGAGAGCGCGAAGGCGAGGCTCGAGGTCTCGTGGTGCTCGTCGTGGACGAGCAGCGCGTCCTCCCCCACCTCGGCGACGTCGACCAGCTCGCACGAGCCGTCGGCGCGCTGCAGCACACCGCGCTCGCTCTCGGCACCGAACCGGATCGGCTGCCCGTGCTCGAGGCGGATCTGATTCTCGGCGTGCTCCTTCACGGCGGCGAACGCGCCGTCGTTGAAGATGTTGCAGTTCTGGTAGATCTCGACGAAGGCGGTGCCCGCGTGCGTCGCCGCCCTGCGCAGCACCTCCGTCAGGTGCTTGCGGTCGGTGTCGATCGACCGCGCCACGAACGTCGCCTCGGCGCCGATCGCCAGCGACACCGGGTTGAAGGGGTAGTCGAGCGAGCCCATCGGCGTCGACTTCGTCACCTTGCCGAGCTCACTCGTCGGCGAATACTGGCCCTTCGTCAGCCCGTAGATCTGGTTGTTGAAGAGCAGGATCTTCAGGTTGACGTTGCGGCGCAGGGCGTGAATCAGGTGGTTGCCGCCGATGGAGAGCGCGTCGCCGTCGCCGGTCACGATCCAGACCGACAAGTCAGGCCGGGATGCAGCCAGACCCGTCGCGATCGCCGGCGCGCGCCCGTGGATCGAGTGCATTCCGTAGACCTGCATGTAGTACGGAAACCGCGCGGCGCAGCCGATCCCGGAGACGAAGACCAGGCGCTCGCGCTCGATCCCGAGCTCGGGCATGAAGCTCTGAACCGCGGCGAGGATCGCGTAGTCGCCGCAGCCCGGACACCAGCGGACCTCCTGGTCGGTCTTGAAGTCCTTCGCGGTGAGGGTCAGCTTGCCGTTGCCGTTCCCGGACTCGCTCACAGCATTGCCTCCATCGCCTCCGCGAGCTCGGCCGAGGTGAACGGGAGCCCGCGGACACGGTTGTAGCCCGCGGCGTCGACGAGGAACTCGGCGCGCACGAGCTTCAGCAGCTGGCCGAGGTTCATCTCCGGCACGAGCACGCGATCGTAGCTACCGACCACCTCGCCAAGATTGCGCGGGAACGGATTGAGGTGCCGCAGGTGCGCCTGCGCGACCTTCCCGCCCGCCTTGCGGACGCGCCGCACCCCGGCGGTGATCGGCCCGTACGTACCGCCCCACCCGAGGACGAGCAGCGTCGCGCCCTCGTCGTGGTCGACCTCGAGCTCGGGAATGTCGGCCGCGATCCCGGCGACCTTCTGCGCGCGGACGCGGACCATGTAGTCGTGGTTCTCGGGGTCGTAGGAGACGTTGCCGGTCACGTCGGCCTTCTCGAGACCGCCGATCCGGTGCTCCAGCCCGGGCGTCCCGGGAACGGCCCACGGTCGCGCCAAGGTCTCCGGGTCGCGCAGGTACGGCATGAACGACCCTCCCTGATTCGGCGCGGCCGCGAACTCGACGCCGATCTCGGGGATCGAGTCCGGGTCGGGGATCAGCCACGGCTCGGAGCCGTTCGCGAGGTACGCGTCCGAGAGCATGAAGACCGGCGTCCGGTACTGGAGCGCGATCCGGCACGCCTCGAGCGTGGCGTCGAAGCAGTCGCCCGGCGTCGACGCGGCCACGACCGGGACCGGTGACTCGGAGTTACGCCCGAACATCACATTCAGCAGATCGCCCTGCTCCGGCTTCGTCGGCATGCCCGTCGCCGGCCCCGCGCGCTGGATGTCGAGGATCACGAGCGGCAGCTCGAGCGCCACCGCGAGCCCGATGGTCTCCTGCTTGAGGACGATCCCGGGCCCGCTCGAGGTCGAGACACCGAGCGCACCTCCGAACGACGCGCCGAGCGCGGCCCCGGATGCAGCAATCTCGTCCTCGGCCTGGAAGGTTCGGACGCCGAAGTGCTTGTAGCCTGCCACCTCCTCGAGGATCCCCGAGGCCGGGGTGATCGGGTAGGCGCCGAGGAAGAGCGGCAGGCCGCTCTTGACGCTCGCCGCGACGAGCCCGAGCGCGAGC
>JBKPCT010000228.1:0-4879 GCA_046727515.1 Actinomycetota bacterium | reverse complement strand
CCGCGCGCGAGTTCGCCCGCTCGCTGGGCCGGCAGGGGGCCCGGTTTCCCTGGGAGTCGGCCGAAGACGGACGCGACGTGACGCCTGAGGCCGCGCGGCTCGCCACCGGTCAGCTCGTCGCTATTCGGACAGGTGAGCTCGAGGAGCACATCACCGGCGACGTCGCCTGGGCAGCTGCGCACTACCTGGCCTGGACGGGCGACGAGGTGTTCGCGTCTGGGCCCGGCCACGATCTGCTTGTCGAGACTGCCCGCTACTGGGCGTCGCGAGTGCGCTTCGACCAGGACGGCCGGGCACATATCTACGGGGTCATCGGCCCGGACGAGTACCACGAGCCGGTCGACGACAACGCATTCACGAACGTGCTCGCACGTTGGAACCTGCGCCAGGCGGCGGCCAGCGGCGACGTCGACGGGGACGAGCGAACAACCTGGCTGACGATCGCCGAAAGGCTCGTCGACGGCTACGACCGGGCGAGCGGTCTCTACGAGCAATTCGCCGGCTTCTTCGAGCTGGAGCCCCTCGTGATCGAGGAGATCGCCCCGCGCCGGCCGATCGCTGCCGATCTCCTGCTCGGCGCCGAACGTACCGAAGGGGCACAGGTGCTGAAGCAGGCAGACGTTCTGATGCTTCACCACATCCTCCCAGACGAGGTGGCTCCGGGCTCGCTCGTCCCGAATCTCGACTTCTACGAGCCGCGGACCGCGCACGGCAGCTCGCTCTCTCCGGCGGTCAACGCAAGCGTGCTCGCCCGAGCGGGCCGTTACCGACCTGCACTCGAAGCCCTGCGGATCGCAGCGCGGATGGACCTCGATGATCTGAGCGGCAGCGCCGCCGGCGGCCTGCATCTGGCGACCATGGGGGGTCTGTGGCAGGCGCTCGTGTTCGGGTTCGGCGGCATCCGGCCAGGCGCCGATGCACTGCTCGTCGATCCCCGACTGCCGAAGGAGTGGAATGCACTCGAGTTCTCGCTGCGGTTCCGCGGGAGACCGCTTCGGCTTCGCATCGATCGCGACGGGGTAACCCCCACGCTGGGCGAGTGGCAGGTCCGGCAAGGAGATGCACAATGGGAGGTGACAGCGGGATGACGAAGGTTCTGGCGGCCCTGGACAACAGCCTCGCCGGGAAGGCGCTGCTGACCGCCGCGCGCGCGTTCGCCCGGCTGCTCGATTCCGAGGTGGAGGCGGTGCACGTCCAGACGGACGGCGATCGCACGGCGCGGAGCACCGCCGAGGCGGCGGGGGTCCCGTTTCGCGCGCTCGCTGGGCCGGTCGTCGAGCGGCTAGTCGAGGTCGGCGCGGCGAGCGACGTCGTCGCGCTCGCGGTCGGCGCGCGGGGGACAGCGTGCGCGCGCAGGCCGCTGGGGGGGACCGCCTCGGCGGTCGCCAGCAGGCTGCGGAAGCCGGTGATGATCGTCCCGCCCGAGGCCGATCCGCCGGCCAGTTTCCGGCGGGTGCTGGTCCCGATCGAGGGCTTGGTCTCGCATACGCTCGCGCCGCGCTGGCTGTTCGAGCCTGCCCGCGAGGCAGGGGTCGACGTCTTGGCGCTGCACGTTCACGATGCCGAGTCGATTCCGGCCTTCACCGACCAGCCGCAGCACGAGCAGCCGGCCTGGGCGGCTGAATTCGTAAGCCGTTACTGCCGGTGGGGGATCGGCGAGGTTCAACTGGAGACCCGCGTAGGCCGCATGGGCGAGCTCGTCCCCGTCGTTGCCACAGAGAGCGACTGCGACCTGATCGCATTCGGTTGGTCACGGGAGCTCTCGTCCGCGCGCGCCCCCGTCGTCCGCGAAACGCTCGAACGCGCGCCACTGCCGATGCTGCTCGTTCCCGTATCCGCGCCGGGTGCAAGCGACACCGACTGACTTCGAAGGACCCCAGCCTCGAGTCGGCCCGCGTAGAGTGTTCATCCGCAGCGTGCGAGCCGTCGAGCGGAGGAACGTGTGGAGCGCCTGGCGCTGATCGCCCGGCTCAAGGACGGCGCTCAGCCGCGCGCGGAAGAGCTGATCGCGAAGGGCCCGCCGTTCGACCTGCAGGAGAGCGGGCTCGTCCGGCACAGCGTCTTCCTCTCCGCGACAGAGGTCGTCTTCGTGTTCGAGGCGCACGAGGTCGAGTGGCTCGTATCGGCGCTCGTCGACGATCCCTTCCACTGGCTGGTCGCGGAGGCCCTGGACGAGTGGCGCCCTCTCGTCGACGGCAGGCCGCGGATTGCGCGCGAGCAGTTCTCATGGGAACGAGCAGCCGGCGCGGGTGACCCGCCCGGCTAGACGGATCCTCCGCTCCCACCCCAGGCAGGACTGAGGCGGCAGACGTTGTACCTGCAAAGGGACCTCCAGCCGATCGGGGGTGCATCATCCTCGTCCTCCCTTTTCTTTTCCGCGGCGCCGACCTATGAAGAGAGTGAGAGGGTTGGAAATCAAAGGCGTCCACCGAATTCCGGGCCATGCACCCCCGGCCGTCGAGGCTAGCCGCCGCTTCCGGGAGCAGGCCCAGCGCTGCGCCGCCGGCGAGCACGTGTACACGTGGTGCGGCCGGGTCGTCGACGTGCCCGGCGGCTCACCTCACCTGGTCATGGCCTGCGCATACGGCGCCCTTCACGAGGAGGGGTGCCTGTCCCCGAAGCGGATTGGGCCCCGCCTCACCGCGGAGAACATCGCCAAGCACCTCTGGACCGAAGAGGAGCTGAAGAAAGCCGCTCCTTCGACCTGATCAAGGGCTCCAGAACGACGCCCGACCGACGAGGTGGCGTTTCCGTGCGCACCCCGAGTCGGACGGCGTGGAGTGGCCGCTTACCGGCCAGGGCCACCTGGGCTCGGTCGACCGCCGGAAGATGAACTGGCAGACGCTCTCGCTCAGCCCTGGAACAGCTGAGCGAGCGTGCGCTGCATGAGATCGGTGTCCGCCTCCAACCCGGTCCAGTGGCGGATGTTTATGGCGGCCTGGTTCACGAGCATGCCGAGACCGTCGAGCGTCGCACAGCCTCGTTGGCGTGCGCTCTCGAGGAAGGCCGTGTGCGGCGGGTTGGGGATCACGTCCGCCACGACTGTCCCGTGCAGGAGGCTGTCGGTGGTGATGTTCAGGCGCGCCTCGGTGTCCGGGAACAGGCCGACCGAGGTCGCGTTCACGAGGATATCGGTGCCCGTGGGAATCTCGTAGGTTCGATCCCAGACGACGAGCTCCGCCGCCGCGGGCGTACGCTCGTCGATCAGGTCGGCGAGCTGTTGTCCGCGCAGGCGATCCCGATTGACGACGGTGACCGACGCGGCTCCCGCCAGGGCGGTCTCCACTGCGATCGCGCGCGCGGCTCCGCCTGCCCCCAACAACACGATCGCTTTCCCGGCCGGGTCGGCCAACGCACGCAGCGAGGCGACGAAGCCCTGTCCGTCGGTGTTCTCGCCGACCAGCTCGCCGTCGCGGGTGACGGTGACGCAGTTGACGGCACCGATTATCTCCGCCGAGGCCGCGAGCCGGTCGAGATGTTGCAGGACGGCGACCTTGTGGGGGATCGAGAGATTGAAGCCGGCCCAGCCCATCGCACGCGCTCCTCGGACGGCGTCGCCGAGATGCTCGGGGAGCACCTCGCAGTTGATGTAGCGGGCATCCACCCCGAGCCGGCGGTACGCGGCCTCGACGACGACCACGGTTGGATTCCCGACCGCCGGCGAGGAGAACGAGCCGGTGATGATGCTGAGGTAGCTTCGTTCGTGGCTCATACGCCGGATAGGCGGCGGTCGGCCGCCGCCTTCGTCGTCGCGACGAGGTCCGCGTTCCGGAGGTCACTCGCGTCCACCTTCGAGATCGACTCGGCTTCCGTCCGGCCGCCGGCGAGCGCCCGCGCGAGCAGCCGCTCCCGCAGCACGTCGCGCGGCGCGTCGACGTACCAGACCTCGTCCAGTAGCGGACGAACCTCGCGCCAGCCAGGGCGGTCGAGCAGGAGGTAGTTGCCCTCGATGACGACGAGCCTCGTCGTGGAAGCAATCGTGATCGCGCTGGGCACCGTCCTCTCGGTCTCCCGCTCGAAGGCGGGCCAGAGGAGTGTGGAGGCGGAGTCCCGTCGCACACGTTCGAGAAGCCGCACGAACCCATCGACGTCGAATGTCTCGGGCGCACCCTTCACCGATCGCAAGCCGAGCGCCTCGAGTTCCCTGTTCGAGAGGTGGAAGCCGTCCATCGGCAATACGGCTGCGAAGCCCCGCTCGCGCTCGGCGTTTACCCTGCGCTCGACCACGGCGGCGAGCGTGGACTTGCCGGCACCGGGCGGCCCCGTGATCCCAAGAAGAAACCGGCTCGGCGCGCGGTTGACGGCGTCGAGCAGGGGCTCGACGAGAGCCTGCCCGCGCCGGGTCGCGCTCGCTCGCGTCGACACGTCACCCGTCGCCTTTAGTCAGCGAGCGCTCCAGTTCGACGCGCGTCGCGCCGGTCATGATTGCCACCGCCTCGGGCATCGAATGGGTATGGGGGGTGACGACGGCCACGCGTCTTCCGAGCCGCATGATCTGGATCCGGTCGGCCAGCTCGAAAACGTGCGGCATGTCATGGCTGATCAGGATCACGGGCAAACCACCATCCCGCACCCGCAGGATCAGGTCGAGGACCTGGCGCGTCTCCTTCACGCCCAGAGCGGCCGTCGGCTCGTCCATGATCACGAGCCGCCGGCCCCAGGCGGCCGCCCGGGCGACCGCGACGCCCTGACGCTGGCCGCCCGACAGGTTCTCGACGGCCTGACCGATCGAGGGAATTCCGATCTTGAGCTCGGAGAAGTGCCGCGCGGCCTCGCGGCGCATCCTCCGCTTGTCGAGCGCCCGCAGCACGCGCCCGGCAACGCCGCCTCGGCGGAGCTCACGACCCAGAAAGATGTTCTCGGCGATGTCGAGCGCCGG
>JBKPCT010000227.1:0-5149 GCA_046727515.1 Actinomycetota bacterium | reverse complement strand
CACCAGCTCCGGAACAACACCGGCGAGCCGGTCCGCGCGCTCATCATCAGCACGATGGTCTATCCCGAGGTCGCGGAACAGCTCGACAGCGACAAGGTCCTCGTGCACAGTGCCCCGCCCGGTACCGCTGACCGACTCGCCCTTGCGTTTCCGCGCGAGGCGCAGGTCGACCGGCTCGCTGGCGAGCTGCGGTTGTCGGATGGCGATGCGGACTGAACGTGACAGGCTGATCGCAAGCGTGCGCTACTCCTGCGAGCAGAGCGCGACCTGCCGTGAACCAACGCCGCGTCCAGCCGGAGAGCTGTTCAGAGCAAACCGCGCACACGCGCCAGACCTTTTTCATGGGCGCTCCTCCCCTCTCACCATCCCTGCGGTCGAAACCTGCTGAACCTCTCCCGATCGAACGACGACGACGTCGATCGCGACAGTCGGCGTGCGGGACGGTCGGCGTGACCGCACCGCACCATGCGCCGGCACAGCTCGGCCCCAGCGCGCCGCCTCGCTCTGGCGGTGGTCGAGAAGCTCGACGCGGACCAGGTCGTGTCGCGACCGACGGCTACACGCACGCCTGCTCGCGGCGCTCGATCGGGTGGTCGCGCGTGATCCCGACGGCGACGTTCTGCAGGCGCTCACGACTGCACTCCCCTCGCCGGAGCTCGCCGAGGTGCCGCTCAAAGCCGAGCTGGGCCCATCCGTTGCCGTTGACCTGTGCGGTGACCGCGTCTCGAGAGCAGTCCGTTATCCGCGGGCGCGGGTCATTGTCTCCTTGTAGCCGCCGCCGGGCCATACCCATTCCCCTTCGATCGTGTTGCCGTCGGCGCTGAAGGTGCCGGTGTAGACCGCGGGGGAGCCCTTCTCGCCCATCCAAATCGTCATCGTGTCGCCGTCCAGCTCGCACACGTAGGTGAGCGTGTCGCCGTGGTTCGTGTACAGACGGCCGCTGATCGCGTCGGCCGGCTCGGAGCCGGGCACGCGGTCGTGGCCAATGACCTGCAGGTAGGTCTGCTCCACGCCTTCGCGGCGCGTCCAGCCGCGCTGGATCAGAAAGAAGCCGCCCTCCATCCATTCCCAGCTCGTCTCGCCCTCGGTTTCGCCGGAGACCTTCCAGGCGCCGACGAGGCGATCGCCGAGCGCCGTCAGGTCGGACTGGGTCGTTTCGCTGCTTATGTCGCTTCCTTTCTATGGCCAGCCGGCGCCGGGCGCCGGTGCCTCGACGGTGACGATCTGACCGGTCCTGGGTCCCGTGGTCAGCCGGGCCATGTTGTCGCCGGGATCGGCCGAGCGGTCCCAGTCCGCGACCATCACGAAGAGCGTCTTGCGGCCGGGGCCGCCGAGCATGCACGCGAAGGGCATCCGGTCAAGCTCGATCCGGTCGAGCGACTGACCACCCTCGCCGACACGCACGCAAGAGCTAGCCCCTGAGCCGGTCCAGATCGCGCCGTCGGTGTCGATGCAGATGCCGTCGGGTGCGACGCCTTCAGCCCAGACGCGGCGGTTCGACAGGCTGCCGTCGGCGCCGATGTCGAACGCGGTGAGCGTTCCGGCAAAGGATTCGGCGATGACCAGCGTGGAGTTGTCGGGCGTCACGACCATCCCGTTGGCGAACGCGATCCCCTCTGCCACCTGCCGGACGGAGCCGTCGGGGGTGATCAGCGCGATCGCACCCGGGCGGAACTCCTCCGCACCGAAGCGGAAGCCCACGCTGTTGACGTAGACGTTGCCGCGGCCGTCCACGACGACCTCGTTCCACCCGGTGTCGTCGATCGAGCTCAGATCGGCATGCCGTACCTTCGATCCATCCGGCTCGTGGCGTGTCAGCTCCTCGCCGGTCACGAGGAGCCGGCCGTCAGGCAGCCAGTCGATCGACCATCCCAGTCCAGTCCGACCAGTCGCGACGACGTCGCTGTTGCCCTCGAGATCGACCGCAACGATCTCGCCCGTCCCCCAGTGAGCAAACCAGAGGCGGTCCTCGTGCCAGCGTGGTGACTCGCCGATAACGAGATCGCTCACCAGGACTTGCACTTCGGCCATCGACGACTCCTTTCGATTCGGAGCGTCAGCTCTCGAATACCACGACGCTGCTCACCAAAATTCATCATTGACTGCGCAACTCGAGCGTCTGCAAGTGCCCTGGAACGTCTGAGAAGACATGCGCGCGTGGCGCATCGAAGACCCGCTCGACGCGGATCTCGAGCTCGTTCTGGATGGTGACGGTGGTTTCGCTCAACGCTCGCTCACCGCCTTCTTCACGAGCTTGCGGATCTTGGCCTCGTCGGCCGTGGTCAGCTCCTTGATCGCGTAGGCGACCGGCCACAGCGAGCCGTCGTCGAGGTTCGCGCTGTCGTTGAAGCCGAGCATCGCGTACCGCTCCTCGAACTTCCCCGCGTTGCGGAAGAAGCAGACGACCTTGCCATCCTTGGCATATGCGGGCATCCCGTACCAGGTCTTCGGCTTGAGGTCCGGCGCGCTCTCCTTGACGAGTGCGTGAATCCGCTTGCCGATCGCGCGGTCGTCTGGTGCCATCTCGGCGAGCGCGGTGCCTACCGCGCTTTCCCCATCCTCGGCGGCCTTCAGTTCCTTCGCGCGCGCTCTCATCGCCGCCTTCTCGTCGGCCGTGAATCCGTCCTTCTTCTGCTTGGTCTTCTTCGTGGTGGGGCTCATCGCTCTCCTTTTCGTGCGTCGCGGATCGTCTTGCAGGTGGAGGCTGACGCTGCCGGGTTTGCGGGGCTCACTCCGTCGATCACCACATGTCTCCTTGGTCAGTCCGCGTCCCTTACGGTCTGGCTCGACGGCGGAGGTACTTGTCGATTTCGCGGCGCTCCCAGTCGGCGCCGAAGAGCCCGCCGATCCCGAGCAGCACGATTCCAGTGATGGCTACGGCGATGCCTGAACCGAACATCGGCCAGTAGAACCACCAGGAACTGCTGTCATCGGTCAGGTCGATCACGAACCACATTACGCACAGGGCAATCCAGACCCCCACCACGATGTAGAAGATCCGCTTGCGGCGCACATGACGCCGTGCGTCCTCCAGCGCCTCGTCGTTCGGCAAAGGATGGGCCATCGACATTTGGTTCTCCCTTCCTGTCATTCGAATGCCGCCCGCGCGTTGGCGCCCGGGCCGGCTTGCTCGACCTGGAGCCGGGGCAGCCAGCTGAGCCAGCGGGGCAGGTACCAGTTCCAGTCGCCGAGCAGCCTCATCGCGCTCGGGAGCACGACCGAGCGGATGATCGTGGCGTCGATCAGCAGCGCGGCCGCGACGCCGAAGCCCATCTGCTGGAACATGATCAGCTCCCCGCTTGCGAAGCCGGCAAAGACGGCAACGATGATCAAGGCGGCGCCGGTGATGATTCGCGCGGTCGAGGCGACGCCGAAGGTGACGGCGTCGGTCGTGTCGCCGCTCTGGTCGAAGCGCTCCCGGATGCGGCTGAGCAGGAAGACCTGGTAGTCCATCGAGAGCCCGAAGAGGACCGAGAAGAGGAAGAGCGGCACCCAGGCCTCGATCGTGTTCATCTGCTCGAAGCCGAACAGGCCGGCGCCGACGCCGTGCTCGAAGACGAGCACGAGCAGCCCGTAGGCGGCGCCGACCGAGAGTAGGTTGAGCACGACCGCCGTCCCCGCGGCGACGAGCGAGCGGAAGACGACGGTCAGGAAGACGAGCGTCAGTGCTAGCACCAGGGCGATCACCCAGGGCGCCGGGCCGATGACCGAGTCGAAGTAGTCGATGTCCTCGGAGGTCGTGCCGCCGACGAGCACCTCGGCCTCGGTGTGCTCGAACGCAGCCGGAACGAGCGTCGAGCGGAGGTCGCGCACGGCGGAGACGGCAGAGTCGCCGGAGGGGTCGCCGCGGACGGGGACCGAAAGGACGGCGGCGCGACCGTCGGCAGAGCGTTGGATCGTTCCCGGGCCGAAGCGTGGGTCGGATGCGAGCCTGCCCCGAAGCTCGCTGAGCGCCCGTTGGACGGCGGGTCCGGCTGCGCGCTTGTCGACGACGATCTCGACTGGGTCGGACGTCGCCCGCGGGAAGTCGCGCCGGAGGGCGGCGAAGCCCTGCTTCGACTCGAACCGGTCGGGCAGCACGGTCGCACCGCTCGTGCCGACGTGCATTCCGAAGATCGGCGAGGCGGCGGCGAGCAGCAGCGCGACCGAGAGCGCCAGGCTCAGCCCCGGCCGGCGCAGCACCCCGCGGATGATCGCGCCCCAGAAGCGGCCCTCGGGATTGGCGGCTTCGAGCGAGCGCCTCCCGACGAGCGGGATGCGGAGCGCGTCGACCCGGTCGCCGAGCAGCCCGAGGAGCGCAGGCAGCAAGGTCGCCGAGGCGACGACCGAGACGATCCCGACCACGATCGCACCGACCGCGAGGCTGCGCATGATCGAGCTCGGCACGATCAGCATCCCGAACATCGCGATCACGAACGTCGTCCCGCTGAACACGACCGCGCGGTTCGCGGTCGTTGCCGAGGCAGCGATCGCCTGCAGTACCTCGCGGCCGCGGCCACGCTCCTCCCGGAAGCGCGAGACGACGAACAGCGAATAGTCGATCGCGAGCGCGAGCCCCATCCCGGTGAGCATGTTGATCACGAAGACCGAGAGGCTGAACGCGTGCGCGAGCACCGCCACCAGTCCGAGCGCGACCGCGATCGAGGGCAGGGTGATCAACAGCGGGACGAGCCCGGCCACGACGGCCCCGAAGACGAGCAGCAGGATGATCAGGGCAGCGGGGAGTCCAACGCGCAGCTCGCCGTGCTGCAGATCGCTCTGCGAGAGCTGGTTGAAGTCACGGTCGAGCGTCTTCTGGCCCGTGACCGCGACCGCGAAGGCCGGGCTCGCATCGGCGCGCTCGACCGCGCCGACAATCGCGTCGATGCCGTCGTCGGAGGCCTTCGAGAACTGCAGCATGGTCGCATGCCGATCGCTCGTCACGAGCGACGGATCACGGCGGTCGAGATACGTGTGCACGCTGGCGACGCCGGCCTGGCGCACATCCGACGCGAGCTTGCCGACGAGGGTCTTGAACTCCGGTGCGTCGACCGTGTACCGCCGCGAGCGCACGACCACGATGTCCGTGACCGCCGCGCTCCTAGTCGGCGCAAACGCCGCGGACAGCGCGTCCTTGGCCCTCTGCGACTGCGGGTTGTTCGTCGGCTTC
>JBKPCT010000226.1:0-13534 GCA_046727515.1 Actinomycetota bacterium | reverse complement strand
CTCTACGCCGGCACGCGAAGGCGCAGCGCGCGGGGGATGAGCTCGAATGCAGCGGGCGTCGTGCCCGGCTGCTCGCCGTCGAGCACGATCGGGAGCGGTGTCGCAGCGTCCACCCGCAGGCTGCGGGCGCGGAGGATCTCGACCTTGGCGTGCGACACGTGCCGGCCGCGGTAGATCTTCGGGAACGTAGTTGCGAATTCGGCCTTCGAGAAATCGCCGATCAGCACGACGTCGAAGCGACCGTCGTCGGGCTGCGCGTGCGGAGCCGCCCACATGCCGCCGGCGGTGTAGTCCCCGTTCATCGCCAGCGCCTCGAACAGTCGTGCCCGCCTCTCCTCGCCGTCGAGCTCCACCGCCATGTCCGCCGCCTGCCAGCGGCTGAACACCGCAATCGTGGCCCACAGGAAGGAGAGCCTGCCCCCGAAGGCCTTGGTGGTCGTATTGGCGCGCCGCGCGATCCCGCCGCTGATCCCCGCGCCCGCGAAGTTGGCGAAAAAGGCCTCCACGGACCGGCCCTCCGCAGTGTACGTGGCCCGGCCGACGTCCACGGTACGCACACGCCCACCTCGCGCGACCGCGATCGCCGCGTCCAGGCGGCGGGGGATCCGCAGGCTGCGGGCGAAGTCCCTGCCCGTGCCGAGCGGGAGGACGGCCAGCTCCACCTGCCCGGCGAGTCCCGCTCGCATCAGCCCGTCGACGACCTCGTGCACCGTGCCGTCTCCGCCGACGACCACCAGCTCCTCGGCGCCACCGCCGGCCGCCTCGCTCGCGAGCTCCGCGAGCTGCCCGGGCCGCTTGGAGACGAGCGCACGGCCGTGGAGGCCGGCCGCCGCGGCTCGACGCTCGATCGCCGGCCACCGACGTCCCGTCGAGCCGGCCGCCGACGCGGGGTTGACCAGGAAGACGGTCGACGCGCCCACCCGCGACGCTAGTGCTCGTCCGTGACCGTGACGAGCGCGAGCTCGGTCATCTGATCGACGGCCGCGCGCATGTCCACGTCGGCGATCCGCTTGAACTCGCCTTCGACGACCACGTCGCTGACGATCAGCAGGCAGCCGGCCTGGACCTTCCTCAGCGCGCCGAGCGTGAAGAGCATCGCCGCCTCCATCTCGACCGCGAGGATCCCGCGGTCGGACCAGCGCTCGTACTGGCGCCCGTCCGGGTTGTAGAAGACGTCGCTGGAGACGACCCCGCCGACGCGCACCTCTTTTCCGAGCTGTTTCGCGTGATGGACGGCCCCGTGGACGAGCTCCCAGTCCGCCGTCGGCGCATGCGGCTCGCCGCCGATCAAGTGCGTCGCCGTCGCGTCGGCCGGCGTTGCCGAGACGGCGACGATCAGGTCGCCCATCTGCAGATCGGGCTGGAGGCCGCCGCACGTGCCGACCCGGAGGAGCTTCTTCACGCCGAGCTGCGTCAGCTCCTCGATCACGATTCCGGCGGATGGGCAGCCCATCCCGCTCGACTGGACCGAGATGCGGTTGCCTCGGAACGTGCCCGTGTACCCGAGCAGCCCGCGCTCGTGGTTCACCTCGACCGCGTCTTCGAGGAACATGTCGGCGATGTACTTCGCCCGCAGCGGGTCGCCGGGAAGGAGGCAGCCGTCCGCGTAGTCGCCTGGCTCGGCACGTAGATGGATAGGCATAGCGAGGAGCCTATGCGACCATGGCTCCATGGCACTCGTGGAGCCGACGCTGGCGCAGATCCTCGCCTTCTGCGCCGAGGATCCGGTCGAGCGCGTCTTCCTCGAGGACGTCGCCCGCCGGGGACTCGGGCGCTTCTCCGCGCTCGCGGCGAACGGGCAGCTGACGGCGCTCTGCCACGTCGGTGCCAACGTCGTCCCCTCGGGTTCTGGTTGCGGCGCGTTCGCGCGTGCGGCCGCCGCCAGCCGCGCGCGGATGCTGATCGGCGAGGAGCGGGCCGTGGACGAGCTCTGGACGGAGGCGGGGCCGCGGATGTCCTCACCGCGCGAGGATCGTCCGGGCCAGCCCGTGTACGTGCTCGAGCAGGCACCGGAGCCCGGCGGGACCGGCCTGCGCGAGGCGACGCTCGCCGACCTCGGACTCCTCGTGCCGGCGTGCGGGGCGGCCCACGAGGAGGAGATCGGGCTCAACCCGCTCGAACACGATCCCGAAGGCTTTCGCTGGCGGACCCAGGCGCAGATCGGCGAGGGACGCTCGTGGCTCTGGCTCGAGGCAGGGAAGATCCTCTTCAAGGCCGAGGCCTCCGCCTGGACACCCGAGGCCGTGCAGCTGCAGCAGGTCTGGGTCGATCCCTCCGTTCGGAACCGCGGCTACGCCCAGCGGGGGATGCGCGATCTCTGCGGCCGGTTGCTCGAGGAGGTGCCGCGCGTCTGCCTGTTCGTCCGCCCGGAGAACGCGGCGGCGATCCGGGTCTACGAGGCGATCGGGATGACGCGGACGATCACGTACCGCAGCCTGATCTTCTAACGCCGCCGCGACCGACATGGCGGGCGCGGCCGCTGCCGTTCTCGCGACGGCGCTTTTTGGGAGGGGCCCACGGTGGACACCGACTGTTCCCCCCTGCGAGCGGGCGCAGCGAGCGGTTACCAGCCGTGGATGCGGGAGACGTGGATCCGCAGCGGGACGGAGAAATCGGCGGCGAAGCTCTCCGGAGTCCAGCCGAGCGCGGCGATTCGCTCTCGGTATTTCTCGCGGTATCCGGGCACCTCGCTCGACGGCGGGTCGTCCGACACGCGCATCTCGCCCCAGCAGACGACGATGTCCGCGTCGATTCCGTCGCTGTCCAGGTTCAGGCTGACGTTCGGGTTCGCCTTCATGTTGGCGAGCTTCCGCCTCTCCGGCCGGCTGTAGAGCAGGATCGACCGGTCGCCGTCCCAGAGAAACCAGATGGGGACCGGCCGGGGTGCGCCCTCGGGCGTCACCGTCGTCAGCCAGCCGATGATCTCCTCGCGGAGCCGCCTCGCCGCGTGGGCGCCGAACTCGGTCGACTCGTCGAGCACGACCGAAGCCTATCGGGGGCAAAATGGCGGAGTGGAACTCCTGCAGCGGATCGAGGCGCACATCCGCCGGCACGACCTGATCGAGCCCGGCGGCGAGGTGACGTGCCTCGTCTCGGGCGGCGCCGACTCCACGTGCCTGTGGCACGCCCTCCGGGAGTTGGGCTACCGCGTCTCTTCCGTCCATGTCAATTACGGCCTCCGTGGAGACGAGTCCGAAGGGGACGCGACCTTCTGTGCGGAAGTCCTGCAAGCGACCGTAATTCGGCCAAGTAAGAGACTGTTACTTGGCGCGACCGAGGCGACACTTCGCGACGTGCGGTACTCGCTCACCGCGCACCATCCGCTCCGCGCGACCGGGCACACGGCGTCGGATCAGGTCGAGACCGTGCTCTACCGCCTCGCGGCGAGCGGGTCGACGCGCGGGATCAAGGTTCGCCGCGAGGACGAGATCGTCCGGCCGTTGCTCACCGTTTGGCGGGAGGAGACCGAGGCGTACTGCCGCGCCCAAGGGCTGGAGTACCGAACCGACTCCTCGAACCCCGACACGCTCCGCGGCCTGATCCGCGCCGAGCTCGTACCGCTCCTCCGCCGCCTGCACCCGGCTGCCGAGCAGAACATCGCGCGTCTCACCGACGAGCGGCCGCGGCTGCCACGCGGCGTCGAGGACACGCTCATCGCCCTGCTCGCCGAGCGCGACGGCTCGAAGTCCGCCGACCTCGGCGGCGGCCTGAAGGCGGTGCGTGAGTACGACAGCCTCTCCCTCGAGCGCGGCCCAGTCCGCTGGGGCCCGTGGACGATCGAGTCGAACGCGCCCGGTCTCGAGGTCCGCACCCGGCGGCCGGGTGACCGCATCGCGGGCAGGACGAAGAAGCTGCAGGACGTCTTCGTCGACGCGAAGGTCCCGCGTGCGGAGCGCGACTCTTGGCCGGTCGTCGTCCGCGACGGACAGGTTGTCGCCGTGCCCGGAATCGTGGAGGATGCCCAAGTAAAGGTGACAGACCTACGGGTGACGCGGGCGTGATGAGAACAGAGCTCGAGCATGCGGTCGGAGAGATCCTGATCGACTCCGAGGCCTTGCGCTCGCGCGTCGCCGAGCTCGGCGAGGAGATCTCCGCGGCCTATGAAGGCAAAGACCTGCTCCTGATTGGCGTCCTCAAGGGCGCCGTCTTCTTCATGGCCGACCTGATGCGACACCTGACCGTCCCCTGCGAGGTCGACTTCATGGCGATCTCGAGCTACGGCGCGGCCACAGACTCGTCGGGTGTCGTCCGGATCCTTAAGGACCTCGACATCAACATCGAGGGGCGAAACGTCCTCGTCGTCGAGGACATCATCGACTCGGGCCTGACGCTCTCGTACCTGATGCGCAACCTCGAGTCCCGCGAGCCCGCTTCGCTCGAGGTCTGCGCGCTCTTGACCAAGCCGGGCCGTCGCGAGATCGACGTACCGGTGCGCTGGATCGGTTTCGAGATCCCGAACCGGTTCGTGATCGGCTACGGGCTCGACTTCGCCGAGCGCTACCGCAATCTCCCCTACGTCGGGGTCTTGAGCGACGAGCTCATGCCCGAGGGAACCTAGGATCTCGTGGGTCGGGCGGCCTGGAACGGAGCAACCTCCCTGCTACGCTGGCATTGACCAACTGTGAACCGCTTCTTCCGTAGCGCGCTTTTCCCCCTGATCGTGATCGTCCTGCTCGTCTACCTGGCGAGTCAGACGCTGATCCCGAAGTCGAAGGCGCCCCGCAAGGTCACCTACTCCGACCTGATCCAGAAGGTCGAGACCGACCCGCGTCAGGTCCAGGAGGTCGTCTTCAGCCCGAGCAAGCGCCAGATCACCGCGACGCTGATCGGCGAGGACAAGAAGTGGAAGGTCAATTACCCGAGCGACCAGTCGCAGATCGCCTTCCAGAACCTGCTCCAGAGGAAGAACGTCACCTTCGACTCGAAGGGCACCGGTTCCTCGCCTTGGTGGTCGATCCTCACGTCGTTGCTCCCGTTCGTCCTGCTGTTCGGGTTCTGGATCTTCCTGATGAACCAGGTGCAGGGTGGCGGCTCGAAGGTGATGAGCTTCGGCAAGAGCCGCGCCAAGCGCATGGCGCCCGACTCGCCCAAGATCGGATTCAAGGACGTCGCAGGGGTCGACGAGGCGGTCGAGGAGCTCCAGGAGATCAAGGAGTTCCTGGAGAACCCGAAAAAGTTCCAGGCGCTCGGAGCGCGGATCCCGAAGGGCGTGCTCCTGTACGGGCCGCCCGGCACCGGCAAGACGCTGCTCGCGCGCGCGGTCGCCGGTGAGGCGGGCGTGCCGTTCTTCTCGATCTCCGGCTCCGACTTCGTCGAGATGTTCGTCGGCGTCGGCGCGTCTCGCGTGCGTGACCTGTTCGAGCAGGCCAAGCAGGCCGCGCCCTGCATCGTCTTCATGGACGAGATCGACGCGGTCGGCCGCCACCGCGGCGCCGGCCTCGGCGGCGGTCACGACGAGCGCGAGCAGACACTGAACCAGCTCCTCGTCGAGATGGACGGGTTCGAGCTGAAGGACAACATCATCCTGATCGCGGCCACGAACCGGCCCGACATTCTCGACCCGGCGCTGCTCCGCCCCGGCCGCTTCGACAGGCAGATCGTCGTCGACCGGCCCGATCGCAACGGCCGCCGCAAGATTCTCGAGGTGCACGCGAAGGGCAAGCCGCTCGCCTCCGAGGTCGACCTCGACACACTCGCCGCCGGCACGCCGGGCTTCACCGGCGCCGACCTCGCGAACCTCGTCAACGAGGCGGCGCTGCTCGCCGCCCGCCGCGGCAAGAAGGTGGTCGAGCAGGAGGAGCTCGAGGAAGGGATCATGCGGGTGATCGCCGGCCCGGAGAAGCGCACGCGGCTCTTCTCCGAGGAGGAGCGGAAGATCACGGCCTACCACGAGATGGGCCACGCCCTCGTCGGCCACTACCTCGAGCACACCGACGAGGTGCACAAGATCTCGATCATCAGCCGCGGCCAGGCGCTCGGCTACACGATCTCACTTCCACGCGAGGACCGCTACCTGACGACGAAGTCCGCGCTGATGGACCAGCTTGCAGCGATGCTCGGCGGCCGCGCCGCCGAGGAGCTCGTCTTCCAGGAGGTTACGACCGGGGCCGCAAACGACATCGAGAAGGTGACCTCGACCGCGAAGCAGATGATCATGCGCTTCGGGATGAGCGAGAAGCTCGGTCCTCGCGTCCTCGGCCGCAACCATGACATGCCGTTCCTCGGTCGGGAGATGGGCGCCGAACCCGACTACTCGGAAGAGGTCGCCCGCGAGATCGACGACGAGATTCGCCGCGTGATCGAGGAGGCCCACGATCGCGCGCACCAGGTGCTGCGCGAGCACATGGACGAGCTGCACCAGCTGTCGGCGATCCTGATCGAGCGCGAGACGATCGACAAGGACCAGTTCGAGCGGCTGCTCGCCGGCGAGCCCGCAGACGAGGTCTTCCGCGAGGAGGAGCCGCCCGCCGCCGAGCCGCCCTCGCAGGGGCGCGAGAAGCGTCCGCAGCCGCGGCCGAAGCCGTTCCCGATCCCGGGCGCGCTCTCCCAGCCGCCGCCGCCCGAAGGCGCGAAGCCCTAGGCGGTCGCGCCCTTGCTCGCCCAGAAGCGGTTGAGCGCGCCCTGAACCTTGAGGACCCAGACGAAGTAGCCGACGATCGGCAGGAACATCCAGAAGCCCGTCACGCCGCTCACAGGCTGATCCTGTCCCTCGCGCTTGTAGAGCTTTCCCACCTCGGACGGCGTCACGAAGATCATCACGATCCCGGCAACCAGCCCGATCACCAGCCAGAGAACTCCGCCGAGGCCCTCGCCGGAGTAGGTCTTGAGCTCGTCTCCGGTCTTGTAGTACCAGTAGAGCCAGTAGATCCCGAACGTGACCAGCCCGATCAGAGCGACGAACCAGGGGCCGCGCGGCTTGCCGAGGGCGCCGGCCGCCGGGACGGCAGCAGTTGCTTCGGTCATGGGCCAGCTCCTTCCGAGTCAGATGGACACCGGCATCAGAACACGCCTTCGGGCAGAGGTCAATCGCCGGGCCCGGAGCGGCCGGCGAACCAGGCCGCGGCCACGTCCTCGTCGCCGTGGCCGAGCGCGATCGCGCGCTCGAAGCGCTCGAGCGTGACCGGTCCGAGCCCGAGCTCGATGGCCGCCTCGCGTGCCATCGCGAGCGCGAGCCGGACGTCCTTCGTGCCCGCGTTCAGGGTGAACGCAGGGGAGAAGTCGCCGGAGAGAATCTTCTCGCCCTTGAGGTGTGCGTAGCCCGAGTCCATCGGCCGCCCGGCGATCGCGTCCAGGAAGAGCTTCGGGTCGACCCCGTTCGCCTCGGCGAGCGCGAACGTCTCGGAGAGGTTCTCGACGAGGTTCATGATCCAGAGGTTGATCGTCAGCTTCAGCTTCGTCCCTGCTCCCGGCTTGTCCGCGAGCCACAGCACGCGGCTTGCGATCGCGTCGAAGATTCCCTCCGGCTGCTCGCGACCGGCGGCGAGGACGAGCAGCTCGCCGGCCTCTGCCTGCGGCCTCGAGCCCAGTACCGGCGCGTCGACGTAGCGCGGGTGCCGCTCGGAGAAGCGCACCGTGTCGGCGACGCCGACGGTAGACATCTGGATCCACAACATCTCCGGGTCGAGCTCCGGCAGGGCTGCCTCGATCGCCGGTCCGTCGACCAGCATCGTGACCAACACGTCAGCGCCCTCGACCGTCTCCGCCGGGGTGTCGGCGACGGTCGCACCGAGCCCGTCCGCCTTCTCTCGAGTTCGATTCCAGACGGTGACCTCGTGGCCGGCATGGGCGAGGTTGCGCACCATCGGCCCGCCCATGATCCCGCTGCCCAGGAAGGCGACCCGCATGTGCGGAACCTACACGGCGGCCTGCCGCGACCGCGCAAACTTCGCGTCGAGATGCGTAGGCCGATCGAAGAGCGCTTCCCGCGTCCATCCGTGATGGGGGTCGTGAATGTCACCCCGGATTCCTTCTCCGACGGCGGCCTCAACTTCCGGTCCCAGGACGCGGTCGCCTCCGCGCGGCGAATGCTCGCCGAGGGCGCGGCGATCGTCGACGTCGGCGGAGAGTCGACGCGGCCCGGCTCCGAAGCGGTGCCGCTCGAGGAGGAGCTCGGCCGTGTCGTGCCGGTGCTCGAGCAGCTCGAAGGCGCGCCCGTGTCGATCGACACGTCCAAGGCGGAGGTGGCACGCCGGGCGCTCGACCTCGGTGCGGAGCTCGTCAATGACGTCACCGCGCTCCGCGGCGACCCCGAGCTCGCCGGCGTCGTCGCGGACTCGGACGCGTACCTCTGCCTGATGCACATGCGTGGCGAGCCGCGGACGATGCAGCTCGATCCGCGCTACGAGGACGTCGCCGCTGAGGTCGCCGCGTTCCTCGAGGAACGGCTCGGCGTCGCCGTCGCGTCCGGGGTTCGCGAGCACCGGATCTGCCTCGACCCCGGGATCGGGTTCGGGAAGACGGTTGCACAGAACTTCGAGCTCCTCCGGCGTCTCGACGTCCTGCTCGCGCTCGGGCGCCCGGTCGTCGTCGGCTTCTCGCGGAAGAGCTCGCTCGGCCGGCTACTCGGGGATCCGGAGGCGACGACCGGCTCGATGGCGGCCAGCGTCGGCGCGGCGGTCGCGGCCTACTACCGCGGCGCGTCGATCCTGCGCGTCCACGACGTCCGCGAGACCGTCGAGGCGTTGACGGTAGCCGCAGAGGTGCTGAGGTGATCGTCGAACTGCACGGGCTCGAAGTCTTCGGCCACCACGGCGTGCTCGAGAGCGAGCAGCGCGAGGGCCAGACCTTCGTCTACGACGTCACGCTCGAGATCGGCGAGCCGGCGGCCGACCGGGTCGAGGAGACGATCGACTACCGCGAAGTCGCGGCCAAGGTCGAGGAGGTCTCCGACTCCACCCGGTTTGGGCTGATCGAGACCCTTGCTGCGGCCGTGGCGGACGCGCTACTGGCGTCCTTTCCCGTTGCGGCGGTCAGCGTACGCGTGCGCAAGCCACGCCCGGCGGGGATCGCGGCCGCGTGGTCGGCGGCGACGGCGGAACGCTCCAGCTCGGGCTGATCGGGCTACCTTGCGGCGGTGACCCGCGCCTATGTCGGCCTCGGCGCCAACCTCGGCGACCGCTCGGCAATGCTTCACGCGGCACTGGAGCAGCTCGCGGTCGAGCCCGGCGTGAGCGTCGTCGCTGTATCTAGCGCGCGGGAGACGGATCCGGTCGGGTTGGTCGATCAGCCGCGGTTCCTGAACGCGGCGGCGGCGCTCGACACGGAGCTCTCGCCCCGCGTGCTGCTCGATCGGCTGCTCGGCATCGAACGGCGGCTCGGTCGCAAGCGCGAAGGTCCCCGCTTCGGGCCCCGAACGATCGACCTCGACCTCCTCCTCTACGGGGACGAGCGGCTCGACGAGCCTGGTCTGGAGGTGCCTCATCCTCGTCTACACGAACGACTGTTCGCATTGGAGCCGCTATTCGAGCTGGACTCGCGCCTCGTCGTGCCCGGCCACGGGCCGCTGTCGGAGATCATCGCCGGGTTACAATCGAGCTGATGTCGCACATCGACGAGCTCGACGAGTTCGAGGCAGAGCTCGAGCTCCGGCTGAAGAAGGAGTACACGGCGGTCTTCCCGCTGTTTCGCTACTGCGTGCTGACGCAGGACGCGACCTACCTCTGCAACACGCTCGACCTGCGGCCCCAGCCTCAGCCGAACTACCCGTTCTTCCACCTGCGGATGGAGGACGTCTGGGTATGGGACAAGAACCGTCCCTCCCGGATCATCCCGCGCGCCGAGGTCTACACCTCGAGCGACGTCACCGTGGAGGAGCTGCGCGGCGAGGGCGAGGAGCCGCGCCTGACCGCCGAGGCGCTCGCCGAGCGGATCGGCGAGGCTCTTTCGCCTGACGACGACGCGTAGAGCCGCTCCGTGCTCCTGGCCGTCGACGTGGGGAACACCCAGACGGTCTTCGGGCTGTTCGACGGCGACCGGCTGACCGAGCAGTTCCGGGTCGGGACCGACCGCACGCACACCGGGGACGAGCTGGCCGTGATGCTACGGGCCTTCGTCGACTTGGACTCTCTCGAGGGGATCGTCCTCTGCTCGTCGGTGCCGCAGCTCGCTCACGAGTACGAGGTGTTTGCCGAGCGTTGGGTCGGTGTGGAGGTGCTCGTGCTCGGCCCGGGCGTCTCGACCGGGATGGCGATCCGCTACGACGACCCGCGCGAGGTCGGGTCCGACCGGATCGCCAACTCCGTGGCGGCGCGTGAGCGATACGGCGCGCCGGCAGTCGTCGTCGACTTCGGCACCTCGACCAACTTCGACGTCGTCTCGGCCGCAGGCGAGTTCGCCGGCGGCGTCCTCGCGCCGGGGATCGAGGTCTCGATGGACGCGCTCTTCGCACGGGCCGCCCGTCTGCCAAAGGTGCCGTTCGAGGCGCCCGAGCGCGTGATCAGTCAAACGACTGTCGCCGCGCTCCAGTCGGGGCTCGTCTACGGGTTTGCCGGGCAGGTGGACGCGATCGTCGATCGGATCCGAACGGAGCTCGGCGAGCCCGAGGCTCCGGTGATCGCCACGGGAGGCCTCGCGGAGCTGATCGCGCCGCACTCGTCGACGATCAGCGGCGTCGATCCGGAGTTGACGCTCCAGGGGCTGCGGCTCGTCTGGGAGCGGAACGCGAAGTCTTAGCCATTCCGGATGATTAGCCGCGCGGGGGCAAACGTCGTAGGTTTAGGCGGTAGAGGTCGTTGTCCGAGATTTCGGGCAGGCGACGTAGCAGCTCCTCGACGTCGTCGAGGACGTGGAGGAAGCGACCACTGAGCGCGTCGAGACGACCCGTGGCGATCTCCGCGACCAGACGGCCCGCCTCACGCGGGTCGAGGGCGTCCGACCGGTGACCGAGGTCCGGGAGGTAACGCCGTCCGGTCGGGGAGGCAGTCACACGCGCGACCAGCTCCGTGCGGACAAACCCAGGCGTGATCGCGAACGCGTACAGCCCGGAGCCGCGTAGCTCCGCGGCCAGCGAGTCCGTCAACCGGAGGACGGCGGCCCTCGCCGCGGCATATGCAGTCATGTACGGCCGCGGGTCAACTGCGGCGTAGCTCGACACGTTGACGATTCGGCCGCGTCGTGTTGCTCGCATCGCCGGCAGAGCAGCCCGCGTGCAGAGGAAAGTCCCTTTCAGGCAGACCTCGACGTCTCGCCACCAGACTTCCGGATCGGCCTCCTCGAGCGGCCCGACCTGCTCCCACGTGCCGGCGTTGTTGACGAGCAGCGACGGACTGCCCAGAGCGGCCTCGGTCTCGGCGAAGACAGCAGCGACAGAAGCTGGGTCCGTGACATCAGCCGCGATCACGACCGCACGGCCTCCGATCGACTCGATGCCGGCAGCGACTTTCTGAAGCTGCTGGTCGGTTCGTGCGACGAGGACGACGCCCGCGCCTCGTTCGGCAAGCGCTTCCGCAATCGCGCGACCAATGCCGCGCCCAGCGCCCGTGATCACGCAGATCTCTTCCGCAAGCGACATGCCCTTGCTCAATTCGTCGGAATGACTATCAATGAGTTGAGGTGGACAGCACGGCAACTCATATCGATCCGGCCATCGCGTCTGGATCCGCCGAACGCCTTCCGCGCTGCCGCCTGTGTCGAAGCGGCCTCGAGACGACCTTCGTCGACCTCGGGATGTCTCCGCTCTGCGAGAGCTTCCTGAGCGCTGAACAGCTCGAACGCGTAGAGCACTTCTATCCGCTGCACGTACGCATCTGCGACGAGTGCCTGCTCGTCCAGCTCGAGGACTACGTGCCCGCCGACGAGATCTTCCGCGAATACGCGTACTTCTCCGCCTACTCGGACTCGTGGGTCGAGCACGCACGAGTCTACGCCGAGGCGATGATCAGGCGCTTCGGGCTCGGCGAGGGCAGCCTCGTCGTCGAGCTTGCGTCGAACGACGGCTACCTGCTGCAGCACTTCGTCGCGAGATCCGTGCCGGTCCTCGGGATCGACCCGGCTGCGAACGTCGCCGAGGCTGCTCGGACTCGGGGCGTGGAGACTCTGGTGGAATTCTTCGATTCAGAGGTTGCGCGAACGCTCGTGAAAGGCGGCCGACGCGCGGATCTGATCGTCGCGAACAACGTCCTCGCCCAGGTGCCGCCCTTGAACGACTTCGTCGCCGGCATCGAGATCCTGCTTGCGCCCCAGGGTGTCGCAACGATCGAGGTGCCGCATCTAGCGCGGCTGATCGAGGGGCTGCAGTTCGACACCATCTACCACGAGCACTTCTCCTACTTCTCGCTGACCACGCTCGAGCGACTGTTCTCGAGGCACGGACTCGAGATCTTCGACGTGGAGGAGCTGCAATCGCACGGCGGGTCGCTGCGCGTCTTCGTACAACGGCAGGGCGCGCCGCAGGCCGTCCAAGCCAGCGTCGCTCGCGTCCTCGCCGACGAGCGCGCCGTCGGCTACGACTCAGTCGATGGTTACCGCGACTTCGGCCGCAGAGTGGCCGAGACGAAGTGGAGGCTGCTCGAGCTGCTGATCGGGCTGCGCCGTGACGGGAAACAGGTGGTCGGCTACGGCGCCCCGGGCAAGGGAAACACGCTCCTCAACTACTGCGGCATCCGTACCGACCTCCTCGACTACACAGTCGACCGAAATCCGTACAAGCACGGCAGGTTCCTGCCCGGTACTCACATTCCGATCTTCGCGCCGGAGCGCATCGCCGAGACCAGGCCGGACTACATCCTCATCCTGCCGTGGAACCTCAGGCGTGAGATCGCGGCGCAGCTCGAGTATGTCCGCGAGTGGGGCGGACAGCTCGTGGTTCCCATCCCGCGGCCGGAGGTGCTTCCGTGAAGGTGGTCATCTTCTGCGGCGGCCTCGGCCTGCGTATGGGAGAGACGACCGCCCGTGTGCCGAAACCGATGATCCCGATCGGCGACAAGCCGATCCTCTGGCACATCATGAACTACTACGCTGCGTTCGGCATCACGGACTTCGTGCTCTGCCTCGGATACAAGCCGGAGGTGATCAAGGAGTACTTCCTGGCCTACAACGAGGCCCTGTCGAACGACTTCGTGCTCAGGGACGGAGGCAGGCAGATCGAGCTGCTCCAGCGCGACCTGCACAACTGGTCGATCACATTCGTGAACACCGGCCTCCATTCGCCGATCGGCCAGCGCCTGAGGAAGGTGCAGCCCTTCCTCGACGGAGAGGACATGTTCGTGGCCACCTACGGCGACGGACTGACGGACGCTCCTCTGCCCGAGATGATCGAGACGCTTGCGTCGAGCGACAACATCGGGCTGTTCCTGGCCTCCCACCCGACCTACAACTTCCACATCGTCAACTTCGACCAGTCGAACCAGGTGCGAGAGATGCACGATGTGACCGCCTCCGGACTCTGGCTCAACGCCGGCTACTTCGTGTTCAGGCGGGAGATTCTGGACTACATCGAAGAGGGGGAGGACCTGGTGGAGGAGCCGTTTCAGCGGCTGATCGCGGCCGAAAAGCTTGCCGCCTACCCCTACGATGGGTTCTGGGCGCCGATGGATAC
>JBKPCT010000225.1:0-3751 GCA_046727515.1 Actinomycetota bacterium | reverse complement strand
GTCGGCGGGCGGATGCACTCCGACTGGACCGAGTTCGGGCACGGCTTCTGGGACAACGGCCAGCAGGCGGAGCTGTGCGGCGAGCTGATCGACACCAACCACAAGACAATCCTGCAGCTCGCACAGCGGTTCTCGCTGCCGACGGTCGATCTCCTGGCGGCGCAGCCGAACGGGACGACGGACACGAACTGGATCTTCGGCGCCGACTACCCCTTCAGCCAGGCGAGCAACGACTTCCAGCCCGTTCACAACACGCTCCAGGGGCAGGTGCAGGCGACCGGCTATCCGACGACCTACAAGAGCTTCACGCCGGCGGGGCAGTTCTTCGACCAGATGACGGTGTACGACTGGATCACGAACTACGTGCCCGGCGGTCAGCGCTCACGGATGGGCGCGCTGCTCAACGCCGCCTACAACGAGGAGTACGGCGCGGAGACGACTGACCAATCGTCGCTGAACCTGATCTACCTGCTCGGCTTCAACGCGAGCCCGGGGAACTTCTCGATCTACGGAAAGTCGGACGAGCGCTACCACATCGTCGGCGGCAACTCGCTGCTGCCGATCGCGATCGCGGACGCGCTTCCGGCCGGAAGCATTCACCTCGGCTACCGGATGAGGTCGATCGCCGTGAAGGGCGACGGCTCGATCGCGCTCTCGTTCGACAACGGCTCCACCGTCACCGCCGACGAGGTGATCCTCTGCATGAGCTTCGCCGTGTTGCGGACGCTCGAGTACAAGAAGGCAGGGTTCGACAGGCGCAAGCAGGCGGCAATCGCCCAGCTCGGCGCCGGCATCAACGCGAAGCTGGATGTGCAGCTGAGCTCGCGCATCTGGAACGCGGATGCGAGCACCGGGTCGCTCTACACCGACCTGCCGTTCCAGAGCGGCTGGGAGGTCACCCGCGGCCAGTCCGGCGCGACCGGCATTTTCGTCGAGTACCCGGGCGCGAACGTCTCCAAGTCGCTCGGCCAGCAGAAGCCTTACACGACCACGACGACAAACCAACAGGTGACGAAGTTCACCCAGCAGCTCCTCGCCCAGATGGAACCGATCTTTCCGGGCATCACCGCGCAGTGGAACGGCAAGGCGATGCTCTCGACGCCTTTCACAGACCCGAACTTCAACTGCTCCTACTCGTACTGGAAGCCCGGCCAATACACCAGTTTCAGCGGCTACGAAGGGGCACGCCAAGGAAACATCCACTTCGCCGGCGAGCACTGCTCTATCGACTTCCAAGGCTTCATGGAAGGCGGCGCCGCCGAAGGCGTCCGCGCCGCCAACGAGATCCTCGGCGACCTCAAGAAGCTCTAGCTACCCGGCCGCGGCCCGTGGCGGGTGGGAGGGGGGCGGCTTCGGGGTCGCTGCTGCCCCGTGGCTAGGGCTACGCTTCGGCCGTGGCGGTCGGTGATTCGGCGAGCGCGGCGCCGCCGTACAGTACGGCGGGCGTGGAGGTCGTCCGGCTGCCCGGCGGCGAGGCCGAGCGCGATCTGCTCGCCGTCGAGGAGCCGCTCGAGATCCGCCTCGGCGGCACGCCGGTCGCGGTGACGATGCGCACGCCGGGGCACGACGAGGAGCTCGCGCTCGGGTTCTGCCTCTCCGAGGGGCTCGAGCCCAGTGCGGCGCACTTGCCGGACGACCTGGCGGCGAACGTCGTCGAGGTCGAGGCGTCCGGGTTCGACCCGGAACGCCTGCAGCGGAGCTTCTACACCTCGTCGTCCTGCGGGGTCTGCGGCAAGGGGGCCCTCGAGGCCGTTGCCGTCGACGCGGCGCGCGTCGAGAGCGGATTGAGGATGCCGGCCGTCCTCGTCGCCGCGCTCCCCGAGCGGCTCCGCTCGGCGCAGCTCGCGTTCGCGGCAACCGGGGGACTGCACGCGACCGGCCTCTTCGACTCTGCGGGCGAGCTCCTCTGCCTACGCGAGGACGTCGGCCGGCACAACGCCTTCGACAAGGTCGTCGGCTGGGCGTTCACCGGGGGCCGCCTCCCGCTGGCCGACAGCGCCGTCTGCGTCAGCGGCCGGCTCTCGTTCGAGCTCGTCCAGAAGGCTGCGGTCGCCGGTTGTCCCATCCTCGTCGCCGTCGGCGCACCGTCGAGCCTCGCGGTCGAGCTCGCGACCGACCGGGGGATCAGCCTCTGCGGCTTCGTCCGCGGCGGCCACGTCAACGTCTACACAGAGCCGTGGCGGATCGAGTGACGGGCGTCCTGCTGGTCGGCGGCGCGAGCACCCGGTTCGGCTCGCCGAAGGCGCTCGCCCGGCTCGACGGCCGCACGCTCGCCGAGATCGGCTGGGAAGCGCTCTCCTTCTGCAACGAGCGGATCGCCGTCGGCAAAACCGCGGACGGGCTCGACCTTCCGTTCCCGGTCGTCGACGACGGCACCAGGACGCGCGCGCCGATCGCGGGGGTCGTCGCCGGGCTGCGCGCGGCGTCGAATGACCTCTGCGTGATGCTCCCGGTCGATACGCCCGGCGTCCGGCAGGACGGCCTCGCAGCGCTCGCCGCCGCCTGCGCCGACGCCGCGGTTCCCCAGACCGGTCCCCTCCCGGGCGCCTACCGACGCGCCGTGTTGACGGTGCTCGAACGGCGACTTGCCGCCGGTGAGCTCGCCCTGCGCGACGCACTCGACGAGCTCGACGTGCGGGTGGTCAAAATCGACCCCGCGCAGCTCGCCAACGTGAACACGCCCGATGAACTCGCCCGCCTCTGACCCCGTCTTCTTCGCAAACGCCGCCGCCTACCAGCAGTTCATGGGGCGCTACAGCGACCGGCTCGCGCACGAGTTCGTCCGCGCCGCCGAGATTTCCGGCGGCGAGCGCGTGCTCGACGTCGGCTGCGGCACGGGCGCGCTGACGAGGGTGCTCGCCGACGTCGTCGGCCCGGAAAGCGTCGCGGGGGTCGACCCCTCAGAGCCGTTCGTCGTCGAGGCCCGCAGGCGCGTGCCCGGAGCGGACCTGCGGGTGGGGCCTGCCGAGTCGCTCCCCTTCGAGGCCGACACGTTCGACTCCGCACTCTCCCAGCTCGTCTTCCCCTTCCTCGACGACCCCGCCCGGTCGGTCGCGGAGATGCGCAGGGTGACGCGGCCCGGCGGCCGCGTCGCCGCGTGCGTCTGGGACATGACAGGCGGCATGACGTTGATCCGCTCGTACTGGGACGCGGCAAGCGAGGCTGGAGCGACCGGGCCGGACGAGACGGAGCGCTTCGGCGGCCAGCCCGGGCAGCTGGCCGGGCTCTGGCGGGACGCCGGGCTTCGCGATGTCGCCGACGAGTCGCTGACCGTGGCCTCGGACTATCGTGACTTCGACGAGCTCTGGCAGTCGTTTGTCGGCGCGGCAGGGCCCGTCGGCGCCCACTTCGCCGCGCTCGACGAGGGGCAGCGTGCGGCGGTTGCCGATGCGCTGCACCGCCGCCTCGGCTCGCCGGAAGGTCCCTTCAGCCTCGCTGCGCGCGCATCGTCGGTGGTCGGCGTCGTCTGATGGAGCAGCGCGTCAGTCTCGTAACCCTCGGCGTCCGCGACCTCCGCCGGGCGCGAGCGTTCTACGAGGCGCTCGGCTGGACGACGAACGCGGCGCCGGACGATGAGGTCGTCTTCTTCCAGGCAGGCGGCATGATCGTCGCGCTCTGGGGACGCGCCGAGCTCGCGGAGGACAGCGGCGTCGAGGACGCGGGCGGCTGGGGCGGGATCACCCTCGCACACAACGTCGGCTCGCCCGCCGAGGTCGACGCCGTCCTCGCCGAGGCCGAGTCGGCGGGCGCC
>JBKPCT010000224.1:0-2235 GCA_046727515.1 Actinomycetota bacterium | reverse complement strand
GCGGCGGCGGAGATCAGCCAGTTGCTCGTCGGGAATTTCGACGTGGAAGGGACGGATGTCGACGGCAGCGCCGGCGGTCGTGCTCATGAGGACCTCCCCGTGGTTGGGTGCGAGCGGGTGCGATGACCTCCTCTCCGGTTGAGGGACCCCACTGAGACTACTACGGCCTGTCCGGCCTTAAAAAGTGCGACGCGGGAGAAGGCTCCTCTCGACGTTACTGCGGCGCATCGCCACCTGGCGCCGGCTCGAACGGGGCGCTCCCAATCCCCAACTCAAGCCCTTACTCGAGAACAACCGCGTCGACATCGCGGCAATCGCGCGGGCGCAGAAGGAGGGACACATCCCAAATCGATTCGCCGCGGTCGAGCTTCTAACCATCGTCCTCACGGTCGCGGCGATGTGGATGTCACAGACCCCAGAACTCACGAGCGTGTTGCAGCGCCTCTCGCGCGCACGCCGGCGCACAGTCGTCGTCGACGCGGTCAAGGCCGTCCTCGCCTACTGAACAATCGCGCCTACTCGACGACAGCACGGCCCAGGCGGCCCGCACCGTCACCGATTCCGACGTCTCGTATACGAATGCCGCGGCTGCAGCTTGACAGGTGCAGTCGTGGGTGAGAACGTCTTGCCGTCGAAGCCCGGTGACCGAAAGGTCGGCGGGCTTCGGCATTCTCTGGCCTCGTATTACAGATCGATGCCGAGCTTGCGGAGTTCGACGATCGCCGCTCGGCGCCAGCGGATCGTGTCGGGAGAGAACGGCAGCGTGAACGGCATCCCGTTCGCTTTGCGCAGCGGCTTGCCCTCGCGCAGGACGCGGTAGTGGCCCGGCGTGGGCTCGACCGTGAGGCCGACAGCTTCGAGCCGGCGAATGAATTCGCGCACGTCCTTTCTCATCCGTTCTCGTGGCGGTTAAGCGTGGACGGGATCAAACGGAAGACCGCGTGTCTCGACAGTTCGGCTGCAACGGCCTCGTCGGATGAGTTCGGGGTAGCGTCGAAGTAGGCTCGTGTGACGCTGATCTCGGCGATGTACTTGCGCAGTACCGGGATGGCGTCCTCGGGACCGACCTCCTCGACCTTGTATGTCCCGGAGTGGCTACCGCGGCTGAGCGTGACCTGCCCGTACGCGCGGTGTTGAGCACCCAGTTCGCGGGTCCATAGCCGGCCACCAGCCGGCGCTGGCCGCCCACCTCGATCACGTCGACGGGGGTCGAGTGCAGCTGTCCAGTTTTCCGCCCTGGCACCGTGAGGATCTGGCGGTATGACGCTCCCAGCCCGAGCGTCGTCAGAGCGCGAAACCACGAGTTGGTCAGCCGGGTTCCGAGGTTCCGCCGGTAGGTCTTAGCCATGCCTTGAGGAGGGTGGACGATCGCGGCTGCTGCCGCAAGCATCGTTTGCGGCGCAGGATCGGTGCGCGACTGTGATTGCGGGTAGGAGCCGGCCGGCGGGAGCGCGGCTCGCCGCAATCACAAGCGTCGCCTCGGGGCCGCCGGCTCGCTACCTGGTCGACGAATGCTTCCTCGTCCGTCTCGTCCCTCGCGTGTACACAAAGGACCGGCCGGGCTGGCCGTGCGGGCTGCGGGCGAGCGCCCGCGGTCGTTCGATGCGCGGGTCCACGCTGCCGCCCGAACAGTCGCTGACGCGCAATTCGGCGAGAATGCGCGTCTGCCCGCCTACACGGTGAACCAGGACGCGGTCAGGCACGCAAAGCGGCTGATCGACGCGCGCCGGTATGTGCTCCGCTCGCGCTGGCAGGACGTGCAGCCGCGCGCACGGGAGCAGAACGCGTTCCTGAAGACACACTCCTGGGACGAGTACGCCGCCTGGCATCTCGGCCTCACCGAGGGCGCGGCCGAGGAGGCGAAGGCGCATTACGCGTTTGTCTACGGCGATTTCCGCCGTCTGCACCGGATGGGCTGATCGCCTGCCGCTACCGTGCGGCGGAGTGGCGGCACAAGGAGATCGAGCTGGCAGCACACGAGCTTCTGCAGTACCTCGACCGAAAGAGCGCCTCATGACGCGGCGGCGCCGCGCGCGGCGGCGTCTCTTCGAGAAGCCTCGGGATTTGTCCCAAAACCTGCTCGACGGGGTCAGCGCCGGCCAATGTCCACGGTGGACGCTGGTGGGCGCCGCGTGGACGTCAGAAGGTTCGAGCGCCGCCCGCCGAGACAACGCAACTATGGGGTAGCAGACAGAAACACGAAGCCTCTGACGGACTCGAACCGTCGACCCCCTC
>JBKPCT010000223.1:0-7928 GCA_046727515.1 Actinomycetota bacterium | reverse complement strand
GAGCTCGGTGAACTTGCCCGGCTGCATCAGCGCCGTGCGCCGCCAGCCCTTGAACTCGAGCCGGCAGGCGATCCACCGCCGCGTCGCGTGGTGCCGGCGGATGCGCCCCTCGGCGTCGTGCAGGCAGCCGCGGTTTCCGTATACGAGCCCGCGCGCCGGATCGGCGACGAGCTCGCCGAGCGGCGTGACGCGGTTCTGCAGCGGCATCGAGCGAACTCCGCTCAGCCGCTCCGCTAGTCCGGCTTCGGCGTCTTCCAGGTCTTACGGAGCTCGTCGGAGAGCCTCGCCCCGACCTGGGCGATCGCGACCCGCTCCTGCGCGAGCGAGTCGCGGTCGCGGATCGTCACCGTGTCGTCCGCGAGCGTCTGCTCGTCGATCGTGAAGGCGAACGGGGTGCCGATCTCGTCCTGGCGGCGGTAGCGGCGGCCGATCGCGCCGCCCTCGTCGTACTCGACCATGAAGCCCGCGCGCAGCTCCTCGTAGAGCGCGCGCGCCTTGCCGACCATGCCCTCGTCCTTCGCGATCAGCGGCAGCACGGCCGCCTGCACCGGCGCGAGCTCGGGGTGGAGCCGCAGGACGGTCCGTCCGCGGTCGGCGACGATCTCCTCGTCGTAGGCGTCGATCAGGAACGCGAGCAGCGCGCGATCGACGCCCCCGGCGGGCTCGATCACGTGCGGGACGTAGCGCTCGTCGCCGTCGGGGCCGACGTACTCGAGCCTCGTCCCGGACGCCTCGGAATGGGCGGTCAGGTCGTAGTCGCCGCGGTTCGCGATCCCTTCGAGCTCCGACCAGCCGATCGGAAACAGGTACTCGATGTCGCTCGTCGCGCGCGAGTAGTGCGAGAGCTCCTCCTCGCCGTGAGGTCTGACGCGCAGGTGGCTCTCACGCAGACCGTAGCGCCGGTACCAGCCGAGGCGCTCGTCGATCCAGTACCGGAACCACTCGTCTGCCTCCGCAGGCGGCACGAAGAACTCCATCTCCATCTGCTCGAACTCACGCGTCCGAAAGAGGAAGTTGCCCGGCGTGATCTCGTTGCGGAACGACTTGCCGATCTGCGCGATCCCGAAAGGCGGCCGGCGCCGCGCGAGCTGGAGCACGTTCTTGAAGTTGACGAAGATGCCCTGAGCGGTTTCCGGGCGCAGGTACGCCGTCGACCCCGTCTCCTCGACGGCGCCGATCCGCGTCTCGAGCATCAGGTTGAACTGACGCGCCTCGGTCAGGTCGCAGTCCGGGGTCTCGCCGGGATGCTTGCTCGGCTTGAGGCCGCACTGCGCGTCGTCGAGCTTGTCGGCCCGAAAGCGCAGCTTGCAGGTGCGGCAGTCCACGAGCGGGTCGCTGAACCCTTCGAGGTGGCCCGAGGCCTCCCAGACCCGCGGGTTGAGGATGATCGAGGAGTCGAGCGCGACGATGTCGTCGCGCTCCTGGACCATCGCTTCCAGCCAGCGCGCCTTGACGTTGTTCTTGAGCAGGACGCCGTAGTGGCCGTAGTCGTAGGCCGAGCCGAGGCCGCCGTAGATCTCCGACGACGGAAAGACGAAGCCGCGCCGCCTGGCCAGGGAGACGATCTTGTCCATCGTGACGACGTCGGCCATGGGCCGACACGTTAACCACAGCGTCGGGGACAGGATTCATCCTGTCCGCGACCCGTTTTTCAACCGTCGAAGGGCAGCTGACCGTCGAACAGCTGACCGGCGCAGTCCTTCAGCGCACGGAGCTTGTCCGAATCCGGCAGCGCGTCTTGTCCAGGGTCGCCGAAGCCGTAGCCCTGCAGGCAGGCGCGAAGGTCAGGCGGAACGCCCCCGCGGAACGGGAAGGGCGCCGGCGCCGGTTCCGGGGCCTGGTCAGGCGCCGGCGCCACGACCGGCATGCTCCGGTTGTCGTCCACGATCACGGTCGGCGTCAGGACGGCCAGCAAGACGACGACGAAGGATGCGACTCCGATCACAACCCACAGCATGGTCTTGCTCACGTGCGCATCGTTGCAGCTCTTCCTGAGAGCAGCATGAGAACGCCGTGCCTGCTCACGGCAGCGTGGTACGTTCGCGCGCAGGCATGGAATTCCGGATCCTGGGGCCGCTGGAGGTGATCGAGGAGGGTCGCTCGCTTCCGCTCGGTGGGATCCGGCAACGCGCCCTGCTCGCCGCCCTCCTTCTGCGCGCGAACACTGTCGTCGCCGCCGACCGGCTGCTGGACGAGGTCTGGGGCGACGAGCAGCCCGCGAGCGGCCTGCGGAGCGTGCACGTCTACGTCTCTCAGCTCCGCAAGCTCCTCGGAGGTGGAGTGATCGAAACGCGCTCCCCGGGCTATGTGCTGGTGACCGGCGACGGCGAGCTCGACCTGGAGCGGTTCGAGCGCCTGGTCGCCGAGGCACGGCATGGAGACGCGGCCGGTGCCGCTGCCAAGCTCCGCGAAGCGCTGTTGCTGTGGCGCGGGCCACCGCTCGCCGAATTCGCCTATGCCTCGTTTGCCCAGGCGGAGATCGGTCGGCTCGAGGAGCTGAGGCTGTCGGCGCTGGAGGCGCGAATAGATGCCGACCTCGAGCTCGGAGCCCATGCCGAGATCGTCGGCGAGCTCGAGGCGCTCGTCGTCGAGCATCCCCTGCGTGAGCGACTCCGCGCGCAGCTGATGCTCGCGCTCTACCGCTCCGGCCGTCAGGCCGAGGCGCTCGAGACCTACCAGGAGGGGAGGCGCCGGCTCGTCGACGAGCTCGGAATCGAGCCCGGCCGTGCGCTGCGAGACCTCGAGAAGGCGATTCTGCAGCAGGCTCCGTCGCTCGATTTCGTGTCGGAGGAGCGGCCCGACGACGAGGACGCGCAGCGAAGCGCCTTCGTCGGGCGCGATCAGGAGCTGGGCGAGCTCCTCGGCGCGCTGGACGACGTAATCGACGGCCGCGGCCACCTCTTCCTCCTCGTCGGGGAGCCCGGGATCGGCAAGAGCCGCCTCGCCGAGGAGATGATGCGCCGAGCGCGGACCCGCGGTGCGAGCGTGCTCGTCGGGCGGTGCTGGGAGGCAGGCGGCGCGCCCGCCTACTGGCCGTGGGTCCAGTCGCTCCGCGCCTACGTCCGGGAGTCGGAGCCCGACGTGCTCCGTACGGACGTGGGCGCCGGCGGAGCCGAGCTCGCCCAGATCCTGCCTGAGCTCCGCGAGCTGCTCCCAGGGCTGGCGGCACCCGTCGCGCTCGACTCCGAGGCCGCCCGCTTCCGCCTCTTCGACGCGACGGCGACGTTCCTCCGCAACGCCGCCGCGAGGCGGCCGATCGTGCTCGTCCTCGACGACCTCCACGCCGCGGACATGCCGTCGTTGCTGCTCCTGCGCTTCGTGGCGCGAGAGCTTGCGGGGACTCGAGTCCTCCTCGTTGGTGCTGTTCGGGACGTCGATCCGATCCCCGGTCGCCCGTTGAGCGAGATGCTCGCCGAGGTGAGCCGCGAGCCGGTAACGCGCCGGCTCGCGCTCGGCGGGCTGACCGAGCGGGACGTCGCGGACTACATCGACCAGGCCGCGGCGGAGCTCGCGTCTCCGGGGCTCGCGGCTGCGCTCCACGAGCAGACCGAGGGGAACCCGCTCTTCCTGGCGGAGACCGTCCGCCTGCTCGCGCTCGAGGGCCCCGGAGCCGCGCCGGCGATCCCCGAGAGCGTGCGCGAGGTGATCAGGCTTAGGCTCGACCACCTCGGCGAGGAGTGCAATCACCTGCTCGTGCTCGCCGCCGTGTTCGGGCGCGAGTTCGCGCTCGACGCGCTCGCGCGCATGGCCGAGCTCTCGGTCGAGGAACTGCTCGACAGTCTCGACGAGGCGATGCTCGCACGCGTCGTCCTCGGGGTCCCGGGCGCGCCCGGCCGCCTGCGGTTCGCGCACGTTCTCATCCGCGACACCCTCTACGACGACCTCACCACGGCGCGCCGCGTGCGGCTGCACCGCCGCGTCGTCGCGGCGCTCGAGGGGCTGTACGGCGACGAGGCCGGCCCTCACCTCGCGGAGCTCGCGCATCACGCGATCGCCGGCAGCGACTTCGAGCGTGGCCTCCTCTACGCGCGGCGCGCCGGCGACCGTGCATTCGAGCTCCTCGCCTACGAAGAGGCCGCGCGCTGGTACGACGCCGCCCTCGAGGCGCTCGAGCTCACCGGTCCGGCCGACCGGGCAACGCGGTGCGAGCTGCTGCTGTCGCTCGGAGAGGCGCAGAGCACGGGCGACCGTCGCTCCGCGAAGCAGACGTTCCTGGACGCCGCGGAGATCGCTCGGCGGCTCGGCCTTGCGCACGAGCTCGCGCGCGCGGCCGTCGGCTACGGGGGCCGGATCCCGTGGGAGCGCGCGGGGCCGGATCACGTGCTCGTCCCGCTGCTCGAGGAGGCCCTCGAAGCTCTGCCGGCTGACGAGGTCGAGCTCCGCGCGAGGCTCCTCGCGCGGCTCGCGGGCGCGCTCCGCGACGAGTTCACGCGCGAGCGTCGCGAGCGCCTGAGCGCGGAGGCCGTCGAGCTCGCGCGGCGGACGGAGAACCCGATCGCGCTCGCCTATGCGCTCGAGGGTCGAGGCCCGGCGATCCTCGCGCCCGACACCGTTGCGGAGTTCCGCGCGCTCGCGGAGGAGCTGTGCGAGGTCGGCCGTGAGCTCGGCGACCTCGAGCGCATCATCCACAGCCACCTCGACCGCTTCATCGCCGAGGTCCTCGTCGGCGAGGCAGGCGCCGCGGAGGCCGACCTGGAGGTCGTGGCCCGGACGGCGGGCGACCTCGGCCAGCAGATCCAGCTCTGGCAGGCGACGGCGGCGCAAGCGCTGCTCCTGCTCGCGCGCGGGCAGCCTGCGGCCGAGCAGGTCGTCGTCCGCGCGCTCGAGTACGGCGAGCGGGCGCAACCGGACATGGCGATTCCGATCTACCGGCTCCAGCGCTACGCCCTTCACGACCTGCACGGGGGCGTGGACGAGCTCGAGGCCGGACTGCGGGATCTCGTCGAGCGCTATCCGACGCGCCGGGTGATCAGCTGCGCGGTCGTTCGGTTAGAGGCCCAGCTCGGCCGGACGGAGGAGGCGCGAGCGGGTCTGGCGGAGATGACCAGGGCCGGCCTTGCGAAGCTCCCCTTCGACCAGGAGTGGCTGTACGCGACGAGCCTGCTCGCCGAGGCAGCCTGGACGGTCGAGGACCTCGAGTCGGCCGAGATCCTCTACCGCTCGCTCGAGCCGTGGGCCGAGCTCAACGCCGTCGACCATCCGGAGGGATTCATGGGCTCCGTCTCGCGATACCTCGGCCTGCTTGCCGCGATGTTCGAGCGGTGGGACGACGCGGCGGCGCACTTCGACGAGGCGCTGGCGATGAACGAGCGCATGGGCGCGCTACCGTGGCTCGCCCACACGGAACGCGACTACGGCCGCATGCTGCTGGCAGGCGGCGCAGGGGCGCGCAGGAGGGCGAGAGAGCTTCTCGACCGGGCAGACGCGACCTACCGTGAGCTCCGGATGGCGCCGTCGTGATCACCCAGGCGAAGGCGAAACACGGCCCCGCCGTCCCTGGCGTTCTCGGCAGTGACGTTGCCCCCGTGCGAGGTCGCCACCTGCTTGACGATCGCGAGCCCGAGGCCGGAGCCGGGGAGCTTGCGCGCGGCGGCGGCGCGGTAGAAGCGGTCGAAGACGTAGGGGAGGTCCTCGGGCGCGATCCCTGGGCCGTGGTCGCGCACCGTGACCGTCTGACCGTTGACGCTGACGTCGACTGAGTCGCTCCATTTCGACGCGTTGTCGAGCAGGTTCGAGACGGCGCGGTCGACCTGCACCGGCGACGCGCGCACGACCGACTCTGTCAGCTGGGCATGAAACTCGACGTTCGGACTGTGCACGCGTGCCCGCTGCACCGCCGCGGCGACGAGCTCGTCGAGCCGGACGTCCTCGAGCTCCGGCGGCGCGTCCGGGTCGAGCTCGACGAGCGCGGCCACGAGCGCGGAGAGCTCCTCGACCTGTCCGATCACGTCCCGGAGCAGCTTCTTTCGCTCCTCCGGCGGCAGCGGCTTGCCGGTCGCGAGCACCTCGATGTTCGTGCGCAGGCTGGCGAGCGGCGTGCGCAGCTCGTGGGAGGCGTCGGCGACGAGCTGACGCTGGGAGCGGAGGGATGCGTCGAGTGCCTCGAGCATTGCGTTGAACGCCGAGGCGAGCCGGCCGAGCTCGTCGCGTGAGCCGGTCGTGATTCGCCGCGAGAGATCGCGGGTCTCGGTCACCTCCTCGGCCACGGACGTCAGCTGCCCGACGGGACGGAGCGTCGCCTGGGCGACGAGGAGTCCGAGCGCACTCGCGATGCCGATTCCAGCGATCCCGATGAAGATCAGGTAGAGGCGGGTCCGATTCAGCGTGTGATCCACCTCGTTGAGCTGGCGGGCGGCCTGAACGGCGATTCCGTCCCCGACCTGCGCCGAATAGACGCGGACATGGACGTTGCCGACATGGCCTTCCGAGAAGAACGGCTGGCCGCCCTCGGCCGCGATCCGCTCCGCGCGATCGAGGCCGGGCAGGCGGATCGCCGCGCCCTCGCCGTTCGCGCCGATCGCCTGCAGGTAGATGGGCGGGCCGCCGAGGTTCGTACGCGGTCCGAACGGGACGATTCCGAACTCGCGTCCCGGCGCGGGGGCTTGGAGGAAGTCACGGGCCCGGTTGACAAGGCTGCGGTCGACGTCGCCGAGCAGCTGGTGCCGCACTACCACGTAGACGACGCCGGACGCGGCGACGACCGCGATCGCCACAGCGGCGCCCGCGAGCAGCGCGACGCGCAGGCGGAAGCTCATCGATTACTCCTCGCGCAACGCGTAGCCGACGCCGCGGACGGTGTGGATCAGTCGCGGCTCGCCGCCGGCCTCGGTTTTCCGCCGCAGGTAGCCGACGTACACCTCGAGCGAGTTCGACGCCGGCCCGAAGTCGTAGCCCCAGACGCGGTCGAAGATCACGTCGCGTGTCAGCACCTGACGCGGGTTTCGCAGGAAGAGCTCGAGCAAGAGGAACTCCGTGCGCGTTAGCTCGATCGGCCGGTCGCTCCGGCGGACCTCGCGCGTTCCGGGGTCGAGCGTCAGGTCGGCGAAGGTGAGCATCTCGTCGCCTCCGTTCGCGCGGCGGAGCAGCGCACGCAGCCTCGCGAGCAGCTCCTCGAGCGCGAACGGCTTCACCAGGTAGTCGTCTGCTCCTGCGTCCAGCCCGGCGACGCGGTCGCTGACGTCGTGCCGGGCGGTCAGCATCAGGACCGGGGTCGTGTTCCCCTGCCGCCGGAGCCTACGGGAGGTCTCCAGGCCGTCCATCACCGGCATCAGCACGTCGAGGACGATCGCGTCGGCGCTCCGGCGGGCGAGCGAGAAGAGCGCCTCCTGGCCGTCTGCGGCCAGGTCGACCTCGTAGCCCTCGAGCCGCAGCGCGCGCTCGAGCGCCTCCCGGACCGCCCGTTCGTCGTCCACGACGAGAATGCGCACCGTGGAAGTGTGCTTTATCCACCTGAAAGCAACATGAGTCGACTCGCCTTCGGCTCGCTCGCGTGGGGGCCGCCTCCGGCGCCCCCCGCTGGGGCTGTACCCATTCAGCCGCTTCGCGGCTGGTCATGTTTCCCCCACGAACCCCCTTCCAGAGGCCGATTCCTCCATGGGAACCTCCCGGTTCCCCTCGGATCCCTCCCCGCTCGTCGGCCGGAGACCGGCCGATGAGCGCTCCGGCCGTCGAGCTCCATATCGTCTCGGACGCGACCGGTGAGACCGCCACGCGGCTGGTCGCCGCGCTCGAGGCCCAGTTCCCCGAGCAGCCTTTCGAGGAGGTGCGGCACCCACGCGTGGAGACCGTCGACGACCTGCGCCTCGTCGTCGACCGCGCGAAGGGACGCCCGGCCGTCGTCGTCTACACGATCGTCAAGCCCGAGCTCCGCGAGGCGATGAAGGACTTCTGCCGCCGCGCGAAGCTCCACTACTGCGACATCCTTGGCC
>JBKPCT010000222.1:0-15956 GCA_046727515.1 Actinomycetota bacterium | reverse complement strand
GACGAGCTGCGGCAAGAAGGCATTCGTCACCGCGAGCGGGCCGTAGAGGTTGACAGCGAGCTGCTGTTCGAGCGCGGCCGCATCGCTGAGATCGTCGTACAGCATGACGCCGGCGTTGTTTACGAGGACGTCCAGCGACGTAATGCTCGCAGCGGCCGAGCGGATCTGATCCTGGTCGGTCACGTCAAGCTCGATCGGCGTCACGCGACTATCGGCGGAGGGAGTCGGCTGGCGCATCCCGGCAAAGACGCGCGACGCACCACGCCGCAGTGCCTCGGCGACCAGCGCTTCGCCGCAGCCGCGGTTCGCACCGGTGATCAGAACTGTCTTGCCCTCGAGTGTCGTGCCGTCGTTCATTTCCAAGCCTCCTTGGTCGTTTCTTCGCTAGATACGCGGGAGCCTCGGTATCCATCGCTCGCTTGCTCACGATTTTGTCATGCCAGGCCTGCTTTGGATCCCCCGATCACCCCGTCGAGCGGGACGAGCGTCGATTCGATCATCCTGCGCAATGAGTTCCTCCTGTTCCGTCGCGGCTGCCGCACTGTTCCTGGAGAGTCGTGGTCGCGAGATCTACGCAGCAAGAGATTCGGCTGGCGGCGAATGCAGGCGCGCGTGTTGGGGGCTGCGACGACTCGCGTTGTCGTTGATAGAGGCGGCGCATCTTCGCGCGGCTGCCACACACCTCCAGCTCGAGATGGACGACCGAGGGCTGGATCATCGTTCTTGCTAATAAAGACCCGCGCCGTCGTGCCAATCGATCGGACCGATGAATTCGCAGCCCGCGGCGAGTCCTATCTCTCGCAAGCTCGTGAACGCCAGCGCCGCCACCACATCTCGTGCCGACTCGGCGGCTGCCCGCCGGCGCGACGCGGACGCCTTCGAGCGCCTGATCGAGCCCCACCGCGCCGGGTTACAGGCGCACTGCTACCGGATGCTCGGCTCTGCCGCGGACGCCGAGGACGCCCTCCAGGAGACCCTGCTCCGAGCCTGGCGCGGGCTGCCGCGCTTCGAAGGAAGAAGCTCGCTTCGCTCCTGGCTATACCGCATCGCCACGAACGCCTGCCTCACGATGATCGACCGCCGGCCGACGCGGGTGATGCCGATCGAGCACGGTGGCGCGAGCGACCCACACGACCCTCCCGAGCGACCGCTCGTCGAGCCCGTCTGGCTCGAGCCCTACCCCGACGAGGCCCTCGAAGTCGAGGATGCGTCCGCCTCGCCCGAGACCCGCTACGAGCGGCGGGAGAGCATCGAACTCGCCTTCATCGCCGCCCTCCAGCACTTGCCGAGCCGCCAGCGGGCGGTCCTCCTGCTCCGCGACGTGCTCGGGCTCGCACCGGCCGAGATCGCCGCGGCGCTCGACACCACCCCCGCCGCCGTCTACAGCCTCCTGAAGCGCGCCCGTCAGGCCGCGGACGAGCGGCTCCCGGCACGCAGCCAGCAAGCGACGCTGCGCACCATCGGCGACCGGCGCCTCCGCGATCTCGTCCAGCGCTATATCCAGGCATGGGATCAGGGAGACGTGGCGGCGATCACCGAGATGCTCGCCGACGACGCCACCTTCTCGATGCCGCCGAGGCCGAACTGGTATCGAGGCCGCGCCGCCGTCGGCGCGTTCCTCGCAGCATTGCCGCTGTCGGGTCGCTGGCGATGGCGCCACGTGCCAACCCGCGCCAACGGCCAACTCTCCTTCGGCGCCTACCTGCTGGACGCGGCGGGCAGCGGACACGCGCATGCGATCCAGGTACTCGCAGTCGACACCAACGCGCGCATCTCCGACATTACTGTCTTCCACACCCCCGAGGCGTTCGCTCGCTTCGGCCTTCCTGACGCAGCCCTGCCGGTGAGCGGGAAGTCGCGTTCCACCAAGAAACCTCAATTGCCTCCGGGCGAGCGAGCGGTGATCTCGGCCACCGCGATGAACACCGGCGCGGCGAATCGTTCTCCGATGAGACCGAAAGTCCCGTCCCGCGGGAAGTGATCTCGCCGACGGCGGGGGAGAGCGCACGCCCGGCGGTGGACGAAGATTCCGCTCGACGTGAGCGCGAACGGCGCCACGTGCTGCCACTGCGCACCGACGAATCCCGGTGTCACCACGGCGCCGCTCGCGTCTCTGTAGGTGAGCGGCTGCCAGGCGTTCGGATCGTGGACCGTCCCCGGATCGAACGCGCCTGAAATCAGATCCATCGGGTCGTTCCGCGGCACGAAGCCCGTGTAGTCGGCGTAGTTTCCGAGTTGGTTCGCGCGTCCTGGTGGCGGAACTCGAGCACCGCGTGGGCGACGAGGTTTCCGACCCCCGCCGGCAACCCGGCATCGGTCGTGTACTCGCCACGGTCGTAGCCCAGGCTCGCCACAACGGGTCGAAGACCGTCGCGCGGCTCGCTGGGATGAGATCCACTGCGGCCCGGTACGCGGCGAAGCTGATTGCCTGCTCCTTGTTGGAACGTGTTCGCTCGGCCGGGGGCCGACGAAGGCCGTCGCCGAGACGGGTTCCGACCGCGTCGCGATCGTAGGCTGCCCACGCGTCGTAGACGCAGGTGTGGAGGATCGCAAGCGCCCGCGAGACCATCGGCGGGCCGAGCTTCGAGGCGCGAACACCTTGCAAGGCGGCCTGGCTCCAGCGCACAACGATGCTGTCCCTGCGTGGCTGGGCAGTTGGCGGAGGGACGGCCGCACGCGCCCACGAGGGCCGGAGCAGCAGGTCACCGCCCGCGCCTGCGGCGCGCAAGAGCTGACGCCGCGAAAGCCGACGATCGGGGAGATGGAGGAGGGGCGGCAGTGCCGCCCCTCCTCCGTCTCCAGAGCGTTCCTCTTCCATTCAGGCGTTACCGGACGTGGAAGAGCGTTCGGTCGTGGTCCTCGTTGGGCATGGGATCGTGACTCATGTAGTACGTCTTGAACCCTTTCGTCGTCGCGATGCCCTCGAAGATCCCGGCCGGTGCTCCAGGCCCGTGGCAGCCCACGGTGAGGACGCCCTTCGAACCATCGGAGAAGGCGATGACGAGCACCGCGTTGCCGTTGGTCCTGGTGCCATGGTCGATGTTGTCGATGAAACCGACGTCGGCCTGCGCATTGGCCGGCTGCCAGCTGACGAGCCTCTTGACGGTGTAGGTGCCGCTGCCGCCGCTCGTAGTTGTCCAGGTGCCGCCGCCGGTCGCCGCGCCCGAACCTCCTCCGCTGGCCGGTGCGACAAAGGTGCCGGATCCTGTCAGCGTGATCGTGTCCCCCCCGTTCGCGGCGTCGGCGGACGCGTGACCGCCGGGGTTGATCACCGCCCCCGGTACCCCCAATGTGCTGATGATGTCCCAGCGAACGTGCTGAGCCTTACCGGACGCGGCTCCCGCAAAGGTCGTGAGCAACAGGAGTACGCCTCCGAGCACTACGACTCCGCCGAGGCCGCTAATCAGTTTGAAGCGAGTTCGCATCTCGCCTCCTTTCTCAGTCGTGCACGACTACCCCACCGAGATCCGTCCGACCAGGACGTCCTCGGTCGGAAGGACGATTGGCGATACGGGGAACCCCGGTGCGGTGAGCACCGTGAGCTGGAGCGTCCCCTCTCCGGGGCCGCCGTCGGTCACGCGCACACGGAAGGTCGCGGGGAACTTCTTCTCGGGATTCCCGGTGTGAGCGATCAGCACGCCGGAACCTTCGAGGGTCGCCGTTCCGCCGGAGATCAGGAGGCTTGTCACCTCTCCCCGCACTGCCATCAGGGTGAAGCCGGGGAACTGCGAAGACCCAGCCATCAGGCAGTTGAACTGTCCGTGCACCGACCCGTGGGCCATCTTCGAGGCCTGGAACCCGAACTGCGAGAACGGGTTCACGCCGTCCACCGTGCCGCGGCCTCCGCCGTTGACGCTCGTCGGTGCCTCCCCCATCGCCGCCGGTGACAACGCGGCGGCGACAAGGAGCACGGCGAGCAGCACTCGTCTCATACCTATCCCCTTCCCTCGATTGCTGCTGAAGGTCGAGCCAGCAGGCCCCGCCACGAATGCCCGCCTCGAAAGGCCCGAGACATTTCAGCCCTTCCTCGCGCGGACTGTTGTCACGGTGCTGTGGAAATGTGGATTTCCCAGGCAGTTCTCCCTCTGCCTCCCGCGCGCTGGTGGGACCGTCTCACGTATGCAAAAAAATGTCAAGTGCAACAAGGTCAGCCGCCCCACTTCGCTGCACTCCCACCGCATCCGAGGACGGCGCGAGCGAGAGTCGGAGGATGTCGAGGCCGAGCAGAGCCCGGCCCGACAGCTTCAGAGCGTGCTCCAGCGGGAGCTGGCCGAGTTGTCGCGCCGCAGCCTCGGCCCGCATGACACTCCCCTGCTGCACGCAAGCTGGAAGTCGGCGCCGAGGGAAGCCACTTGCGACCCACGAACGGATGTTCGCATACTATGAGTCGCAGGACTGCGCGAACGAAAAGTCTGGAGACTCTCTAGGTGACAGGCGTGAGTGGGCCGAGCGGGGGCGGGCTAACCGGGTGCTTCGGGCTACCCCGAAGCCGGCGCCGAGGCGGCCTCGTCCGATCGGTTACGAAAGACGAGCGGTTTCACGACGCCAATTCCACAAGCCGACAGAGGGCGTTTGCAAGCCGCATCTGCTCGATCGTTCGGCAGTTCACCTCGAGCAGTCGCGGCGAGCAAACCAGGTACGCGAGGCACTGAGCACGCGAGATCGCCACGTTCAGCCGGTTCCGGGAGAGCAGGAACTCGAGCCCGCGCGGGATGTCGTCCCCGCTGGAGCTGGCCATCGAGTAGAGGACGACCAGCGCCTCCTGCCCCTGAAACTTATCGACCGTGCCGACCGCGACCTCGACAGGCAGCCGCTCGCGGAGCAGATTGACCTGGGCGTTGTAGGGCGAGACGACCTTGATCTCGTCTGCAGCGACGCCCGCGGCCAGCAGCCGATCGACCTCTTGCGCAACCCGGTCGACCTCCTCTGACGAGTCCTGCCGGCGGCCCTCGTGCTCGACCGCCAGCCAGCGGAGCCCCGTGCCGAGTGGCGTCGTCCGCGTCACGCATACCGGATCGGGAGCCAAACGCCCCTCGTAGAACTCCTCCGAGATGTAGGCGCAGACGTCGGGATGGAGCCGGAACGTCCGCTCGAGGAAGAGGCCGCGGTCAGCCGGGACCGTCGCATGACCGTGGAGCAGGTGCTGCAGCACTGAGACGCCTGCGCCGTCCGGATGTGAGCCCTGGATCACCTGTGCGAGCTGCTGCGGGTCGCCGACGAGGATCACGTTCCGCGCGCATGTCGTCATCGCGAGCGCATCGGCGAGCGCGACCTGGCCCGCCTCGTCGACGAACAGGTAGTCGAGCGTGCCGTCGAGATCGCCGTGGGCGTAGAAGAACGAGGTGCCGCCGCTCAGCGGTGCATCGAGGCACTCGCCACGCCCGGGCGAGCTCGTAACGTGCTCGCTTTCGTAGAACGACTCCGGGTTGCCGCCCGTCGCCTTCTTCACACCGTGGACGTCGATTCTGGCGGCCTCGACCTCGTCGAGCAATTTGTGGATCGCTTTGTGGCTCGTGGATGCAACGCCGACGCGCTTCCCCTCCGCCAGTAGCCGGGCGATCAGGCGGCCGGAGACCCAGGTCTTGCCCGAGCCGGGCGGCCCTTGGATGACCAGGTGACGGCCGTCCAGCGAGAGCAGCAACCTCGCCATCTCCTCGAGGTCGGTCGTCTGGACCTCGCATGAGAACGGCTCGCGGGCAAGCACCGACTCGACCGCCGGGTAGCGGTGGTCGCCGGCGAGCAGCGAGCGCGCGATCCGCGAGAGCGCGTCCTGCTGTGCGTCGGTGCGGTAGGGCTGGCCGGGAAGGAGTGCCTGGGGCAGCTCGACCTCCGCGAGCTTCGGCCCGCGCCTGAGTGTCACCACGCAGGCATCGCGGTCGAGCTCGACGATCGTGCCCGCGTCACCGCCCTCTTGATCGAACGGCTGTTGACCGACCTTGAACTTGTGCTCCTGGGCGGGGTAGACGAGCCGATGGATCCACGACCGCTTGTCCTGCTCGGGCGCACCTGCGGCCGCGACGAGCCCGATCGCGTCGGGATCCTCGACCAGCTCGGCGGGCGAGCGCTCGAGCCGGTCGAAGAAGGCCCACCAGACCGGCTTGCGCTCGCGGTCGTGATAGTCAAGAAGCTGGGCGGCGAGCTCATGCCCACCTTCGAGCAACGCCTCCCGCAGCTCTGACCGCTCGACGAGCTCGCGCCGGATCTCCTTCGGCTCCTTCGGCTCGGGCCGCGGGAACGGCCCGAACCGATCGAGCGCCTCGGCCCTCCGCTCGAGCAGCCAGTCCCGCAGCACCTGGGTCGCGGCGCAGTCCTCCTCGTTGTATGCGGCGATCGCATCGAGGATGGACCGGTCGCGGGTCTGGACGAAGCGTTCGTACTCGACGATCGAGGTGCCGCCGTCACTGATCGGCGCCGCTCGACCAAAGTCGAGAAAAGCTTCCATCTCCTTCAGCCCGTAATTGGGCACAGAAGCGGCGAGGCCGCGGACGACCTTGAGCAGATCAACGAAGACGCCGCGCCGGAGCAGGTCGTCCACCTCTGCCTCGCGGGTGCCGTAGCGACCCATCAACCGGCGAAGCACGGCGATCTCGTAGCCCGCGTAGTGGTAGACGTGCAGGTCCGGGTGCTCGGCCAGCCGGGAGTGGATCAAGTCGACGGTCTGTTCGAGCGCGCGCCGCTCGCTCTGGTGGTCGTCTGCCCAGATCGCCGCGTAGTCGCCGGCCGTGTCGAGGATGCCCCACAGGTACTCGAGGCTTCCCTGCTCGTCCCAGAACGGGTTGCCCTCGAGGTCGAAGAAGAGGTCGCCGGGCGAGGGGTCTGGCAGCAACGCGAGCCCGTGCTCGGGCATCGGTGTCAGCAGGACGTAGCTGAGCTCTCCGGTCTCACGACGACGGAACTGGAGCGCGGCCTGTCTCTGGAGCTTGGCGAAGGTATCGGCGCTGACGCCGGGCGGCGGCGAGGCAGGGTCGGCGGCAGCGAGCGCAGCGAGGGTCGGAATCCCACCCTCCGTGAACTGGTCGATGTGGCGACCCCAGAGCCCGGCGACACGGCTCAAACTGTCGGTCTCGTCCCACCAGGCGTCACAAAGAGGCAGGAACTCGCAGATCCCGCAGTGGTCGCAGGGGTACGGGTTCGTCTTCCTGGCCTCGGCGACGAACGCCTCGAGCCGGTGCTGCACGCGGCGCGCATAGGCGGCGAACTCCCGCGGACGAAACGACTGCCGCTCGCCGTTCCCGAGCAGCACGTGGATGCGCTCGGGCTCACGCCCCTGGATGCGGGCGAGCTGGTCACTGTAGAAGCAGAGCTGGAGGATGTAGGCGGGCTTCGCGGTGCGGGCGAGCTTGGTGTCGAGCGCCTCGTAGCCACCGTCCTCCTGCCGTTCGAGGAAGTCGGCGACTCCGCGCCAGCCGTCGCTCATCAAGACGCCCTGGTAGACGACGTCGACGCCGGCAGCAATCGCCTCCTGGGTCTCGCGCGCCGCGCGCACCCAGTCGAGATCGGGCTCCAGCGAGATCTCGCAGACGTCTTTCCCGCCGGCGCGCAGGCGCTCCAGGTAGGCCGCTTCGTGTTCGCGGCCCTTGCGAAAGACGAGCTCCGCCTGCTCGTTCTCGACAACGGGCATCGCGAGCTCGCCGCGCACAACCCTGACGGACAACGTGGTCAAGTGCTGGCAGGCGAGAAACCCAGTGACGTCGGAGGGCGAGAGGAGAAGCCGGTTGTCCTTGAGCTGCACCCTTCTATTGTCCTGCCGCGCGGCGGGCTGAGGGACGCGGACGGTGCGGACTTGGTCTGCGTACGTCCCCAGTCACATCCACTCTGTACCACGTCTTACGGGTCTTCTGTGTCGGCCAGATCGATGGACACCGGATCTGGGCGTTGCCGTCGAGTATGAGCATCCGGGTCGGGGCGCCTTACGCGCGGCGGAGTTCGTAGGCGGCGATGCCACCGTCCGACTGAAGCTTGAGGCACTTGGGTTCGAAGTCAGGAAACGGGAAGCCGTCGAGGATGTCCAATCTCGCGCTTGGTGGGTGAATCAAGGGACGACGTTCGAGCAGGAACGAGCCGGCAACTAGCTTGGGTGCGCGATTCCCCGGCTGCGGACGAGGCGTTCGGCGCGATCTGGAAAGAGAAGGCGCCGCCGACCGCGGGCGGTGCGCTCCATGAATACCTGCAAATCCCTCTTTCTTGTTGTCTTCGACGACGAGCGCTAGCGCCGGCGGCCCACTCGCCTCAAGCGCCGCGCCAGCCGAGCGTGCGACGGCCGGCCGGCGTCAGCTTGCTTACGACTAAGTCATACGAGTCCTCGATCATGTCTCGGATCGCGTCGTCGGGTAGCGAGCCGTCGATGACCACGGTGTTCCAGTGACGCTTGTTGAGGTGGTAGCCGGGAAGCACCGCGTCGTGCGCAGCCCGTAGCGCCTGGGCGAGCTCGGGCTCGCACTTGAGGCTGACCCGAAGCGAGTCGGCGCCGAGTTGGGAGAGTGCGAACATCTTTCCGGCGACCTTGAACACCGACGTCCTGGGGCCGAACGGAAACGTCTCCTCGGCTCCGGGAAACGTCAGGCAGCAGTCGCGAAGCTCGGCCGGGTTCATCAACCGAAAGTTGCCTGATCGAACATGAAGTCGCTGCCGCTGTCGGCGCTCAAATCGCCTCGGATGAGAACTCCGGCAAGCGCAGGCTCTCGGGGTCTGCTTGTGTTGGCCTGACCCTCAGCCCGGGTACTCGTCCTTGCGGTAGTTGTGCGGCTCGGCGGGCTGCAGCTTCGGCATCGCGTCGAGCAGGAGCTCGAAGTAAGGGCCGACGAACGGGTCTGGGGCCGTGACCGTGTAGGTCTGGTAGATGGTCCCGCTCTCGGGGGCGAACGCGATGTAGCCCGGCGCCTCGCGCAGCCCGTCCTCGAGCTCGGCGCCTATCTGCCTCGACCAGAACCGGAGCCATTCCGGCGGATTGGCGACCATCTCGTTGATCTCGGGGATCTGCTCGGCCTGATTCTCGCCTCGAGTGCAACCGAATCGGAGTAGTGAACCGATGGGATACCCGTAAGACCGCTGACCGCGGCGAAAGTCATCGCCCACGAAACCACGAATGCAGGAGACTACGCGCACCAATACCTCCGTGCCTCGCCGCCGCCGACCGCCGACGCAATGGGGCGCGAGGCACAACCCACACCGGTGCTGACCTACCCCTGGAAGCTCAAGACGATTTCAGGCGGTCGAATCGGGCGTCGTGCTCAAATCCGCTGGGGCGTCACCGGGCAGATCCTGATCGCGTGGCTGTTGACGCTCCCCGCCGCCGCCGGCTGCGCCGCGGCCGCGCGTTCCCTGATCGACGTCGTCGGCGCTGGCAACGCGACCGGCCCACTGGTCTCGACCGCGGTCGCTGCCGCGCTGTGTCTTGGCCTCTTCGTGCTCTCGCGCCGCGCACCCGTGACGGCTGCAAACGTCAACGATGTCGAGCACACCCCACCGCGCCCGCTGAAAGAGCCCGATTGGTCGCGAGCGCGTGCCGCATGACGCTCGCTGCGACACTCGTCGACTGGGTCGCGCTTCTGAAGAGCCTCGGCGTCGCCTTCCTCGCCGTGCTGTTCGTCGCAATCTGCTTCGGGCTCGCGGTGCGGGGAAGCGACCGCCGCCGCTGGGCGGTCGTCGCGATTGGGACGCTCGGGTGCGCAGCCGCAGCCGCTGCGGGCATCCTCGCGATGCTCCACAAATAAAACGAGGCCTCCACACCGCCGAACGCCGGCAGCGTCGGCAACTGTGGCGCCGACACGCGCATCGGCGGTTACTCGATCTCACGGCAGACAGCTTTGAAGCGCCGCTCGAGCTCCGCGGCTGCCCCGGCATCGACGGGGCGGGGCAGTCGAGGTTTGCGAGCTGCTCGGCGGCGGTGGCGCAGCCGCGATCGCAAAGTGTCCCAACGCGAGCCTCTGGGCCAATAGAGTCGTCGGCGGGCCGTGGACGCGGAACTGTTCCTGCCAACGTTTGTCCGGTGGGCCGAGCCACGCGACGACGTGCACGCCGTCCTCCTCGTCGGCTCGCGCGCTCGCACCGACTCGCCGGCCGACCAGTGGTCTGACGTCGATCTGGCGCTCGTCGTCGACGATCCCGATCGCTACCTCGGCGACGAAGGTTGGGTCGAGGCGTTCGGACGGCCGCTGCTCACGTTCCTGGAGCCGACCGCTGTCGGCGGGGCGTTCGAGCGGCGCGTCCTCTACGAGGGAGGACTCGACGTGGACATCGCCGTCTTCACGCGCTCCTGGTTGGAATGCGCGGTCGAGGATCCCGAGACTGTGAGCGTGCTCAGACGTGGCCACAGCGTGCTTCTCGACAAGGTCGGACTCGCGGACCTGGCCGCGCGCGCGGCTTCGATCGAGCCCCCGCGCCGGTTGCCCGACGATCGCGCCTTCCTCGAGCTGGCAGCGGACTTCTGGTACCACGCCCTCTGGGCGGCACGGAAGCTCGCGCGCGGAGAGATCCTGATGGCGAAGCGCGCCGTCGACGGATACCTGAAGGAGCGCCTCCTCACCCTGTTCGCCTGGCACGCTCGAGCCGGCGACCCGGAGCTCGACACCTGGCACGAGGCCCGGTTCTTCGAGCGGTGGGCGGATCCGCGTGCCGTCGAAGCCCTGCGCGGATCGTACGCACGCTACGACTCGGACGAGGTTAGACGCGCGCTGCTCGCGACCATGGACGCCTTCGAGCGCTTTGAGCGTGAAACCGCCGAGCGCCTCGGTTTCAACGCTCCGCCCGATCGCGATCCAGTGTGTACCCTGGTCGGGACTGTGCTTGGGTAGACCCCGCGCACGGATCCGTGGAGGTTCGGACGGCCGGTTCCGCTCGCGGTCGTGTACCAGGTGGTGATGGCCGGTCACACCTTCCAACCCGACCGCTACGTGCTGGGTCTCCAAGAGATCGACGAGACGCAGGTCGCGGTTGTTGGAGGCAAAGGCGCGCACCTGGGAGAGCTCACGAGGATCGAAGGCATCCGCGTGCCGGCCGGCTTTTGCGTGACGACGGACGCCTTCCGGCGGATCATGGCGGAGGCGCCGCCGATCGACGATCGGCTCGATCGGCTGTCGCGCCTGAACCCGGACGACAGGGTTGCGATCCGCACGCTGAGCACGGAGATCCGCCGGACCGTCGAAGGGATCGCCATCCCTGAGGATGTGGCGGCGGCGATCACCCGAGCGCTCGCCCGGCTCGGCGAGCAAGCCGCCTATGCCGTCCGATCCAGTGCGACGGCGGAGGACTTGTCGACGGCGTCCTTCGCGGGCCAGCAGGACACGTACCTGAACGTCGTGGGGCCTGCGACGATCCTCCAGCGCGTCAGCCGATGCTGGGCCTCGGTCTTCACCGAGCGGGCCGTGATCTACCGCCTGCGGAACGGCATCGACCACCGAAAGGTCCTCATGGCCGTGGTCGTCCAGCAGATGGTCTTCCCGCAGGCGGCCGGGATCCTGTTCACGGCCGACTCCGTCACCGGCAACCGGAGGGTCGCCTCCGTGGAGGCCGGCTTCGGCCTCGGCGAGGCCCTGGTCTCCGGCCTGGTGACCCCGGACGTCTACAAGGTGCGAGACGGCGAGGTCGTAGCCAGGACGGTCGCCACGAAGCAGCTTGCCGTACACGCCTCGCCGTCAGGCGGGACGCAGGAACAGGCGATCGAGCCGGGGCATCAGGATCAGCCGGCGCTGACGGCTGTGCAGGTCGTGCGGCTCGCGGCGCTGGGCCGGCGGATCGAAGCGCACTTCGGCAGCCCGCAGGACATCGAATGGTGCCTCGACGACGACGACTTCCACATCGTCCAGAGCCGGCCGATCACCACGCTGTTCCCCATCCCCGCGGCAGAAGACGCTGAGAACCACGTCTACGTCTCCGTCGGTCATCAGCAGATGATGACCGATCCGTTGAAGCCCCTTGGGCTCTCCCTGTGGCAGTTGACGACGCCGCGGCCCATGGACGTGGCCGGCGGGAGATTGTTCGTCGACGTCACACGGATTCTGGGCTCGCCGACGAGCCGTGCCGCGCTCCTCGAGGTCGCCGGGAGATCCGATCCGCTGGTCAGGGACGCGCTCGAGACGGTCCTCGATCGCGATGACTTCGTCCCGTCCCTCCCCGACGAGGGTCCCGGCTGGACGCCGCCCGGCGCGGGACCGGCCCCGCTCGAGGCCGACCCGGCCATCGTGAACGAGCTGATTGCGCACACACAGGCCTCGATCGCAGCCATGAAGCACGAGATACGGACGAAGTCGGGACCGGCGCTGCTCGACTTCATCCTCGAGGACATCGAGGAGCTGAAGCGGATCCTGTTCGATCCGCAAAGCCATCGGGTGTTCATGTCGGCGATGGAGGCCGCCTGGTGGCTCAACGAGCAGATGCAGGCGTGGCTGGGCGAGAAGAACGCGGCCGACACCCTCACGCAGTCCGTTCCCCACAACGTCACCTCGGAGATGGGGCTAGCGCTGCTGGACGTCGCCGACGCGATCCGCCCGCACCCGGACGTGGTGGCGTTCCTGCAGCACGCCGAGGACGAGGGCTTCCTGGACGAGCTGGCCCGACTCGCGGGCGGACGGGAAGCGCGAGACGCCATCCGGGCGTGGCTCGACAATTACGGCATGCGCTGCGTCGGCGAGATCGACATCACGAGGCCGCGCTGGAGCGAACGCCCCACCACGCTCGTGCCCCTGATCCTCGGCAACGTCAGGAACTTCGAGCCGGGCGCCGGCGCGCGGCGCTTCGAGCAAGGGCGGCAAGAGGCCTGGAAGAAGGAACAGGAGCTGCTGGAGCGCCTGCGGGCATTGCCGGACGGGGAGCGGAAGGCCGAAGAGGCCAAACAGAGGATCGACCGGGTCCGGACGTTCGCCGGGTACCGGGAATATCCGAAGTACGGCATGGTCAGCCGCTACTTCGTCTACAAGCAGGCCTTGTTGGAAGAAGCCGAGCGCCTCGTGCAGGCCCACGTGCTCCGTGAGAAGGAAGACGTCTTCTATCTCACGTTCCAGGAGATCCACGACGTCGTTCGTACGAACCGAGTGGATGACCAGCTCGTCCGGCGGCGCAAGGATGCGTTCAGGTCGTATCAAGCGCTCACGCCGCCCCGGGTGCTCACGTCGGATGGCGAGGTCATCGCCGGCGCGTACCGACGCGATGATTTCCCGCCCGGCGCGCTGGTCGGCTTGCCGGTCTCCGCCGGGACGATCGAGGGGCGGGCCCGCGTCATCCTGGACATGGCGGAGGCCGATCTCGAACCGGGCGACATCCTGGTCACGGCCTACACGGATCCCAGCTGGACGCCCCTGTTCGTCGCGATCAACGGCCTGGTGACGGAGGTGGGGGGCCTGATGACCCATGGCGCAGTCATCGCACGGGAGTACGGTTTGCCGGCCGTCGTGGGCGTGGAACACGCCACCCGGCTGATCCGGGATGGCCAGCGGATCCGCGTGCATGGAACCGCCGGGTACGTCGAGATCCTGCCCTAGGTGCCTCGCCGAGCAAACAGACTGACACACCCCCACCGACCCAGGCGCTCCGCCGGCGGTCAGCCGAACTTGAGAACCGGCCCTTCTTCAGAAAGAGCTGCTTCGGAGTCGCGACCGCGTCCGGGCCCTGATCACGGCCTTATGACTCCCGCCTGGTCGACCCCGCAATCCGAACGGCCCCGGCAACGCGTCTAGCCGAGGGAGGACTCATACGAACGTCGTGACGGCCGGGCGTCGAGCCCCACGTTCGTACGAGAGACCTTTCCAACCTGCGCCGGATGTGCACGGCCAGCGGCGCTCCTAACCTCGGTGAGCGAGCCACCAACCGAGAGGAGCATATGGAACACGAACACTCATACCGGTCGCTGGTCGGGCGCAAAGCAGCTGGGCGCAGTTGTCGCGTGCCACGTGCGCCCGGCGTCGCTGTCGCGCTGATCTGCGTGTCCATTCTTGTTTCCACATCCTCGGGTGCCGCGGCCGGCCGTCGGAGCTCGCCGCAGTCGCGGGCCTGGACGAACGAGGCCGGCATCCAGCATCTCCATTTCGAGACGGCGCCGATCAAGGTCCTCCCGGGGCAGAACTCGGTCCAGATGGTGGCGATCCCGCAGAACGAGAAGCCGGCGGTTGACGGCTACATCGTGCGCATGCGTCCTGACCTGCAGTACCTCAACGGCAGGGTGCCGCCGGTGAACGTCATCCACCTGCACCACGGCGTCTGGATCGACGGCGAGCGCGGGCCGTTCTTCTTCGGCGGCGAAGAGAAGACGGTCTTCCACATCCCGCGCGGATACGGCTATCCGTACAAGACGAGCGATCGCTGGACGCTCGACCAGATGATCCACAACCAGCTGCCTGTCCCGACGCGCGTCCGTCTCGTGTGGGACATCGATTTCATCCCAGCGACCACGCGGCTGGCGCGAAGCGTCAAGCCGGTGATCCCGGTCTGGCTGGACGTGCGGGGAGGCGAGAACTACCCGGTCTTCAACAGCACGAGTGGCAGCGGCGAAGACGGAACCTTCACCTATCCGACAGACGCCAAGAACCCCTATGGCGGACGCACGCCGCTCAACGAGATTCGCGTGCCGTTCGACGCAACGATCGTGAGCGCAGTCGGACACATTCACCCCGGCGGGCTCTACGACACCATCGAGGTCGTTCGTCCCGGCGCCACACTTCCGACCCGCCGGGCCTGCCGTCGCGAGGCACGCGACATCGCGGACACGCGCAGTGCGACGACCTGCGTCGCTGCCACGCCCGGCTCGACCGCGCACTCCGTCCGGATCTTCCGCGCGCAGGCGCACTACTACGAGCCCGCGGGCCCCGTCTCCTGGGACTTCGCTCTGACTGCCTCCCGCCCCGACTGGCGCGTGCGCGTCCGCAAGGGGGACACGCTCCGCATCTCGACCACCTATGCGTCCAACCACATCTCCTGGTACGAGAACATGGGCCTGGCGCTGCTCTTCGTCGCACCCGGCGATCGCTCAGGCGTCGACCCGTTTGCCTCCGCAGTCGATTGGCGGGGCGTCCTGACGCACGGGCACCTGCCGGAAAACAACGTGCACGGCGGCGCACCGACGTCGACCATCGACGTACGAAAACTCCCGAACGGCCCTCTGACGACCGAGGTTCGGATCAAGGGATACGCCTATCGGCCCGGCGATCTCGACTTGCTCGGTCAGCCGGGTGCCCGCATACCGATTGTCCGTCAGGGCCACAGCCTCCTGTTCGTCAATCAGGACCACTCCGGGTACGAATGGCACTCGATCACCGCCTGTAGGCTCCCCTGCAACCGGAGCACCGGTATTGCCTTCCCGCTCGCGAATGCGCCTGGTGCCACCCAGTTCGACTCGGGGCAGCTCGGCATCGACCCGATGCAGATGGGGCCGCACAGCTCGCCGGCCAGGAACACCATGCGCTGGCGCACGCCGACGAACCTTCCGCCCGGAACGTACACCTACTACTGCCGCGTCCACCCGTTCATGCGCGGAGCGTTCCGAGTCGTCCGCTGACCCGACGCCCATTGTCGGCCGGGTCGCCTCCCGCGACCCGGCCTCGGCGCGAGGCTCAGGTGGCCGCGGCCGCCGCGCCCCGCGTCGCCGCATAACCCTGCCGAAAGGAACCAACGACATGATCAGCACATCCAGACGCGCCGGGTTTCTGGCGCTCTTCGTCACCTTCAGCGCTGGCATTCATGCCGCGCTCGCACCCGAGCATCTGCAAGAGATGCCGCCCCTCGGGTATGGATTCATCGCCGCCGCGGCGATCGGCGGCGTACTTGCCTTGGCGCTCATCTCACGTCCAGATGATCGACGTATTTCTCTCCTCGCCGGACTCTTCTGCTTCGGCGAGATCGCGGCGTGGGTGCTGTTCGTGAGCGTGCCCGTCCCGGGATTCTCGGGAACGCCTGAAGGGATCGAGACGATCGCGCTCGTCTCGAAGGCTGCCGAGCTCATAGGCGTCGCGCTCGCCTTCCCGCTCGCG
>JBKPCT010000221.1:0-8814 GCA_046727515.1 Actinomycetota bacterium | reverse complement strand
GCGCTTCTTCGAGCGCGGCCTCGCCTACCGGAAGGCTGCGCCGGTGAACTGGTGCCCGTTCGACCAGACCGTGATCGCGAACGAGTACGTGATCGACGGCCGCTGCGAGCGCTGCGGCAACCTGGTCGAGGCGCGCAACCTGGAGCAATGGTTCATGAAGATCACCGCGTACGCCGACGAGCTCCTCCGGTTCGAGGGCGTGGAGTGGCCGGAGCGGACGATGACGATCCAGCGCAACTGGATCGGCCGCAGCGAGGGCGCGGAGATCCTCTTCCGGATCGAGGAGCTCGACCGCGACATCGAGGTCTTCACGACCCGCCCCGACACGCTGTACGGCGCGACCTTCTTCGTGCTCGCGCCCGAGCACCCGTTCGTCGAGGAGTTCGGCAACGAGGAGGTGCGCGAGTACGCCCGTCACACTGCCGCGAAGCGAGGGGAGCAGCGCGAGACCGAGGCGGAGAAGACCGGCGTCTTCACCGGCTACTACGCGACGAACCCGGTGAACGGCGAGCGCCTGCCGATCTGGGTCGCCGACTACGTGCTGATGGACTACGGCACCGGCGCGATCATGGCCGTGCCCGCGCACGACGAGCGCGACCGCGAGTTCGCCGAGACGTTTGACCTGCCCATCGTCGCGGTGATCGATGACGAGGGCCGGCTGATCAACGCGGACGAGTTCAATGGGCTCCGCTTCGAGGAGGCAAAGCGGGCGATCGTAGAGAAGTTGCGGGACCGGGGGAAGGGCGCGCCTGCGGTCTCGCACCGCCTCCGCGACTGGAGCATGTCCCGGCAGCGCTATTGGGGCTGCCCGATCCCGATCATCCACTGCCCCCAGTGCGGCCCGGTCCCGGTTCCCGACGACCAGCTGCCCGTGCTGCTGCCCGACGTCGAGGACTACCGGCCGAAAGGGGTCCCCCCGCTCGCCAGCAACGAGGAGTGGCTGCATGTCGACTGCCCTCGCTGCGGCGGGCCGGCGACGCGCGAGGCTGACACGATGGACACGTTCGTCGACTCGTCCTGGTACTTCCTGCGCTACGTCGACGCGCACAACGACCACGCGCCGTTCGACCGCCGCATCGTCGACTACTGGTGTCCGATCTCGCACTACATCGGCGGGATCGACCATGCGACCGGGCACCTGCTCTACTCGCGCTTCTTCGTCAAGGCGATGAACGAGATGGGCCTGCTCGGCTTCCACGAGCCGTTCGCCCGCCTCTTCCACCAGGGCTGGGTGCAGATGGGCGGGACGAAGATGTCGAAGTCGAGGGGGAACGTGAGCGGGCCCGACGAGCTGGTCGAGGAGTACGGCGCCGACGCGGTGCGCCTCTACATCCTGTTCATGGGCCCCGCCGACCAGGACATGGAGTGGACGGATGCGGGGATCGAGGGGATGAGCCGGTTCGTGCGGCGGCTGTGGCGCGTCGTCAACGAGGTCGCGGAGCGCGCCCCTGCAGACGGCGAGGGGCCGCTGGTCCGCCGCGCGCACGAGACGATCCAGCGCGTCACCGACGACATCGACCGCCGGATGCAGTTCCACACGCCGATCTCGGCGGTGATGGAGCTCGTCAACGACCTCGCCGACAATCCGGCGGCGCCCGGCGCGCGGTTCGCCGCCGAGACAGCCGTCTCGCTGCTCCAGCCCTGGGCGCCGCACGTGACCGAGGAGCTCTGGCAGCGGCTCGGCAACGAGCGCCTCTGGGAGTCGCCGTGGCCGCAGGCGGACCCCGCGTTGCTCGCGCGCACGACCTTCGAGCTGGTCGTCCAGGTGAACGGCAGGGTGCGCGACCGGATGGAGGTCCCGGCCGACCTACCGGAGGCCGAGCTCGTCGAGCGCGCCAAGGCATCGGAGCGCGTCCAGTCCCACCTGGACGGCAAGGAGATCCGGCAGACGATCGTCGTGCCGGGCAAGCTCGTCAACCTGGTTGTCGGCTAGCCCCGCAGCCCCTCGGCTCATGGGGCGGTCGTCGACGGCGCCGCTCGACCCTGACCTGAAAAGCGGAAAGTCGCGAGCGTCACCGCGCAGATCGCGGCGCCTACGAGATACGGCACCGCGTCGCTCGTCAGCTCCGCGAGCCCGCCGCCGGCAGCCGGCCCGACCGCGTTTCCGATCGCCCACGCTGCGTTCACCACCCCGAAGCTGAGCGCCTGCGCGAGACCGATCTCCTCCGCAGCCTGCGACAGCATCGTCAGGCCCGGCGCGTAGAAGCCGCCGAAGGCAACGGCGGCGGCGAGGACGAGCGGGACCAGCACCCAGGGCTGCTCGGTCGCGGCGAGGCCGAGTGAGACGACGATCGAGCCGACCAGGGCGAAGCGGATCGGCGCGGCGGGCCCGCGTCGGTCCGTGACGCGCCCGAGCACGGGGTTGATCGCGCTCTCGATCGCGGTTGCGCCGACCCACATCGCGCCGATCTGAACGGCGGAGAAGCCGTGATCGTCGAGCGCGAGCGTGGCGAGCACGATCAACGCGCCGACGAGGAGCGCCGGGAGGGTGATCACCCAGAGCCCGCGCAGGAACTCGCCGTTGCGGAGGGCGCCGAGGATCGTGCGCACCGGCTGCCGCTCCGGCGGCGAGGGCTCGAACGCGAAGACGAGGGCCGTGAGCACGACGCAGAGTCCGGCGACGGCCGAGAACGCCGCGCGCACGCCGATCGCGCTGGCGGCCGCGCCGACCGCGGGCCCGAGCAGCGCGCCGAATACGGCAGCGCCCATGGCCGTCCCCAGCGTCTGCCCGCGCTGCGCGCGCGGGCTCGCCAGCGCGAGCCAGGCGAGCGCGCCGGCCCAGGTCATCGAGGAGCCGAGGCCCTGCACGAAGCGCGCGCTGAAGAGCAGCCCGAAGCTGTTCGCGAGTGCGACGCCGACGCTTGCGAGCGTCACCAACGTCAGCCCGGCGACGACCGCGACGCGGGCCCCGAGCCGCGCCGCGAGGACGCCGCCCGGTACGGCGGCCACGAGTACCCCGATCGCGAAGGCGGCAGCGAGCGCCCCGACGCCGCCCTTGGACAGGTCGTAGGCCCGCTGGAAGTGCGGCAGCAGCGGCGTGAGCGCCGCGTAGAGCATCGTGTCGAGGGCGACGACGACACTGACGAACAGGAGCAGGCGGCGCATGACCCGAGGCTATCCGTACTTGCAGTCCGTCCCCGAAGGCAGCAGGCTTTGCTCGTGGTGCGCTCCGAATCGGTGTACCGGCGCTCGCTCGAGCAGCCCGAGGAATTCTGGGCCGAGGCGGCGCAGGCGATCGATTGGGACGAGCCGCCGGCGCGGGTCCTCGACGACTCGCGCGCCCCGTTCTACCGCTGGTTCGCGGGCGGTCGGCTGAACACGGCCCACAACGCGCTCGACCGGCACGTCGAGCGCGGACGAGCCGACCAGCCGGCGCTGATCTACGACTCGCCGGTCGCCGACACGAAGCGCGCCTACACGTACCGCGAGCTCCGCGACCTGGTCGCCGCCTTCGCCGGGGCGCTGCGCGCGCAGGGCGTGGAGCGCGGCGACCGCGTGATCGTCTACATGCCGATGGTCCCCGAGGCTGTGATCGCGATGCTCGCCTGCGCGCGGATCGGCGCCGTGCACTCGGTGGTCTTCGGCGGATTCGCCTCGCACGAGCTCGCGAAGCGGATCGAGGACGCCGAGCCGAAGGCGGTCGTGTCGGCGTCGTGCGGGATCGAGCCCGGCGGCGTCGTCGCCTACAAGCCGCTGCTCGACGCGGCAATCGACCTGGCCGCGCACAAGCCCGACCGCTGCATTGTCCTCCAGCGCCAGATGCTCGAGGCCGACCTCGTACCCGGTCGCGACCTCGAGTGGTCCGAGGCGGTGGCGGAAACGGAGGCTGCCGAATGCGTTCCGGTTGAGGCGACCGACCCGCTCTACATCCTCTACACGTCGGGCACGACCGGGCAGCCGAAGGGAATCGTCCGCGACACGGGCGGCCACGCGGTCGCGCTCGCGTGGTCGATGCCGAACATATACGACGTCCAGCCGGGCGAGGTCTACTGGGCCGCTTCCGACGTCGGCTGGGTCGTCGGCCACTCGTACATCGTCTACGCGCCGCTCCTTCACGGCTGCACGAGCGTGCTGTACGAGGGCAAGCCGACCGGCACGCCCGACGCCGGCGCGTTCTGGCGCGTGATCGCCGAGCACGGCGTCGAGACGCTCTTCACCGCCCCGACGGCGTTCCGCGGGATCCGCCAGCAGGATCCGGAGGGCGAGCACATCGGGCGCTACGACTTGAGCCGGTTCCGCGCACTGTTCCTGGCCGGCGAGCGGTGCGACCCCGAGACGCTCCGCTGGGCCGAGCGCAAGCTCGGCGTGCCGGTGATCGACCACTGGTGGCAGACCGAGACGGGTTGGCCGATCGTCGCGAACTGCGCCGGCATCGAACTCCTCCCGGTCAAGGCGGGCTCGCCGACGAAGCCCGTGCCCGGCTGGGACGTCCGCGTGCTCGACGAGGGCGGCCGCGAGGCCGGCGTGGGCGAGATCGGTTCCCTCGTCGTCAAGCTGCCGATGCCGCCGGGCGCCTCGCCGACGCTCTGGAATGCGGAGGAGCGGTTCCGAGAGGCCTATCTGAGCACGTTTCCGGGCTACTACCAGACCGCTGACGCCGGCTACGTCGACGAGGACGGCTACGTCTTCGTCATGGCCCGGGCAGACGACGTCATCAAGGTCGCCGCGCACCGGCTCTCGACCGGCGCGATCGAGGAGGTCCTCGCCTCGCACCCTGACGTGGCAGAGTGCGCGGTGATCGGCGTCGCCGACGCGATAAAGGGGCAGCTGCCGCTCGGCTTCGTGGTGTTGAAGGCGGGCGTCGAGCGCCCCCATGACGAGATCGTCGCGGAGCTCGTCCAGCTCGTGCGCGAGCGCATCGGCCCGGTGGCGGCGTTCAAGGCTGCGGCGGTGGTGACCCGCCTCCCGAAGACGCGCTCCGGCAAGATCCTGCGCGGCACGATGCGCCAGATCGCCGACGGCGAGGAGTACACGACGCCGGCGACGATCGACGACCCCGTGATCCTCGACGAGATCAGCGACGCGCTCGTTGGGGTCGGATACGCGAAGACGGCGACGGCGGTCTGACCCCTCGCAAGGTCGCGGGCGCGTCAGAATCGGCGGGTGCGCGACCCAGAGCGGCTCTCGTTCGAGGAGCAATTGGCACTGCAGGAGCGGGCCCTAGCAGGGCAGATCGAGCGCGTTCGCGCCGGCTCAGCGTTCTACGGCGAGCGGTTCAGCACGGTGCGCACGCTCGCGCAGCTCGCCGAAGAGCCGTTCGTGACCAAGGCAGAGCTGCTGGAGGCGCAGGCCGCGGACCCGCCACTGGGCCGGATCGCAGGCGTGCTGCAGGAGGAGATCGTCCGGCTGCACGTCACCTCGGGGACGACCGGGACGCCGCTCCTGATCGGGTTCACGCGCGGCGACCTGGGGCGCTCGTCTCTGGCCGGCGCGCGCGCCTTCCGATCGGCCGGCGTGACACCGGCGGACACGATCCTCCACTGCGTCAACTACGCCTTCTACGCGGGCGGGATCGCCGACCACATGTCGCTCGAGGCGACCGGCGCGACCGTCGTCCCGGTCGGGCTCGGCCAGAGCGACCGTCTGCTCGACCTCATCCCGTCGCTGCGGCCGACCGGGATGTTCTCGATCACCTCCTACGCGAACCACCTCGCGGAGCGCGCGCGTACCAAGGGGGTCGACCCCGCCGAGGTCGGCCTGCGCACGATCGTAACCGGCGGCGAGCCGGGCGCCGACATCCCCGAGGTGCGCGTGCGGATCGAGGCGACCTGGGGCGCGCGCGTCGCCGACACCTACGGGCTCGGTGAGGTCTGGCCGACGCTCGGCGCGCAGTGCGAGGTCCGAGACGGCTTCCACCTATCGACGCCCGACCTGCTCGTCACCGAGCTCGTCGATCCGGAGACCGACCGCGTGCTCGAGTGGAACCCCGGCGCGACGGGCGAGCTCGTCTACACGCATCTACGGCGCGAGGCGAGCCCACTCGTCCGGTTCCGGTCGCGCGACCGGGCGACCGTGCTCGCGCTCGACTGCCCGTGCGGACGCGGCCAGCCGCGCTTCCGGCTGCTCGGGCGGGTCGACGACATGATCGTCGTCCGCGGCGTCAACGTCTTCCCGAGCGCGATCGAGCGGCTGCTGGCCGAGGCGGTGCCGGCGATGCGCGGCTTCGCCGTCGTCCTCGACCAGCCGATCCCCGTGCCGCCCATCCCGATCGCTATCGAGGCCGACGAGATTCCGGATGGGCTCGACCGTATGATCCGCGAGCGGTTGCAGGTTCAGGTCGCGATCACCGCTCTTCCCCGGGGGACGATGGCCTCGAGCGAGCAGAAGACGAAGCGCGTCTGGCGGCGCTACGCCGGCGAGGATCCCGGGTGGTGAGAGACGAAGCCGAGCACAGACCCGCCAGCGGAGCTGGTGGCTTTGGTGCGAGGCGAGGTCGTCACGCCGAAGGCGTCAGGATCGACGTCTCGGTCGACGGCGCGATCTCGAGCGTCGTGTTCGAGAAGCCGGGCGTCCTGAACGCGCTCGCGCCGGAGGACCTGCCGCGGCTGGCGGCGGCGCTCCGGGACGGCGGCTCCCGCGCAGGCGTGCGCGTGCTCGTGGTGCGCGGCGCCGGCGGTGCCTTCTCGGCCGGCGACGACCTGAAGGCGACCGCCGACCTCGACCTCGGTGCCTGGCGCAGGGTCGTGGAAGGCTTCCACGAGCTGACGCGCGCCGCGCTCGCGCTCGAGGTGCCGGTGATCGCGGCGATCGACGGCGTGTGCGTCGGCGGCGCGTTCGAGTTCGTCTGCTCGTGCGACCTGCGTGTGGCGACGGCCCGGTCGCGGTTCGCCTGCCCCGAGGTCGGGATCGGGCTCGTGATCTCGAACGCCTCGACGGTGCTGCTGCCGCGGCTGTGCGGGGCCGGCTATGCCTCGGAGCTGATGCTGACGGGGCGGCTGATCGGCGCGCAGGAGGCGTTCGACAACGGGCTGCTGAATGCGGTCGTCGAGTCGGTGCATCTGGAGTCGACGACGCGCGCGCTCGCGGAGGAGATCGGCTCGCGCGCGCCCCTCGCCGTGCGGGCGACGAAACGGCTGCTCGTCGACGGGCTCGGCGACGCGGTCGAGGCGGCAATGGCGCGCGAGACGGAGGCGCTGATCCGACTCGCCTCCAGCGCGGACATGCGCGAGGGCTTTGCCGCCTTCCGCGAGAAGCGCTCCCCGTCCTTCTCCGGGGAGTAGGACCGCCCGCGTGCGGTTCCCCGCTCCGACTGCGAGTGCGGTCGCCGGGCAGAAGCTGAGGCGCTGGGAAATTCTGACGCGGAGAGGCGCGAGCCTAGCTCGAGGCGGCGGCCGCGCCCAGGCCGACGAATACCCCGCCCGAGGCGATTCGAACCGCCTTGCGGCGCCGGCGGATGAGTCCGCCGATCGTCCCACCGGCGAGGGCGTACGAGCCGTCGGAGAGGAGCCCGAGCGCGACCCAGACCAGCCCGAGCACGGCGATCTGCGTCCAGACCGTCCGGTCGCGGTCGACGAACTGCGGCAGGAACGCGAGGAAGAAGAGCGCGGTCTTCGGGTTCAGGACGTTGACGACGACGCCTTGCATGAAGACACGGCGGCCGCTCCGGGGCGCGCGAATCGGGAGCTCGGCGGGCTGGTCCCTCTCGAGCCACTTGCGAATGCCGACGAAGACGAGATAGGCGGCGCCGACGTACTTCACGGTCGAGAAGGCGATCGCCGAGGAGACGATCAGCGCCGAGAGCCCCGCGCAGGCGGCGGCGATGTGGACGAGTGAACCGAGGTGGACGCCCGCGACCGAGAGCAGCCCGGCACGGCGGCCGCCCTCGACGCTTGTCGCGATGATGTAGAGGACGGCTGGGCCCGGGATCGCGAGCAGCACGAGCGCCGCCGGGATATACACCGCGAAGGCATGGCTCGACGGCATGCCCGAAGGGTAGGGCTAGCGAATGCCCGTGTCGATCCGGAAGTCGATCGCGTCGAGATGGCCGGCGCGGACGTGGACACGCGTGGGGCGGATGTTGCGCGTGAGCCCGATCCGCTCGGCTGTCGTGACCACGTAGTAGCCGGCCGGGAGAGCGATGCGGTAGCGGCCCGCGGCCGTCGCCCGCGCCCGGTAGACGTGGCCCGCGCTCCGGAAGAGGAGTGTGACGCGCGCGGGGCCTGAGCAGGGCTCGCCGGCGCGGCAGACCGGGGTCGTCGGCCCTTTCGTCACCGTACCGTGGAGACCGCCGGCGAGGATTGCGAGCGTCGCGAGCAGGTGCACGTGGACATGGTGCCCGGTCTCGAGTGTGGCCGGCGTAGAACGGGGTCGGAACGGGTGGCGGCGCAGGCTGCCCTCATCAGTTGCTTTTCCGCCACACATCCGTCACACGGCAGTGACGGGTTCGTTGCCACACTGGACGACATGTACGAGATCGTCCTCACGCGGCGCCGAGTGCTGGCGGGCGGGCTCGTGATCGCGCTCGTGCTCCTGCTCGGGTCGCGCTTCTTCCTCCACAGGCCCTCTTCTTCCACCGCGCTGGAACGTCCGATCGTCGGCTCGTCAGCGGCGGGGCCCGCGTCTGCGACGGCCTCGCCGCCCGCTTCGACGAGACTCGTCGTCTACGTCGTCGGCGCCGTCCGCCGGCCGGGCCTCTACCGGGTGGCGACCGGGTCGCGTGTCGCGGACGCGGTCGAGCGCGCGGGCGGGCTGACGCGAAGGGCCGATCCGGCGGGAGTCAACCTCGCCGCTCCTGTGGCTGACGGCGAACAGGTCGTCGTTCCGGCTCGGCTGCCGGCGGCGGTTGCGGCCGCGCAGGGCGCGCCGGTGGACGGA
>JBKPCT010000220.1:0-19682 GCA_046727515.1 Actinomycetota bacterium | reverse complement strand
CTTCAAGGAGTACCGCGGGATGGGCTCGCTCGGAGCGATGAAGGCGCGCTCCTTCTCCAAGGACCGCTACTTCCAGGGCGACGTCGAGGATGTCGACAAGCTCGTCCCCGAGGGGATCGAGGGGCGAGTGCCCTACAAGGGACCGGTGCAGGCGGTCGTCCACCAGCTCGTCGGCGGGCTGCGGCAGTCGATGGGCTACTGCGGCGCCGCCGCCATCGAGGAGATGAAGACGAGCACGCGCTTCGTGCGCATCACCGCGGCTGGCCTCCATGAGAGCCACCCGCACGACATGACGATCACGCAGGAGGCGCCCAACTATCGGCGCTGAAGTCCTGCCGTTCCCCGCTGCGGACGAGGCTCCGCAGGCCCTGCCAGTCTCAGATTCCGGGCCCGTGCTCGTCGTCGATCTCGGCGGCCAGTACTCGCAGCTGATCGCCCGCCGCGTCCGGGAGGCCCGCGTCTACTCCGAGCTCGTCGGCCATCGGTCGTCGGCCGACACGCTGCGCGCCCGGAACCCGGTGGCGGTGATCCTGTCCGGCGGCCCGGCCTCGGTCTACGCGGAGCGCGCACCGCAGGTCGATCCCGGCCTGTACGAGCTCGGGGTGCCGGTGCTCGGCATCTGCTACGGGATGCAGCTGATGGCGCAGGACCTCGGCGGCCGAGTCGAGCGAGGCGCGGGCGAGTTCGGCAAGACAGCGCTCCGCTTGCGCGGAGCGCTGGGTAGCGGGCTTCCGGAAGATCAGACCGCCTGGATGAGTCACAGGGACTCGGTGACCGCGGCGCCGGCCGGCGCCGCGGTCACCGGCGGCTCCGACTCGACGCGGATCGCCGCCTTCGAGGCGCCCGCGCGGAAGCTCTACGGCGTCCAGTTCCACCCCGAGGTCGTGCACACACCGCACGGCCAGGACGTGCTGAAGAACTTCCTCTACGGGGTCGCCGGCGCTCGGCCGACCTGGACCCCAGCCGCCGTGATCGAGGAGCAGGTCGAGCGGATCCGGGCGCAGGTCGGCAGCGGGCGGGTGCTCTGCGCGCTCTCGGGCGGGGTCGACTCGGCCGTCGCGGCGCTGCTCGTGTACAAGGCGGTCGGCGACCAGCTCACCTGCGTCTTCGTCGACCACGGCCTGTTGCGCAAGGACGAGGCCGCGCAGGTGGTGGAGACGTTCGAGGGTCACTTCCACGTGCCGCTCGTCCATCTCGACCCGTCCGCCCGGTTCCTGGCCCGGCTCGAGGGCGTTACCGATCCGGAGGAGAAGCGCCGGATCGTCGGCGAGGAGTTCATCCGGACCTTCGAAGAGGAGGCCGAGAAGCTGGGGGCTGGAAGCGTCGGCGGCGAAGCTACCGACGCCCGGCCGACAACCGTGGGCGAGACCCGGTTCCTCGTCCAGGGGACCCTCTACTCCGACGTGATCGAGTCAGGCGGCACCGACGGGGTTGCCGCCAAGATCAAGTCGCACCACAACGTCGGCGGGCTTCCCGAAGACATGACGATGGAGCTCGTCGAGCCGCTCCGGTCGCTGTTCAAGGACGAGGTACGGCGCGTGGGGGAGGAGCTCGGACTCCCGGAGGCGATGGTCTGGCGACACCCCTTCCCGGGTCCCGGCCTGGCGATTCGAATCATCGGCGAGGTCACGCGCGAGCGGCTCGAGATCCTCCGCGAGGCCGACGCGATCCTGCTCGAGGAGATCCGACGTGCCGGTCTGTACCGCGGGCTCTGGCAGTGCTTCGCAGTCCTGCCGGCGATCCGCTCCGTCGGCGTGCAGGGCGACGAGCGCACCTACGGCTACCCGATCGTGATCCGCGCCGTCACCTCCGACGACGCGATGACGGCCGACTGGGCGCGCCTGCCCTATGACCTGCTGGAGACGATCTCGAGCCGGATCGTCAACGAGATCTCGGGGGTGAACCGCGTCGCCCTCGACCTCTCCTCGAAGCCGCCCGCGACGATCGAATGGGAGTAAATCACGGGGGAAACAGCCGGTTTCCCCCGTGGGCCCCCTTCCCAGGGGCTGAATCGGGCTGACGGCGAGCGGTCGTGTGCCGCGCCCGCCATGTCGGTCGCGGCGGCGAAAACCGTTCTTGACTGCCCCGAGCGGACGCTGCACCTACGCCGGGGTGAGGGTCGCAACCGGGTAGCGAGCCCGCACAGAGTCCACGAACCCGGCCAGCCGCTCTGCCAGGGCCAGATCGTGGAGCTCCAGCACGTTCTCGGCGTTCTGCTCCCCCGAGTGGGAGAGATTGAACGAGCCGAGGAAGACCGTGTCGTCCGCGACCGTGACCTTTGCGTGCATGTAGTCGTGCACGCTGCCGGGGCTCCAGGGCGTGGAGCGTTTCCCGGCAAAGCGCCCGGTCGCGACGATCTGGAGCAGGAGCGGGAGCTTCCATGAGCTCACGCCGGTCGGGCCCCACTGCACCTGTACCTCCTCGATCTGCGTCTGGTCGAGGGCCCCGGCGACGTCGACCTTGCCGTCCGCGATCACCTGCGCGAGGGTTGCCAGGATCGGAGCGGCGGTGATCACGGGTGAGCAGATCCGCACTCGACGCTTCGCTCGGCCGATCGCCTTCGCGATCCGATGGGAGAGCGCGTCGCCGAAGCCTGGGCAGAACCATGGACGCACCTCGATTCCGTCCACATGCACCGGCCGCGGCTCGACCTTTCCGGACTCCTCCACGACTCCGCTCCCCCAGAGCTCCTCGAAGTTGAGCGTGAATGCGCGCGCGAGCGCGGGCGAGTCGAGGACGGCGATCACGTTCTCTTCGCGCGTCCAGGAGTCGTCCGTCCAGTTCGTCGACCCCGTCCAGACCGATTCCGCGTCCCGAACGACGTACTTGTGGTGCATCAGGTCGGGGATCCCCGCGATCGCCTTGGTCGGGACGCGGAGCCGCTCGATGTCCTCCGGAGCCAGCTTCGGCGGCGGTGGGACGGGGATCGGCCCCCGGAAGTCGGTGTTGTAGACGATCCGCACCGCGACGCCTCGGGCGCCTGCGGCCTCGATGGTGTCGACGACGAGCTCCTCGAGGCCGGGGCCGAGCGCGAAGTCGTAGAGGGCGATGTCCAGCGACGTGTGCACCGCGTTCAGGAAGTCGTGCAGCGCCTGCGCGATGGTGGTGGGCTCCTGACCTCCGTCCGTCAGGGTCGTGACCGTCATCATTCGGAGCATCATGGAGTTCGGAGAGGTCCTGCGCCGCCGGAAGATGGTGCGGAACTACACGGAAGAGCCGGTCGCTCGGGAGACGATCGAGCGAATCGTCGCGCGTGGCCGCAAGGCGCCGAGCGGCGGCTTCAGTCAGGGACTGCGGCTCGTCGTAGTCACCGAGCCGAAGGCCCGCCGTCGGATCGCCGAGCTCGGCGGCGAGGGCGAATACGTGAAACGGGGCTTCGAGCCGTGGATCTCGCGCGCGCCCGTCCACGTCGTCGTCGGGATGCGCGAGGAGTCCTACCACGAGCGATACCGCAAGCCAGACAAGTTGCTCGAGGACGGAAGCGAGATCAGCTGGCACGTGCCCTGGTGGTGGGTCGACGCCGGCAAGGCGATGATGCTTCTCCTGCTGGCCGCGATCGACGAGGGGCTCGGCGCCGGCATTTTCGGGCTCTTCCCCGCGGAGAACAACGAGCGCCTGCGTGAGCTGGTCGGGATACCGGAGGATGTCGCCGTCGTCGGCGTCATCACGATCGGACACGCCGCGCCGGACGACGGCCGTGGCTCCTCGCGCGCGAAGTTCCCCTGGTTGCCGCTCGAGGAGGTCGTCCGCTGGGAGCACTGGTAGACGAGCTGGCCGCTGCGCGGATCGGCGCGACCTTCAACCAGTACCGCCGCTCTCACCTGCGGCGAGAACGGCTGGCTGCCTATCTGGAACGACGCCGCCGCGCACCATTTCTCCTCGTGGGAGAGGCCGCGGGATACAGGGGCGCGCGCGTCAGCGGGCTCCCGTTCACGTCGGAGCGGCAGCTGACGGGAGGCGGCCCGGCCGAGGCGAGCGCGACGATCGTGCAGCGCGTGCTCGCCGAGCTGGGGATCGAGCACGAGGTGCTGCTCTGGAACGTCGTTCCGACACATCCGCACGAGCCCGGTCGGCCGTATACCAATCGGCGGCCGACGCGCGGCGAGGTCGAATCCTCCGTGCTCTTCCTCGAACGTGTCGTGCGCGGCCGCCGCCTGATCGCCGTTGGGAGGCTCGCGGCGCAGGTGACGGGCGCGCCCTACGTGCGCCACCCTAGCCACGGCGGCGCCGAAGCCTTTCGGGCTGGGCTCTCGGCGCTCGTCGGTCAGTAGCCGCCGCCGTTGCCGCAGCCGGCGGCCAGTAGGCCGAGCACGACGAGCAGAGCGGCCAAGAACACGTGATAGAGCCGAATTCGTGTCATCTCGACACCTCCTCATGGGTCCTACGGAGCGGCGGTCCGGGCGGTTTTTCGCTACCATTCCGCCCCGGCGCACGCCTGTGCGCCGCTTCTACGTATGCAGATCTTCTGAGATGCAAAAGACCTGGAACGCGAAGCCTGGCGAAGTCACTCGCCGCTGGTACGTCGTCGACGCCGAGGGTCAGACCCTGGGCCGGCTCGCCACGCGCATCGCCGACACCCTGCGCGGCAAAGGCAAGGTCGAGTACACGCCGCACGTGGACACGGGCGACTTCGTCGTCGTCGTCAACGCGGAGAAGATCCAGGTCACCGGGAAAAAGCTCGACCAGAAGCTCTACCGGCGCCACTCCGGCTACCCGGGAGGGCTGCGGAGCCGCGCGCTCCGCCAGCAGCTCGAGCGCCGGCCGACCGAGGTGATTCGCAAGGCGGTCAAGGGCATGCTTCCCCGCAATCGGCTCGGGCGTGCCCAGATCGGCAAGCTGAAGGTCTACGCCGGCCCGGAGCATCCGCACACCGCGCAGAACCCCGAACCCCTCGAGCCGGAGCGCAAGTGAGCGAACTCGCAACGTACCGCGGCACCGGAAAGCGCAAGACCTCCGTCGCTCGCGTCATCCTGCGCCCCGGCGACGGCACGACCTGGTTCAACGGCCGGACGCTCGAGGAGTACTTCCCGCGGCTCACGCACCGCACGCAGGTGCTCGCGCCGCTCCGCGTCGCCGGCCTCGATGGGACGTACGACATCCGCGTCCGCGTCCACGGCGGCGGACCGACCGGCCAGGCCGGCGCGGTGCGCCACGGGATCGCCCGCGCGCTCGTCGAGGCGAACCCGGACCTGCGCACCGTGCTGAAGCGCGAGGGGTTCCTCGCCCGCGACGCGCGCATCGTCGAGCGCAAGAAGGCCGGCCTGCACAAGGCGCGCAAGGCTCCGCAATTCAGCAAGCGTTAACCTCGCGCCCATGACGAGCCTCGGGGCGTCAGCGGACTCCGGCGTCGGCCAGACGCGCAGGGGGCGAACGTACTTCGGCACCGACGGTGTCAGGGGGATCGTCGGCGAGGACCTGACGCCGGAGCTCGTCGAGCGGCTCGGTCGCGCGGCGACCCTTTGGTCGGGCGGCGGCGCGGTCTTCATCGGCCGGGACACGCGCTCGTCCGGGCGCGAGCTCGAGCGCGCGTTCGCCAGTGGCGTTGCCTCCGCGGGCGGCAACGCGGTCCTTGCCGGCATCGTGCCGACGCCGGCGGTCGCACTCCTCGCTCTCGACCTCGGAGTCGTGATCTCTGCCTCGCACAACCCGCCGGAGTACAACGGCGTCAAGTTCTTCGACCGCAGCGGCCGCAAGCTCACGGACGCGCAGGAGGAGGAGATCGAGGCGCTGCTCGACGCTCCTCCCCGCAACGAGGACAGCGGGCGGATCGACGACCTCGACGTCGCTGTGGAGAGCTACCTCGACCACGTTCTCGAGCGGTTCGGCTCGGACCTCGACGGTCTGCAGGTCGGCGTCGACTGCGCCAACGGCGCGTACTCCTGGGTCGCGCCTCGCGCATTCGAAGATCTGGGCGCCGAGGTGAGGGCGATCGGGATCGAGCCGGACGGCTCGAACATCAACGTCGGCTGCGGCGCAACCGACCTGCGGGCCCTCCAACGGCTGGTGCGCCAGGAGCGGCTCGACCTCGGCGTGGCTTTCGACGGGGACGGCGACCGGATGCTGGCCGTGAATGCGAACGGGGAGGTGGTCGACGGCGACCAGATCCTGGCGGTCCTCGCGCTCGACCTCGGGGTCGACCTCGTCGTCGTGACCACGATGACGAACCTCGGTTTTCACCGCCTGATGGCGGAACGTGGCATCCGCGTCGTCACGACGGACGTCGGCGACCGCTACGTGCTCGAGGCGCTCCTCCGCGAGGGCGGCCTCCTGGGCGGCGAGCAGTCGGGCCACATCATCGCCCTCGACGGGCATGTGGCCGGAGACGGGCTCGCCGCCGCGCTCCTTCTCTGCGGTGCGCTCAAGGGCCGGACGCTCGCGGAGCTGGCTGAGGTCATGTCCCGCTACCCCCAGGCAAAGGAGAACGTCCGGGTGACGCGCCGCGAGTTGAGTGACGACCTGCGAGACGCGGTCGACAGGGTGAACGACGACCTGGCCGGACGGGGACGGGTTCTGGTGCGAGCCTCGGGAACGGAGCCCGTGATCCGCGTTCTCGCCGAAGCGGAAACGGACGAGGAGGCGTCGAACCTCTGTGCTAGCATCACCGCGCTCGTAGCGACAGAGCTCGGCTGACCGCCCCGACGGCGAGGGCGGGACCGCGCCGGGCTCGTCGTGCTTTTCGGGACCGGAAACGGTCGATAAATCCGACGAGGAGCGCGGAATGTGCGGGATCATCGGATACGTCGGGCAGCGAGCCTGCAAGCCGCTTCTGATTCAGGGTCTGGAGCGCCTCGAGTACAGGGGCTACGACTCCGCCGGGATCGCCCTGCTCGAGGAGGCCGGTCTCGAGTATGTCCGCGCCGTAGGGAACCTCGAGGTCCTGAAAAACGCCGCGGGGCCGAAAGGCTCCCAATCCTCGACAGGGCTCGGACACACGCGCTGGGCGACCCACGGTCGCGTATCCGAGGAAAACGCCCATCCGCTCAGCGGGTGTGACGGCCACGAGCTCGCGATCGTGCTGAACGGGATCGTCGAGAACTACCGCGAGCTCAAGGAGTCGCTGATCGCGGACGGCCACCTCTTCAGCTCGGAGACCGACGCCGAGGTCGTCGTCCATCTGATCGAGCGTGCGTATACCGGCGATCTCGCCGCGGCCGTCCAGGCCGCGTTTGCCGAGCTCGAGGGCCACTTCTCGTTCGTCGCGATCCACCACGACCACCCGAACGAGCTCGTCGGCGTCCGCTGCCAGACGCCGCTCGTGGTCGGCGTGGGGAACGGCGAGATGTTCCTCGCCTCGTCGATCGCGGCGTTCCTGGCCGAGACGCACAAGGTGCAGTTCCTCGACGACGGCCAGGTCGTCTCGATCAGGCCCGAGGGCGCCGTCTTCTTCGGCTCCGATGAGCCGCCCGTCACCGAGGTCGACTGGGACGACGAAAGCGCCGAGAAGGGCGGCTACGAGACCTTCATGCTCAAGGAGATCTACGAGCAGCCGCAGGCCGTCCGCGAGACGATCGGCGATCGCGTCCGCGGCCACCGGCTCCTGCTCGAGAGCCTCGGGATGGAGGAGGAGCAGATCCGCAATCTCCGCCGCATCGTCGTCATCGCCTGCGGCACGGCGTACCACGCAGGCGTCGTCGGACGGTATGTGCTCGAGGAGTGGGCGCGGATCCCGGTCGAGCCCGACATCGCGAGCGAGTGGATCTACCGCAATCCGGTGCTCTCGCGAGACACGCTCGTGATCGGCGTCTCGCAGTCGGGCGAGACGCGCGACACCGTCAACGCGGTGAGGCTCGCCCATGAGGCGGGCGCGCGGACGCTGGCGATCACGAACCTGATGGGAACGCAGATCACGCGAGAAGCCGACTCGGTGCTCTACACGCGCTGCGGGCTCGAGGTCGGGGTCGCGGCATCGAAGACCTTTACGGCGCAGGTCTCGCTCTTCTACCTGCTCGGCCTGAAGCTCGCCGAGATCCGCCGCACGCTACCGCCGAACCAGATCGAGTTCATCCTCGACCGCCTCCACGAGCTCCCGGAGAAGATCACGGAGTTCCTGAACGGCGACCACCCGATCGAGGAGATAGCGCGGCGCATCTACGATCAGCCGTTCTTCCTCTACCTCGGCCGCCACATCGGGCTGCCGGTTGCGCTCGAGGGTGCGCTGAAGCTGAAGGAGATCTCGTACGTTCCCACCGACGCGTACTCCGCCGGCGAGATGAAACATGGTCCGATCGCCCTGCTCGAGGAGGGCACGCCGGTCGTCGTCGTCGCGACCGACCAAAAGCCGATCTACGAGAAGGTCGTCTCCAACATCCAAGAGACCCGCGCACGGGGCGCACACGTGATCGCGATCGCGACCAGCGGGAACGAGGACATCCAGCACCACGCGGACGACGTGATCTACGTTCCGCGGACGCCGGCGTTCCTGCAGGCGGCGCTCGCGGTCGTACCGCTGCAGCTGCTCGCCTACCGGATCGCGCGGCTACGCGGCCTGAACGTCGACCAGCCCCGGAACTTGGCGAAGACGGTAACGGTCGAATAGCCTAAGTAGCCGGGCGCTCGGAGCGCTCGGCCTCACTCACTTCTTCTTCGTTGCGGGTTTCTTCTTGACCGGCCTCTTCGCCGCGAGCTTCTTCGCCGCCGCCTTTTTCGCCGCTTCCGGGTGAGGCACGCGGATCAGCACAGAGCGGTTGACGAAATTGCCGTGGACGTCGCCCGCCTTGATCGTGATGTAGTAGCTGTGGCCGACGATCGTACGGAGCGGCGCCCTGAACTGGACCCAGCCGTCCCGGCCGATCGAAGAGACGGGCTGCGCGGTGCGGAGCAGCCGGCGTCCGTCGTAGACGGCGATCGTCATTCCCACCTTCGCCCCCGATCCGGAGCGCGACCACAGCTCGAGCGCCCCATAGCGCACGAGCGGGTTCGTCACGCCCGGCCTGATCTTGAGCTGTGGGTTCCGCCCGTCATACTTCGCCGCCAGTGCGGAGTACACGCCGTAGGCAGGCTTCTTCGACCCGTCGCGGTTCAGCAAGCCGCTCTGCCAGGTGCTCGTCGGATCGTCGCGGACGATGAACCAGATGAACATCGTGACGCGCGGGTCGTTCGCGCAGATGTTCATGGCCGTGCGCAGGTACGCCGCCTGCTGGGCGGGGGTGACGCCCTTCGGCTCACCGGGCTTCGTCTCGTAGCCGTACTCCGTTACCCAGATCGGGACTATCCGGTGGTACCAGCGCTCGAGCGATTCCTCGAACCTCGGCAGCTGGCTGAGCGTGACGTTCGGCCAGCGGACGCGCTGTGTTGGCGGCGAGCTCGGAGTCGTCGAGTACGGGTGGTGCGACCACGCGTTGAAACGGAGGGCGGGCCGCTCGAGCGAGAGAAGCTGCGCGAACCGGCCCGGCGACTCGGTCTCTTGCGTCCCGGCCCGGCCGAGGACCCTGTCGCGGCCCCGCGCCGAGGTCTCGCCGACGCCGACGAGGGCCTGCGCGTTGCCGGACTTGATCCCCGCGTAGGCGGCACGGTAGATGCCGGCGTAGATGTGCGGCGCGACCGGCTTGCCACTGGAGTTGTACTGCGGCGAGAGGAACTGGCCGAGATTCGACTCGTTCCAGACCGTGTAGTAGCGCACGAACGGGTAGGCCGTATACCGGCCGGAGTAGCGGAAGGCGAGCGCGCGCGTGAAGTTCGTCAGGTCGGTGAGCCGGGTGGGCGCGAAGTTCTGCCCCTTACCCCCGTTGGCCCAGGCGGGGGTGCCCCAGATCGTCAGCATGACCTCCATGCCGTTCAGGCCTGCATTGCGCACGAACTCGTCGAGATCGTCGAACCGGTAGGCGGGATCGAACGGGTTCGTGGCGTTCGCGGGCCGCTTCTCGGCGATCCGCGACCAGTACACCGTCGTTCGAACGAGTCCCGCATGCGCCGCCTGCGCGACGTCGAAGACGTTCTGGCGGTCGTCCCGCCAGCGGAGGCTCGGATCGTCCTGCAGCCCAACGAGCATGCGCGGCTCGGCCGAGGCGGTCAGCGGGACCAGCGCGGCTCCCAGCGCGCAGGCAAACGTGAGGCAGATCAGGCGAAATCGCATGAGCTGAAGACTCCTTCGCGTCGGGTACGGCTCGGGGAAGCCTAGCGGCGTCGTTCTCCAAGACCCTCAGTCCTTACACCACCTTTACGAGGGTGGTCGTCGCAGTCGCTTGACCTCCGAACGCCGCCGCTTCTGCTCGAGCCGGCGTTCCCGCGAAGCGGCTGTCCGCGCCGTCGGACGCCGTTTTCGGGGCACCTTCAGAGCTTCGCGCAGGGCTTCGACGAGTCGCTCCTGGGCGAGCTCGCGGTTCTGCCACTGGCTTCGCTCGTCCTGTGCGACCGCACGCAGCGTCGGGCCGGCGCGGGCGACGACGCGCCGCTTCTGCGTCTCGGTCAGCGCGCTCGACGCCTCGACGTCGAGGATCGCCTCTACCCGTGTCTCCGAGCGCTGCGCGTGTTGACCACCGGGGCCGCTGGAGCGCGAGAAGCGGAGCTGGATCTCCTCGACCGGGAGGTTCACCGAGCGGGTCACGCGAATAGACTCGGCGGGCATGGCGGCCATTCTCCTCGACCTCGACGGCGTCGTGCACGTCTCCGGCGAGCCCATTCCGGGCGCCGCGGACGCGCTCGCCGAGCTCCGCCGGCGGGGACACAGACTGCGGTTCGTGACAGACAACACGACGCGCTCCCGCGCGACGCTCGGGAAGCAGCTGCGCAGTCACGGGATCCAGCTCGACGACTCGGAGCTGCAGACGACTGCGGCGGCGGCGGCACGTGCCCTGGCCGGGAGGCGGGTCCTCGCGCTCGTGATGGCGGCGCTCGTCGACGACCTCGATGGGATCCAGCTGGTCGGCGAGGGCGCAGAGGCAGTGCTGCTCGGCGGGGCCGACGAGACCGAGGAGACGGGCCGCGTCTTCAGCTACATGAACCTCGCCCGGGCCTTCGCCGAGCTCGAGTTCGGCGCCGAGCTCTACTGCCTGCACAAGAACCGCTGGTGGCAGACCTCGCGCGGCCCGCTGCTCGACTCGGGGGCATTCGTCGCCGGCCTCGAGTACGCAGCGGGGGTGGATGCCACGGTGCTCGGCAAGCCGAGCCCGGCGTACTTCGAGGCGGCGCTCGCGGCGCTCGATGCCGAGCCGGAGCTGACCTGGATGGTCGGCGACGACCTCGAGTCGGACATCGCCGGGGCGCAGCGCTTCGGCCTGAAGACCGTGCTCCTTCGCACGGGGAAGTTCCGGCCCGACGCGCTGGAGCGCTCCGCGGTTGTTCCAGACGCCGTGCTCAGCTCGATCGCCTTCCTGCCCGGCTGGCTGGACGGAGCCTCCGCACAGTGATCACTCGCTTACCCGGCCGATGACCGTCGGCGTCGACCTGATCGAGATCGAGCGCGTCCGGCGCGCGCTCGAGCGCTACCCCTCATTCCGCGAGCGGTGCTTCACGGAGGAGGAGCGCCGCTACTGCGACTCGCGTCCGAACCCGGCGCAGCACTATGCGGCGCGGTTTGCCGGCAAGGAAGCGGTCGGGAAGGCAATCGGCTTCGGCGTGGCGCGCGCGTTCGCGTGGCGCGACGTCGAGATCGCGGGGCGGCCGAAGCCGGACGTCCGGCTGTCCGGGAGGGTGCAGGCGTGGGCGGCGAGGGTCGGAGCGGGAGGGCTCGACCTGTCGATGACGCACTCCCGTGAGCTCGCCGCGGCCGTCTGTGTCGCGGAGTAGATGTTCGAGCCGCTCTATACCGCAGAGGAGATGAGGGCGGCGGAGGCGGGGCACGACGTCCCGACGCTGATGGAGCGTGCCGGCCGCGCGGTCGCCGAGGAGGCGCTTCGTCGCTACCCCGACGCCCGATCGTTCGGAGCCGTGTGCGGCGGCGGGGCGAACGGCGGCGACGGACGGATCGCACTGGAGGCCCTGCGCGCGGCGGGGCGGCAGGCGAAGCAAGGGGCGGACGGCGAAGTCCTGATCGACGCGCTCTTCGGTACCGGGTTCCGAGGCGAGCCGCGACCGGAGGCCGCGGCGCTGATCGAGGAGCTGAACGGCGCCGGCCGGCCGATCGTCGCGGTCGACCTGCCCTCGGGGGTGAACGCGGACAACGGCGAGGTCGCCGGCGCGGCGGTGCACGCAGACGTGACCGTGACCATGCACGGCCGCAAGGTCGGGCTCGAGATCGCGCCCGGGCGCTTCGATGCGGGCGAGGTGGTCGTCGCCGACATCGGGCTCGAGCCGCGGCAGACCGAGCACCGACTCGTCACCCGGGAGATCCTCGACCTCGTTCCCCGCAAGCGCGAGCAGGACAACAAATACTCCGCCGGCGCCGTGCTCGTCGTCGGCGGCGCGCCCGGCATGACCGGAGCCGTCTCGCTCGCCGCCACGGCCGCGTTCCGCGCGGACGCCGGCTACGTGACCGTCTGCGTGCCGCCGGAGTCGCTGCCGGTCGTCGAGGGCCGACTCGTCGAGGCCGTCAAGCGGCCGCTGGACGAGGTGTTCGACGCCGTCCCGCGGCACAGGTCGCTGGCGCTCGGGCCGGGCCTCGGCCGCCAGCCCGGCCGGCAGGAGCTCGCCCGGCGGCTCCTCGAGGCGACCGCGCTGCCCGCGGTCGTCGACGCCGACGGCCTGTTCGGCCTCGAGCCCTTCGAGCGTCCTGCGCCGACCGTGCTGACCCCGCATGCCGGCGAGCTCGCGCGGCTGCTCGACCGGGACTCGGACTGGGTGGGTGCGCACCGGCTCGAGGCCGTGGGCATCGCCAAGGACCGGTTCGGCTGCATCTGCCTGCTGAAGGGCGCGGACACGATCGTCGCGTCGCCCGTCGGGGGACCTCTCGTGTGCCGCCTCGAGCACCCGACGCTCGCGACGGCCGGCACGGGCGACGTACTCACGGGCGTGATCGCCGCATTTCTCGCGAAGGGCGTCGAGGCGCGGCTCGCGGCGGCGGCCGGGGCGGTCGCCTGCGACGTCGCGGCCGGACTCGGCCCGGGCCGCGGGCTCGTCGCCTCCGACGTCGTCTCTCTCCTGCCCCGGGCGCTGGGAGAGAATCGGGGCCATGAGTCGCTCTGAGCTGACGATCGACCTCGGCGCGGTGCGCCGCAACACGAAGACACTGCTCGCGGCGCTCGCCGGCGCGGAGCTGTGGGCGGTCGTGAAGGCGAACGGATACGGGCACGGAGCCGTGAACATCGCCGGCGCCGCGCTCGGCGCGGGCGCGACCGGCCTCTGCACTGCGACCGTCCCCGAGGCGCTTGCGCTGCGGCGGGAGTTCACGACGACCCGCATCCTGGTCATAGGCCCCGCCTTCGACCGCGAGATCGCGGAGGCGCGCGAGGCCCGGCTCGACCTGGCCGTGTTCAGCGACGCGTCGCTGCCGGAGGGGATCCCGATCCATTTGCTGCTCGACACCGGCATCGGCCGGTACGGCCTCCGCGAGCTTCCCGCACCGCCGACCGAGGTCGTCGGCCTCATGTCGCACCTCGCGACCGCGGACTCAGACCTCGCGTTCGCCGAGCAACAGGTCGAGCGCTTCCGGCAGGCGACCGCGCCGTATCCCGGCCTTATCCGCCACATCGCGAACAGCGCCGCCGCGCTCCGCATCCCGTCGGCCCGGTTCGACGCCGTCCGCTCCGGGATCGGCCTGCTCGGGCTCTCGCCGTTCGGCGGCGACCCGGCCGACGACGGACTCGAGCCCGCGCTCTCCTGGCGCAGTGAGCTTGCGCAGGTGAAGCGCCTCGAACGCGGCGAGAGCACCGGTTACGGCCGCGCCTTCGTCGCCAATCGGCCGACCTGGATCGGCATCGTCCCGGTCGGCTATGGGGACGGCTTCCGCCGCGATCTGACCGGCACCTCGGTCCGCGTCGGCAGCGAGCTCCAGAAGGTGATCGGGACGATCTCGATGGACTCCTTCGCGGTCGAGCTGCCCGGCCGGCTGCCGGTCGGGACGCCCGTGACGCTGCTGGGTCGCGGTGTCCCGGCCGAGGCGCACGCGCGCGTGGCGGGGACGATCACCTACGAGCTCGTCTCCGGAATCGAATCGAGCCCGGAGCGAGCTCGTCGCACGGTCGTCGATGCGTAAGACCGCGGAGGAGGTTCTCGCCGGCAAGGAGGCGTGGGTCGTCGGGGGTGCGGTGCGGGACGAGCTGCTCGAGAGGCCCGTACTCGATCTCGACATCGCCTGCCGCGAGCCCGAGCGCGCCGCGCGTGCGTACGCGAGGCGCCGCGGTGGCGCGGTCTTCCCGCTCTCGGCCGAGCACGGCGGCTGGCGAGTGGCGCTCGACGAAGGGCGCACCGTCGACTTCACGCCGCTCCAGGGCGAGACGATCGAGGCCGACCTCGGCACGCGCGACTTCACGGTCAACGCAATTGCCGTTCCGCTCGCGGGCGGGGACCCGATCGACCCCTACGACGGGCGCGGCGACCTCCGGCGCGGCGTCCTGAAGGCGATCTCCCCGCGGGTCTTCGACGACGATCCGCTCCGGCTCGTCCGGGCGGTCCGGCTCGAGGACGAGCTCGGCTTCCGGCTCGATCCCGAGACGGAGACCCTTGTCCGCGAGCGGACGTCGCTCGCGCCGCGGCCGGCCGGCGAGCGGCTCCTCGACGAGCTGCGCCGCCTTTCCGCAGACGCCTTCGAGCGCCTCGCGGAGCTCGGCCTGTTGGCGCCGCTCGGCGGGAGCCTGTCGCCGCGGCTGCGGGCCCTCGACACGCCGTGGTTCCGGCTCGCGGTCACTTTCGGCGGGCAGCTTCGGCGCCTGCCGATCTCGAACGAGCTCCGGCGGTTCACCGACACGCTGTTGCGGGCGGAGGCCCCGGCCGACGGCTCACCGCGCGAGATCCACCGTTTCCGCCGGGCGACCGAGCCGTGGGCGCTCGAGGCGCTCGCGTTCCTCGGCGCCGAGGAGCACGCCGACGCCGTTCGCGCGGCGCGCGAGTCGGAGCCTGCCGAGCCGCTCTTGCGCGGGGACGAGCTTGGCGTGCCGCCGGGGCCGGCGGTCGGCCAGCTGCTGGAGCTCGTCGCCGAGGAGCGCGCTGCGGGCACGATCTCGACGAGAGAGGAGGCGCTAGAGCTTGTCCGCAAATCGCTGGGGTGACACTGCGCGGCAGATGGCCGAGTGCGAGGAGAGCCGCCGCGCCGAGCTGACCGAGCATGTGCGCCGGTTCGTCCAGCCTTCCGGCGCGGAGCGTGCGCTCGACGCAGGCACCGGCACGGGAGCGCTCGCCTTCGCGCTCGCGCCGCACGTGGCCGAGGTCCTGGCCCTCGACCGCGAGCCGGCCCTGCTCGACCAGGCGCGCCGGCACGCGGCCGCCTTCCCCAACGTCACGCTCGCCGAGGGCGACATCACGCACCTCGACCTCGCGGGCGGAACGTTCGACCTCGCCGGCTGCGCCCGTACCCTCCACCACGTCCAGCGGCCCGAGCTCGCCATCTCCGAGCTCGCCCGGGTCACCCGGTTCGGCGGACAGGTACTCGTGATCGACCAGATCGCTCCGGTGGATCCGCTGCTCGGCGTCGCGCTCGACCGCTTCGAACGGGCGCGCGACCCGACCCATACGCGGCTGCTGCCGGACGTCGACGTGCGCTCGTTCCTCGAGGCGAACGGCCTGGTCGTCGTCCGCACGGAGTTCGACGAGGAGCAGCGTGACCTCGATCGTTACCTCGACCTGGCCGCCTGCGAGGGCGAGGCGCGCGAGCGCGCGGCCGCGCTCGCGCCGGACGACTACGCAGTGCTCGTGGGCTGGTACCTCGCGACCAAGCCGAGACCCCGAGCATAAGCTTCGCCGCCGTGGACCGTGCCGACCTGACGAACCAGCTCGCCGAGCTCGCGGTCTCGTTCGCCGCCAACGTCCAGCCCGGACAGATCGTCGCCGTCGGGGCCGACCACGCACAGTACGAGCTGGCTCGGGCGATCGCCGAGAGCGCTTACACCCGCGGGGCGAAGTTCGTCGACGTCCAGTACTTCGATCCCCACGTCAAGCGTGCTCGAATCGCCCACGCGGCCGACAACACGCTCGAGTTCATACCCCCCTGGTTCTCGCAGCGAATGCTCGCGATCGGCGAGCAGCGGGCGGCCCGGATCTCGCTGACCGGCCCGACGACGACGGGCCTGCTCGACGATCTCGACCCTGAACGGGCCGGGCGCGACCAGCTCCCGTTCATCAAGGAGCTCCTGACGGTGATCGGCGACCGAACGACCAACTGGACAGTCGTCCCGTGCCCGACCGAGCTCTGGGCGAGGCTCGTGTTCCCTGAGCTTCCGCCCGTGGAGGCATTCGAACAGCTCTGGGAACAAGTCGCACACGTCTGCCGGCTCGACGAACCCGATCCGGTCGCCGCCTGGAATGAGCGGGCCGCCGTGCTGACCGACGCGGCAGACCGCCTCAACGTCCAACGCTTCGATGCGCTGCACTTCGAGGGGCCGGGGACAGACCTGACGATTGGTCTGCTTCCGAGCTCGAAGTTTCGCGCGGCCCGCGAGGAGACGATCGACGGCATCGTCCACGTCCCGAACCTGCCGACCGAGGAGGTCTACGCGACTCCCGACCCCCAGCGAGCGGAGGGTCGCGTGCGGTCGACGAAGCCGCTCGTGCTCACCGACGGGACGATCATCCGCGGACTGGAGGTCCGCTTCGACGGCGGCCGGGCGGTCCAGATCGACGCCGACCAGGGCGGGGGTGTGATGCGAGGGCGGGCCACCTCAGACGAGGGTGCGGCGCGGCTCGGCGAGGTCGCGCTCGTCGACGGCGCCGGACGCATCGGCACGCTCGGCACCGTGTTCTACGACACGCTGCTCGACGAGAATGCCGCGAGCCATATCGCCCTCGGCGACGGCTTCGACGGGAGTCTCTCCGAAGAGGACCGCGAGCGCTGCAATCGCAGCTCGATCCACATCGACTTCATGATCGGCGGCCCGGACGTGACCGTCACCGGTCTGAGGAACGGCGAACGAACGCCGGTACTCGTCGAGGGCGCCTGGCAGATCTAGGGCGCAGCGCGGGCCAGGCGTTACGCGGCTTACACGGCGCCGGGGCCGCCGTACCGGCCGCGCGCGAGCACGCGCGCGACGAGCGACGGGAAGAGGCCCTGGAGGACCGCGACGGGCCGGTACCACCACGGCACGTAGCACTCCCGGCGGTCGCGCTCGACGGCGGCGAGGATCGACCTGGCGATCCGCTCGGGGCCGATGATCGTCCACTCGAGCTGCTTCGGGATCACGCCACGCTGGGGGAAGCCCTCCGTCTCGGCGAACCCAGGTAGCACCGTGTGCACACGGACGCGGCGGCCGCGGAGCTGTGCGGCGGTCGCGCGCGAGAACGCGAGCTGGGCGCTCTTGGCCGCCGAGTACGGCCCGGAGGGCGGCGTCGTCACGGCCCCGGCGACCGAGACGACGTTGACGACGTCCGACGGCACGGCGGCCTCGAGCGCCGGCAGGAACGCGCGCAGGCACCATACGCCGCCGAGGTAGTTGATCCGTGTCACTGCCTCGATCCGGTCGGCATCGCCGGAGAGGAAGTCCGCGCGCGCGGGGATGCCAGCGCAGTTGACCAGCAGCTTGATCCGCGGATGGCGCTCCGCCACGCGCATGCCGAGCGCCGCGACGGCGACCCGATCGCCGACGTCGCAGACCTCCACCTCGGCGCCGAGCTCCTCGGCGAGGGCCTGCAGCCGCTCCTCGCCGCGAGCGACGAGCACGCAACGCCAGCCCTCACGCGTGAGGTCGCGCGCCAGCGCGGCTCCGATCCCGCTCGAGCCTCCGGTGATCACTGCGACCCGCTCGTCCACCGCTACTGCTTTCGCGTCCCCGCGCGCACCCGCGGAATCTTCAGGTTCCCGAAGGCATCGGCCACCGCGACCGGAAGGAGCGCCGCCGCGAGCGCACCGAGAACGAGGGGGCGACGCAAGTGGGCCAGGGTATCCGACGGGGGTTAGACTCGCCTGCCGTGGCCACGGACAGCTTTGCCGGTAAGCGCGCGCTCGTTCTCGGTGTCGCCAACAAGCGCTCGATCGCGTGGGGGATCGCCCGTCGCCTCGCCGAGGGCGGAGCCCGGCTCGCGTTCACCTACCAGGGCGAGCGCATCGAGTCGGGCGTCCGCGAGCTCGCAGACACGGTCGAGAGCCCGCTCGTCACCGCCTGCGACGTCCGGTCCGACGAGGACGTCGCGCGCGTCTTCGCCGAGGTCGCCCACACCTTCGACGGTGGCCTCGACATCCTCGTCCACTCGGTCGCCTACGCGGCCGCCGAGGACCTGGAGGGCCGCTTTACCGACACGCCCCGCGACCGATTCTGGCTGGCGCTCGACGTCAGCGCGTACTCGCTCGTCAGCTGCGCCCGCGCGGCGGAGCCGCTCATGGAGGCGGCCGGCGGCGGCTCGATCCTGACGATGACCTACCTCGGGGGCGTACGGGCGGTCCCGCACTACAACGTGATGGGCGTGGCAAAGGCGGCGCTCGACGCGTCGGTGCGCTACCTCGCGTGGGACCTCGGCCAGAAGAACATCCGCGTGAACGCGGTGTCGGCGGGGCCGGTGCGGACCCTTGCCGCGCGCTCGATCGCGGGCTTCCCGACGATGGAGGCGATCGTCGAGGAGCGCGCGCCGCTCCACCGGCACATCGATGCCGACGACGTCGGCGCCGCCGCGGCCTACCTGCTCTCGGACGACGCGAAGAACGTCACCGCGGCGACGCTCTACGTCGACTCCGGATACCACTCGATGGGTATGTAGAGGCGACCTTTGGCCGAGCCGTCTTTGGCTCAGCCATGCGGATTGTAAGGCTCGATGGGTCGCCAGGATACGGGCCGGTGGTGACCCGATGATGACAGAATCTGCTCTCTATGGAGACAATCCGCGCACGAGTCTCGGCGATGCGCTTCCTTGAATCAGAGGCACTGCCGCGGGCTCGTGAGATCACGACGGCAACACCTGACACGACTCCACGACCAGCGCGATACGCCTGCGAAGGTCAGGAGCAGTACCGGCGGTCGGCAATCAACTCGTCGACGCGGTGGGCGACCAGCTACCCGATGGCGAGGCCGCCGCAGGTGTCGTGGATGCCGGTGATGAACTGGTCGTTGACGGCGGAGCCGTCGAGGTTGGCACGGCCGATCGTCGTGATCGGGTGCGGCGAGCGGCCCGTGGACTGCCCCCAGTAGATGTGACCCTGGTAGACGGCGACACCGCATGGTCCGCTCGCGGTGCGGGCGGTACGCGGCCGAGCACCTCGAGTACGGCTACGCGCTCACGGGTCGCGCTGCCCAGGGTGCGATCGTCGAGCGTCCGCCGACTACTGCCGGCGGCGATCAGCGGCGGGTCGATCACCCGCCCCCTCACCCCCGTCTCCTCGATCAGCGCGTGATCGCTTCTTGTGCTCATCGTTCTCCCTCCGCGTCGATGTCACCAGCGTGACGAACCGCGCTGAGGAGGCGCTGAGCGTGCGCTGAGGCCCTCGGCTCGCGCTACGGGCAGCTTCCGAAGTACACGTTCTTGCGGACGCCGACCCAGGCGAAGCGGCCGCCGACCGCGAGATCGAAGGGGTGATAGCCGAGCTCGATCGACCTGACGACTCGGTTGGTGGCGGGATCGATGCGCGACACCGTGCCGGCGCACTCGCTCGCGACCCAGACCGACCCGTGACCGGCTGCGGCACCGGCGGGCAGGTGCCCCACGGCGATGACTCGTCGGGTGCGACCCGTGAC
>JBKPCT010000219.1:0-16846 GCA_046727515.1 Actinomycetota bacterium | reverse complement strand
CGGGTGAGCGGGAAAGCCGGTCGGGTTGAGCTGGTAGTCGGCGTTGCTCCTGATTGCCGTCGAGACGATGAACCAGAGTGGGTAGAGCGCCGCGAGGCAGATGATGATGAGGAACGCGTGGCGCCCCAGCATCCCCACGAGGCGCGCGCTCCGTCGTGGTCGCACATGGGTTCGGCGCGCTCGGGCGGGTAGCGCGACGGGTCGATCGAGCCGCTCGCTGCCGTTGGCTCTCACGTGGTCACGATCCGTTTACGGACCCACAGGGACAGGCCGATCAGCACGCTCGCCATGCCGAGCAGCATCACGGCCACACTGGCCGCCGTGCCGTTCGCTCCGTTCGAGAAGCTCCGCCAGATGTAGTACTCCATGACGCTCGAGGAGTAACCTGGACCGCCGGCGGTGAGCACGTAGACGTAGTTGAACACCCAGGAGATGACCGTGATCACCTGGATGACCGTGAGCAGCAGGATGATCGGGCGGATCTGAGGCACGATCACCCGACGCTGCAGGGTCCACCAGCGCGCGCCGTCGATGCGCGCGGCCTCGGCAGTCTCCGGCGGCAACGAAAGCAACGCGGCGGTGAAGACGACGACTCCGAAGCCGAGTTGCTGCCAGACGACCAGCCCGCCGACCGAGACGATGGCGAGGTGCGAGCTCCCCAGCCAGTCCTGGGCGAAGAACCCCAGGTGCGCATCTCGCAAAGCGGTGTTGAGCACGCCGTTCAGCTGCAGCAGGAAGGAGAACGCGATGCCGATCGCGGTCGCGGGCAGCACGTAGGGGAGAAAGATGGTCCCCTGGTAGTGGCGTCCTCCTCGGATGCGGTCGTTGAGCACGAGCGCGATCGCGAGCCCGAGCCCGACCATCACCGGCACTGCCAGGAGGAGCTTCAGGTTGTTCAGCAGCGATCCTCGGAACTCAGGATCGTCGATGACGCCTCTGTAGTTGTCGAGGCCGACCCAGATCGGCGAGGCGAAGTTGCCGGCGTAGAAGCTGTCGCGGACGACCTGCACGAGCGGGTAGCCGAAGGCGAACGCCATCGCAGCGACGGCCGGCAGTGCGTAGAGGTAGGGCCAGAGCACCCGCCGCCGCCGCCGTCGACGACGGCGGGTGCCCTCGGACTGCGTCTCGCCTAGCCTCCTGCGGCCCACTTGGAGTAGTTTTTGTACTCGTCCGGGTGCTGGGCCTTCCACTTCTTGATCTCGCGCTCCCATAGCTTGATTGCGTCGGCAGGCGTGCCGGAGCCGGATGTGATCAGCTCACCCGCAGGTAGATCGGCGTTGCCGTCGACCTGTGGCGGCAGGAAATTCTCGGGCCAGACCGAGACCGGCGACAGGTTGAACGCGAGTTGCTTCTTGGCGATCGGGTCCTTCACCAGCGAGGCCGGGAAGCGCTTGTCGGCCGGGAACACACCGGTCGCCTCGTACCAGGCCTTGAGCGCCTGCGCGGAGTGGAGGAATGTCAGGAACTGCGCTGCCGCGCGCGGATGCTTCGACCAGGACGTGATGAACGCAGACGACGACTGCGTCGTGTCGTAGCTCGTCGCGAGCTTGCCCTTGCCCCAGACCGGGATACGGCCGATGCCCACCGCCTTCGCCCCCCCGAGCGTCCTGGCCGCACTGGTGACGTGGCCGTCGGTGATCCAGGACATCGCCACCTTCTTCTGTTCGAAGAGGTTCAGGCCCTGATCGAAGCTGATCGAGGCGACGTCGGAGTTGAGATAGCCCTTCTTCTTGAGGTCGGCGAGCAGGTTGTAGAAGGCCGAGTACTTCGGCTCCGAGAAGCTGGCCTTGCCGATCATGGCGGCCTTCAGCTCGTTCATCGAGTTGAGGTTTTGCTTGCCGATCAGCGAGAAGAACCAGGCGCCGCCGTACCCGTTCTTGTTGCCCATGCCGAACGGTGCAAAGCCGGCTGCCTTGAGCTTCTTGGCGTCGTTCAGGAACTCCGCCCAGGTCTTCGGCCCCTTGTTCGGGTTCAGACCAGCCTTCTTGAACATCGCCTTGTTCCAGACAAAGGGGATGCCGAGCAGGTACTGGGGCATCGCCCAGAGCTTCCCGCCCGACGTGTTCTCGGCCGTACCGATCCAGTTCTTGGTCTCGCTGGCCGGCACGTAGTCGGAGATCGGCACGCTGGCACCGTTCCAGGCCGGTGTCAGCACCGGGAGCGTCGCCCACTGGGTCGCGATGTCGGGCCCGCTCTTGGTCTGGGCCGCCGTCGTGAACGCCGAAGTCAGCGTGTCCGTGGACTGGAGGACGATCGAGATCTTGACCTTGGGATGAGCCTTCTCGTAGAGGGCGACTTCGTTCTTCAGCCACTTGTTGGCCCCGGGCGCGTCACTCTCCGCCCAGTACCAGTAGGTCAGCTTGGCGTTGTTCGGGTCGTCGCCTGGTCGTGCCGTTCCCGAGGAGGCGCTCCCCAGGAATGCCGCTGCGCCAACCGCGAGCGCTGCGCCAAGCGCTCCCAACACATGCTTCCTTGTCATAGGCCCTCCGCTCCTCACGCTTGCCGCTTGTGAGGTCGAGTTTCACCCGGCATCTCGCACGAGTCAAATCGACCCTTCCGGGAGGACCTGGCCGCCGTCCACGATCAGTGTCTGACCGGTGATGTAGCCGGCCTCGACGGAAGCCAGGAAGCGCACGGCCCAGCCAACGTCCTCCGGATCCGCGTAGCGCCCCATCGGGATCGACGCGAGCATCTGACGCCGATGCTCCTTAGTCGTCTCCGAAAACCCCGGCGTTTCCACGTTCCCCGGTAGAACAGCGTTGATCGTCACCCCGCTGGTGGCGAGCTCTACAGCCGCCGACCGCATGAAGCCGAGCATGGCGGCCTTCGAGGCCCCGTAGTGGGCGAATCCGGGCTGCCCTGTGACAGGCCCTGTGATCGAGGACGTCAGAACGATTCGGCCGTACCCTCGGGAAACCATCGTCGGGGTGCATGCCTGGACAACGCGAACAGCTCCCTTGACGTTGATGTCCATCACGCGATCCCACAAGGCGTCGTCGATCGCCGAGAGCGATGCGGCTGGGTAGACGCCGGCATTTGCGGCGAGAATGTCGATCCGGCGGTGTTCCGCAAGGACCAGGGCGGCCATTGCTTCGACGGACGCCCGGTCAACGACGTCCGTGGCGACGGCGAGCGTCTCCAACCCCTGCTCCCGAAGGGCGGCAACTGTCGAATTGGCCTGCTCCTCGTCGAGGTCGGCGATCACGACCCGAGCGCCCTCGGCGGCGAGGATCGAGGCGATACCGCGACCGACCCCCTGCGCGCCCCCGGTGACGATTGCGACCTGATCGGTGAGTCGTTGCACGGCGCGCCTTCGCTCGGACGCGAAAATATAATCCACCGCCGCAGTGCAGCGCTTCTCGGCGAGCGACGCGAAGTACGCCTACAGCCCGGGCCACGCTTCGATCGGCACCGTGGAGGCCGGCGAGCGCTTCGTGGTGGAGTCGGTCGAGGGCTGGTCGGGGTACTTCCGCGCTTCTTCCGACTTCACGCCGGAGCGCCGTGCAGAGGCGGAGGCGCACAAATGGGCCGTTACCGGTCCAATCTCCGTCGCCGGTGCAAGACGCGGCGGAGCGGTCACGGTGACGATTCACGCGGTCGAGGTCACGACGCCCGGCGTCGTCGTGTACGGCGCCTATACCGCGAGCGACCCATTCGAATGGTGGCACGACGAGACGGCCTGCGAGCTCTTTCCGGCCCAGGGCGGCACCCTACGGTTCGACGAGCACACCACGCTGCCCACGCGACCGCTGATCGGCTGTCTTGCTGTGGCTCCAGAGGAGCGCGAGGTGCACGCCATGCTGCAGGGCCGCTACGGGGGCAACCTCGACTGTTGCGAGCTTCGTGCCGGGGCCAGCCTCGTCCTGCCGGTGGCGCACGACGGGGGCGGCCTCTACTTCGGAGACTGCAAGGCGCTCATGGGCGACGGCGAGATCGTCGCCCCACCCGAGGTCGGCGCGCTGATCACGGCCAGCGCGGAGCCGCGTGAACGGCCAGGGTCGATGGGGTGGCCCCGGATCGAGACGGCCGAAGGCTTGACCACCCTTGTGTCCGGGACGCCGCTGGAATGGAGCGCGCGTCAGGCGTTCCGCGAGCTCCTGAACTGGGTGGTCGAGGAGTACGAGCTGTCGCGGCCAAAAGCGGCACTCCTGCTCGCGATGGTGGCAGACGCGCGCATCGCCCAGATCAGCAACACGGACTACACGGCGTACTGCACGATGCCGCGCAAGGTGTTGCAGCCGTACGCGCGGGACTGAGCCGCGCTACCGCACGAGGCCGCGCGCGGAGACGAGAACTACCTGCTCGACGACTCCCTCGCGCATACCGAGGAGCCCGTCGTGCAGGTTCACGCAGCCGCAGGCGTGGTTCGGAATGACCTGTAGGCGGTCGCCGAGTCGCGGGTGCTCGTTGATTCCGGACACGTCCACGTAGCCGTGCTCCTCGTTGAGCGTGTGCAGTCGCGCATTGGGCCAGCCGACGATGAAGCCGTGACCGCCGTTCGGATGCGGATCCGAGGTGAAGGTCTTCGAACCCGCGTCGATGACGATCTGCCCGGGGACGCTGTCGGAGACGACCGTGACCGCGACGGACAGGGCGCACGCGTCGAGGCCGAGGACGGGCTCGGCCGCCATGTCGACTCGGTCGAGCAGCGCGTAGGTACCGGCGCGCAGCTCGTTGACACAGGTCGTGTGCGTGGCGTAGCGAGTCGGTGTCGAGCCGCCAGAGATGCGGTCGCAGCGAATGCCGGCCGCCGTGAAGGCATCCCGCGTCTCACGCAGCAAGGCGTCGACCGCCTCGACCACTGGCCCGATGCTTGCGGGATCCTCGCGCGCGTGGCCGGGGTAGCAGCTGATGCCGGTCACCTCGACAGCGCGGAGGTTCGAGAGCTGTTGCGCGAGCTCCAGTGAGCCGGCGGAGGTCACCTGGCCGGTTCGGTGCAGACCAACGTCCAGCTCTACCAGCAGCTCAGCGGTCGCGCCCCCGTGATTCAGTGCGGTGGAAAGCCCTTCGGCCGAAGCGAAGCTGTCCACCGCCACGGTCAACTCCAGGCCTTCCGCGGCGAGTCGCGCGAGCCGGTCCCACTTGTCCGTCCCTAGCGGCGGGTAGTGAACGAGGATCCGCGGGGCGCCGGCGTCGTGAAAGACCTCGGCCTCGCCTGTCTTCGCAACGGTCAGACCGCGTGCGCCGATAGCGAGCTGCCTGAGGCCGATCTCCGGTGACTTGTGCGTCTTCGTGTGGGGCCAGAGGGCTATCCCATGCGAGTCGGCGTAGGACTGGAGGCGCTGGAGGTTGGCCTCCAGACGATCGAGGTCGAGAACCGCCACGGGCGTTTCCACTTCGTCGAGCGAGCGCCCGACCTGCCGTTCGAGCAGCTCGAGCGTCCGATCTGCTCCACTCCGCATGGCGGTGGGCGCCTTCATCCCGTCGGAGCATAGAGGACGCCTCGGCGTCCGACCGCCTCGGGAGCGACCTGTCTCCAGCCGCTTCCCGGTCCCGCGCGCGGACGCTACGCCTCCTGCTGCTCCCCGGGCCGGGGTGGCCGGGCGATCCATGCTCTAGCCTCGTCGGCCTCATTGAGGTCGAAAACGCGCAGCTCGCCGGGCGCGAGTGGTCCGAAGACGGCAGCAGCGTGACGGACCCAGTTCTTATTGGTGATGAGCGCCATCTTCTGCCAGGAGGAGCGGTGCTCGAGGCCGACTGACCCGGCGGCCTTCATGTCCTCCCAGAGGGCAGCGAGGTCCAGGCCGTCGAAGTCGTCGGCGAGCTCGAAGTAGATGTTGAGCCTCTCGCCGCGTTCGAGGGCAGCGTAGATCGGCCTCATCATCTCCCGATACTCGTCGCGCGTGATCTTCCCGGAGGCGCGGAAGCCGATGACTCCGTGGGGTAGATCACGGCGCTGCTCGATCACGTCGCGAGTCTACGCCCGTCGTACGGGTTGGTCGGCTGTCTGGGTGTTGTCGGTGCGGAGCAGGAGGAATTTGTCGCGGCCGGCGGCCTTCAGCACCTGCCGAAACGGCGTGCCATACCCGCTGAGGCCCTTCTCGGCACTGCACGGCTCGACGTGGTCGACGCGGTACTCCTTGCCTCGGTGCACGACGACGCACCCGTCGGCGGAGCGGATGTTGCGCACCCAGTCCACGCTGTCGCCGTAGGTGAGCTCGGCGATGAATCCCTCGGGCACCTTCCCCAGGATCACGGGTGTTTCATAGGTACGGCCGGACTTGCGTCCGACATGGCGGATCAACGAGAAGGGCCCGTGACCAGATCGAGCGATCGGAGCTGTCACCCGATTCAGGGTGGTCTTCAGCACCCAAAGGAACCGCTCGCGGATCGTGACTCGGGTCATGCGCCTCCCGACGCATTCTCTCCGACGTAGCCGACTTCACGTGCGTGTCACCGCGATTCGCCGCCCTCGGGGATGATCGTGTCGGAGACGCCGCCTGCGGTCGCATTGGTTGCGCGCTCGCCGCTGCGTTTGCCTACGAGAGCCGTGCCGGCGATCGCACCGCAAAGCGAGAAGACCGCGCACGCAATCATGGCGGCGATGAAGCCGTCGTTGAACTCGTCAGGAGAGCCGTACCCGCCTGTCGCAGCGAATGCGGCGACACTGATCGCGACGCCGAAGACGCCGCCGAGCCAGCGCATCGTCATGAACGTCCCGGACGCCTTCCCGATCTCTCGGGGTTCGACGGCACCGAGGACGGCTCTCTGGGCGGCCGGCATCGCGAGCGCCGTCCCGAGTCCGGCGATGACGAGCGGCGCGACCAACGATCGGTACGCAAGACCTCCCTGGGCGATCACCGCAAGTGAGGTGGCGGCGCCGGCGAGACTGACCAATCCCATCACCACGAGCGGCCGCGAGCCGATGTGGTCAGCGAGCGCCCCCGCGCGCGCCGCGCCCAGAAACAGCGGGATGGTCAACGGGAGCAGGCCGAGGCCGGCGGCAAGTGAGCCGTAGCCGAGCACCTCCTGCTCGTACTGGGCGAGAAAGTAGACGGAGGCGAGGTTGGCGGCGAAGAGGAAGAAGCTGACGGCGTTGCCGGCGGCGACGTCACGCAAAGCGAAGAGCCGCGGCGGCAACATCGGCTCAGGAGCGCGCAGCTCCCAACCGGCGAAGAGCCCGAGCAGCAGCAGGCCTGACACGGCGGCAGCCGTGATTTCGGCGCTTCCCCAGCCGACGCTGTTGCCACGGACGAGCGCCCATACGATCCCGAGCACGCCGCCGCTGATCAGCGCGACGCCCGGTAGGTCTACCTCGCCGCCCCACGCCTGATCGGCGGGAATGCGCCGGAGCACGAGCACCAAGGCGACCACGCAGACGGGGACGTTCAGCCAGAAGATCCACTGCCACGCGATGCCCTCCGTGATCGCTCCGCCCACTACGGGCCCGAGCAGCACCCCGAGGCCGATAACACTGCTAAAGATGCCGAGCGCGTACCCGCGTCGCGCCGGCGGGATGGCGGCACTGAGGAGCGCGAGTGCGAGCGGGCTGATGAGCGCCGCACCAACTCCCTGGGCGGCGCGTGCGGCGATCAGCGTCCCGGCATCGGGAGCGAGCGCGCACGCGGCCGAAGCCGCGCCAAAGAGCGCGAGCCCGGTCGCAAACATCCGGCGGTGTCCGAAGCGGTCGCCGAGCGCCGCGGCGGTCATGATCAGGACCGCGAAGCTGAGCGTAAACGCGTTGATCGTCCACTCGAGCTCGGCAAGCGATGCGTCTAGGTCGCGCCGGATCGTCGTCAGCGCGGTCGTAACGACGAGGCCGTCGAGCGCGACCATGAAGCTCCCGAGCGAGGCGAGCGCCAGCACCCAGCGCTGGCCCGAGCTCAACCGTTCCTGCGTCATCTGGAGGCGACTCCCTTCGGGGCGCGGTTTGTCTTCGCTGAGTCAAGACACCGCCACCGCGCAGAACTGGTCGCGACGAATTCGCGCTGCACTTGGGGTCTATAGCTGTGATGGGAACGAAGACGCGCGACGCGCAGCTGGGCTTGTAGTGACTAGATCTGCGCTCGAGCACGCCCGCAGTGGGGACGAGCGCGCGTTCAGCGAACTCGTCGAGCCGTTCCGGCGCGAGCTGCAGGTCTACTGCTACCGCATCCTCGGCTCGGCGCAAGACGCAGAAGACGTGCTCCAAGAGTCGCTCCTCGCCGCCTGGCGCGGGCTCGCCGGCTTCGAGGGCCGCGCCTCCCTGCGCGCCTGGCTCTACCGAATCGCCACGAACAAGTGCCTGAACGCGCTCCGCGACGCGGGGCGCAAGCCACACCGACTGCGAGGGACCATGGACATTCCTGAGCCGACCCGTTGGATCGAACCGTCCTGGATCCAGCCGTACCCGGACTCGCTCCTCGAAGGTCTCAGCGAGGGCGCGCCGGGCCCCGAGGCGGTCTACAACAGCAAAGAATCGATCACACTGGCGTTCGTCGCTGCCTTGCAGCAGCTCTCACCGCGACAGCGCGCGGCGCTGATCCTGCGCGACGTGCTCGGGTTCCACGCGGCCGAGGCGGCGGAGGTGCTCGAGACCACCGAGCACGCGGTCAACAACGCCCTCAAACGAGCACGTGCCGCGCTCGCAAGCCACGCCTCGACAGCGGCCGACCATTCACCCGTGCCAGACGCCGAGGAGCGAGCGCTCGCGCAGCGCTTCGCCGACGCGTTCGAGAACGACGACATTGACGGAATCGTTGCTCTGCTCGCCGCGGACGCGAAGCTGAGCATGCCCCCAGAGCCGCTCGAATACGAAGGCACCGAGGCGATTGCCGCGTTCTTCCGAGCGCGCTGCAGTCGCGCGGCCGGGCGCGGCTTCCGGCTCGTCGCGACGCGCGCCAACGGACAGCCCGCCTTCGGCTGCTACCTCGAAGACAACCACGCGGCCATTGCACGCGCCCATGGAATCATCGTGCTCACCGTCGCCGAGGGCCGCATCTCGGCGGTCACGCGCTTCCTCGACAACAGCGTCTACCCGTTCTTCGGCCTGCCCCGCACGCTGCCGATTCCGCCGCACCCGTTGGCGTAAGAGCGTCCGTCGTCGCAGAAGTGAGGCGGACGGCGACATGCTCAGGCTGTTCTATGTGTACGCGCGCGCGAGCCATGACTGAGAGACTTCGTGGGTGCTTCCACTCTCGGATGGGATCCCGGCCCGCCGCGTGCCGATCGTCAACGTCTCGATCATCGTCGCCAACTTCGCGGTCTGGCTGTTCTACGAGCTTCCGCACCTGCGCTCCGCTGTGTTCCACGCCTCCTTCTATCCCTGCACGGTCAACAACTCCTGCCATGGGCCCGAATCCTGGGGGGTCAGCTGGATCACGTCGATGTTCCTGCACGGAAGCTGGGACCACATCCTCGGCAACATGCTCTTCCTGGCCGTGTTCGGCAAGAACGTCGAGGATGCGTTCGGGCCGATTCGGTACCTCGTCTTCTACTTCGCGGGCGGGTTCGTCGCGACGATGACGCAGACTGCAGTGACGCTGCTCTTCGGCACAACCGCGGAGGCGCGCGTGCCGAACCTCGGGGCGAGCGGCGCGATCGCCGCCGTGCTCGGCGCCTACTTCGTCCTCTACCCGAACTCGACCGTGCGCGGGCTCGTGGTCATCTTCCCGGTCCAGCTTTCGGCCTGGTTCTTTCTCGGCGCCTGGTTCCTCTACCAGCTGATCGAGGCAAACTTCGGGCTCTTCGGTGCGGCCGCGAACGGCGGTGGCGTCGCCTTCTTCGCCCATGTCGGCGGCTTCGTCTTCGGCGTCATCGTCGCTTCGGTGCTTGCGCGCGCCGGGCGAGTCGCTCCCCAAGACGGCGGCCTTGCCGTGCGCGCTCCCGCCTGACTAGCCTCGTCTTCTCTTCGCGATCTCGTAGTCGACGAGATCGAGCACGGCATAGACAAGCGCTGCCGCGATCACGAGCATGATGAAGTTGTAGCCGACTCGACCGGTACCGGCGATCCATGCCGCGAAGATCGTTAGGCCGGAGAAGAATGCGAACCTAAGTAGGTCGAAGAGGCTCGGAAAGTGGACGTTCCGCCAAGGCTTCCGGTGATCGGGGCGCTCGGTCACGCGTCCCAGGCTACAACCTTGGAGCGGAGGCTGTGCAGGAACGGCCTCGGCCGGTCGCTGGTCCGAAAGCTGGTACAAGCGATGAAGAGTTGTCGCCGAAACGAGTCTCGTTGACAGAATCGGGAGCGGTCCTGCGAGGTGCAGCGCGCCGGCTGCGCGTGCCGACTCCTGCAGCCGAGGCGAACGGCAGGTGTAGGGGACGACGAATTCTTCCGGAAAGGAGCGTCTGACCATGGAGCAAGTGGCCCTTCACGAGCGCCTCTCACACATCTCCCTAGAGCCGAACCCGGCGCTCCTCGAGCACGCTCGGCAGCGGGCCGAGAGCGTGCAGAACCGGATCGCGGATCAGATCACCGCCTTTGCCGGATCGATGTGGTTCGTGTACATCCACATCGTCTGGTTCAGCTGCTGGATCGGGCTAGGCGCCGAGAAGTACCCCTATGGTCTGCTGACGATGATCGTCTCGCTGGAGGCGATCTTCCTCTCGACCTTCGTGATGATCAGTCAAAACAGGGCCGACGCCAAGCGTCAAGTGATTGCCGATCAGCAGTGGCAGACCGTCAGGGAAGAGGACAAGCAAAACGAGGAGCTGCTCAAGCTCTCGCATCAGATCCTCGAGTTGACCAAGGCAATTCACGCCGTCACGGGTGCGCGATCAAGCCCGCAGTAGCGCCGTGGGTAACCAAGAGCGATGCCGAGGGGCTAGGCGCGGGCGGGCGCCCCGCGGCGCGGCCTCGCCTCGAGTGCGCGGGCGAGGTCGCTCGCGGAGACGATCCCGGCGAGTGAGCCGTTCGAGACGACCAGGCCGTGGCCGCCGGCCGACTGGCTCAGTTCCGCGAGGGCGTCGACCGCGTCCTCGTCCTCGCGAAGCACCGGCACCTCGTCGAGCGAGACCAGGCAGTCGCGTACGCGCCGCACGTCCCACTCGCGCCGCGGGACGTTCGCGACGCAGCGGAAGGGCAGCAGGCCCACTGCTTTGCCGTCGTCGACGACCGGGTACGTGGTGTGGCGCCGCGAGAACATGATGCTGTCCATGAACTCGCTGAGCGTCGCGTCGGGACTGACGACCACCGGGTTCGGCGTCATCACGTCTCGGACGCGCAGCCCGCTCAGCGCCTGCTGGGTCAGGAGGTAGCGCGCCTCGCCGGTCGCGGCGTTCAACAGGAACCAGCCGAGGAAGGCGAGCCATGCGCCGCTGAACGAGCTCTGGAAGACGAACATCGCGATCCCGCCGGCGATCAGCAGGTAGCCGAAGCCGCGCCCGACATTCGCCGCGACGCGGGTAGCCCAGACGTAGTCGCCTCGCCAGCGCCACAACGCAGCGTGGAGCACCCGCCCGCCGTCGAGCGGTGGCGCTGGAATGAGGTTGAAGACGAGCAGGGTGAGGTTGATGTAGCCAAGCCAGGAGACGACGCCGTCGACCGCCGACGGGATGCCGGGGATCAGCGCGATCAGGACGAAAAGCACGCCGAGGGCGAGCGAGACGAGTGGCCCAGCGATCGCGACCCGGAACTCGGCGCCCGCGCTCCGGAACGACCCCTTGAACCTGGCGACGCCGCCGAAGAGCCAGAGCGTGATTCCGTCGATCTCGATCCCTTCCCGCCGAGCCTGGAGCGCGTGTCCGAACTCGTGCAGGAGGATGGAGAGGAAGAAGAGCAACGCCGCGACGATCGCCATCGCGATGTGAGCTGTTTTCGACAGGCCGGGATTCGTCGAAGGGAAGACCCCTGACGCCAGCGTCCAGACGATCAAGGCGAAGACGACGAGCCAGCTCCAGTTGACGCCGAACTCGATTCCGGCGATCCGGCCGACGCGGAAGCTGCTCCACATCTGGACAAGTCTCGCAGACGATCCGCGTCGGCCAGTCCCTGACGCCGGCCTGATCGAGGCCGTCGGTCAGGATGCGCGCGTCGTCACCTGGAGCAGCCCCAGGCACATCTCGTCGGTCGTGCCCTCGCCCCAGAGGACGTAGCGCGGCGCGAGCGGCTTGCCGTGCAGCACGGGCTGTGCGCGACGTGAGTTGTCGAAACGACAGCTGACGCGGATCGTGTCGCCGGGCGAGGCGTCGACCGGCTGCTCGAGGTAGTACGCGTCCTGCCAGTGGAAGTCCCAGTGCGGGATGTGCAGGAGCGTCCGAGCACTCGCCGTGCCGGGGTTCAGCTCGATGCGGATGTCGGTGCCGCGTAGGTGCATGTGGCCGGCGACGCCGTAGATCCGTAGTGGCCGCGTCACGCTCCGGTCGCACGAGGTGGAGATGCTGCGGCCCGCGCCGACGTTTCGGGGGTACTCGGCGAGCGTCTTGTTGCAAACGTACAAGAGGCCGGTCGGGATCAGCGCCGCCGTCGCGCCGTACTTCCGCGCCTCGTTGGCGATCGCGCGGTCGCGCGAGCAGAGCGGCGAGCGCACGCCTCTCGGGCAGGGCAGCTCGACCGGCGCGGGCACGAGCACCGTCCCGAGCGGCGTCAGCCTGGACCCGGCTGCGGAAACGAGGCGGAGGACGGCGCGAGACCGATCAGGGCGCGCCTTGTGGATGAGGTTGTAGTGCACTTGCAGCACGATCAGGGCGCCGGCGTGGACGAGGACGCCGGTGCCGGCCGGAGTGTCGTTCGTGGTGTGGCCGGGAACCCAGGCGCTGATCCACTGTGGCGCGCCGAGGCGGTCGCTCGTTGCCGCGTCGACTCCTGGATGCGTCTCGCTCAGGCCGGGGCCGCCGAAGCACGTCCAGCCTCGGCCGTGCGAGGCGGCGTTCAGCCGGCGAGCCTCGAGCGCGTTCGCCCCTTCGGCCTCGAACAGGATGGCGTGGTGGACGATGCTCGGGCGCCCTGGGCGAATCACCGCCGACGTCACGAACTTGTCCTGCGTGAGGTGCGGATCGAGCACGAAACAGTGGTAGTCGTCCATGCCGCCGACGGCGGCGCGGGGCGTGTACGCGCGTGCCGGCGCGAGGGAGAGGTTCCTCCCTGGCGCAGTCGAGCCGGCGCCGACAGGCGTGATCGCGCCGCCGGTCCCGATCGCCGCGCCGGCGCGCACCCAGCGCGCAATCACGTCCTTCTCCGCCGAGGTCAGGACGCGCCGCTTCGCGCCGATGTACCGCGGCGAGTCGGGCCCCGGCGGCCAGGGGGGCATCGCCCCCCGCTGCGTCACCATCAGGATCCCCGCGGCGTGGGCAGCCGCCGAGCGGGGAGAGGTGAGCGAGAAGGGGGCGATCCCGCCGGTCGTGTGACAGCTGGCGCACTTGGCGGCGAAGACGGGGGCGACGTCCGTCCAGGTCGGCGTCCCCTCGCGCTGCGCCCTTGCCGCAGACGAGGACGAGCCACGCAGCGCGAACACCCCCGCCAGGAGGGTGCCGACGACCGCAGCCGCGAGGGCAACGAAGCGCAGGCGGCGGCTCGAGCGCATCCCTCGAAACGGTAGCGACTCCAACGAGGGTGGAAGGTGCGCCGTCAGCGTCACGAGCCAGGTGTGGCCGGTGAGAGCACACGACACACGCTTGCCCAGTGCGAGCCACGCGCGCCGGCCGTGGACCGGAGGCGGGGGCCCTCAGCCGGAACAGTGCGCGCCGGACTGAGCTGGGAGCGTGCTTCCGGGTGGAACGACGTACACGCGTTGCCCGCGGTAGCCGTGGAGCTCGAGCGCCCTCGGCGGCGGGCGATATACGTCGAAGTGGAAGGCGATGATCGCGCCGCCCGTGTCGAGCGCGCGGAACCAACCGCGCGCGGGCGTGTCGCAGTAGGCCGGGATGAAGACACGACTGCCGAGCGGGATCACGTTCGGGTCGACGGCGACCGCGTGCCAGAACGGAAGCTGGCGTGGACGCCCGGCGCCGAAGCGCAGCGCCGCCGGCGGCGGCACGTAGCGGATCGCGTGCCCGTTCGACCAGCTCCCGTCGGCGCGTGGAAAGGTGACCTCGCCGCGTCGGTTGCGCCAGCCGAAGTCGAGCCAGGTCGGGGCGCCGTTCGTCCAGGTACCGTTCCAGCACGGGACGGTGTCGTGGCCGTCGGCGTCGACCCAGCCGATCCTGTACGGGCCGGCGAAATGGTAGAAGCGGCCGTCGCGGCCGAGCCCTTCGCCGTTCATCGCCACCCCGTGCGCGCCGTAGAGCCAGTCCACTCGGTGGCGACCCGAGAGTCCTGGCACGCGCGCCGTCTTGCCTACGAACCAGGCCTCGCGGATCGGGTAGTACTCGGTGATCACCGCTCGGGAGACCCACCGCGGGCGCGTGATCCGCCGTGCGGTGACCGGCGGGCGCGGCGGGCACCGAGGTGCCGCGCGGGCGCCCGCGGGGCGAGCGCCCAGGAGAGCGCCTCCACCAAGAGCGACGAGCGCGACGACGAAGAGGGCGACGGCACTACGCGCGCGTCGAAGCCTTCCCCCGCGGTAGGGCGGATATTCCATGCCCAGCCCGCGACTACAAGGAAGAGCAGCCCGTGGGCTAGCCCTTTGCCTTGCCGCCTGCCTTCTTCCGCTCGATGCGGGCGGAGCCCGCTGACGGCGCGAGGATGCTGGTGTGGCCGTCCTCCCAGCGCACCTGGTAGCGCGCCGGCTGCTCCCGGACCACTTCCTCGATCACACCCCTGCGCGCGGTCGCGTCGGCTCGCTCGGACTCGATGACGATGGTGTCCCCCACCTTTCCGATCATGCTTGTGAGCCTAACGCGTTGCGCGCGTTGGGAGTACACCTCTCGGCCCGGTCCCGGTCAACCTGCGGTCGAGTACGGCGACTTCGACGAAACGCGCCGGTCTCTTCTATTGCTCTGAGGCGGGTTGCGCCTGCCTGTGGATGCTGCTGAGGGGTGTTTCGCAAGCGCGAAGTCGGGAAGCCGCAAGCGGGATGAGCCCGGAAGCCATGCATCGATCGGGCCCCGAAGGTCATACCCCGATCGTGGAACTCCCGCGCGAGACCGAGGGACTCCCCGAGGCACGGAAGACCAAGTTGGTCGAGCTCGGAGACGGCGACGCGTTCGAGCTCGAGATCATGCCGGTCAAGAAACGGATCGGCGAGACCACGGTGCGGATGTTCACCTACAACGGCTCCGTCCCCGGTCCGACGCTGAAGGCGCCGCAGGGCTCGACGATCACCGTGCACGTGACGAACCACGGTGATCTGGACGCCACGGTGCACTGGCATGGCCTTCGGCTGGAGAATCGCTACGACGGAACGCACGACACGCAGGCACCGATCCCGGTCGGCCAGACCTTCACCTACGAGGTGCACGTGCCCGACCCCGGCGCCTATTGGTACCACCCGCACATCCGCGAGGATTACGGCCAGGAACTGGGCCTGTACGGAAACATCCTCGTGACGCCCGGCGAGCAGGACTATTGGCCGCCCGCCAACCGCGAGCTGCTGCTGACGCTCGATGACATCTTGATCGAGGACGGGCAAATCGCCGCCTTCCGCGAGTCAGAGACGACCCACGTGGCGATGGGCCGTTTTGGCAACGTGATGCTCGTGGCCGGCGAGCCGGACCTCGCGCTCGAAGCGAGGCGCGGCGAGGTCGTGCGCTTCTACTTCACGAACACCGCCAACACGCGCGTCTTCAACGTGATGGCACCGGGCGCGCAGATGAAGCTCGTTGGCGCCGACGCCGGCCGCTACGAGCACGAGGGGCTCGTCGAAGAGATACTGCTCGCACCGTCCGAGCGTGTCGTCGTCGACCTGCTCTTCCTGGAGGCTGGCGAGCTCGAGCTCGAGCACCGAACACCCGAGCGCACCTATCGCCTTGCCGCGATCACGGTCGCGGACGAGCAGCTGGAGCAGTCGTTCGTCGAGGAGTTCCCGCGTCTGCGCACTAACCGCGATATGGCCGAGCTGCACGAGCAGATCGCGCCGTTTCTGAAGGCACCACCCGACAAGACACTCTCCTTCGTCGCCGAGATGGACATGGGCGTGCCGGAAGGCGTCGAGGTCGTCTTCGTCTGCCCGATGCATCCCGACGTGGTACGCGAGGAGCCTGGCAGCTGCCCGAAGTGCGGAATGAAGCTCGTGCCGAAGAGCGTTCTCGCGAGTGCGGGCGAACATGGCCACGAGTACCCCGTTGGCCATGGTCATCGCGGCCACGAGCACGAAAACCATGAACAGCGCCACCACGAGCACGGCGAAGTGTCCGAAGGGCACCGGTACCACGGTCATGGGCACGGCCATCACCACGGTGAGCCCGAGCACGGTCACGGGACCGCGCAGGGGATCGAGTGGGAAGACGACATGGTCGAGGTCAACCGGAGGACGACCCCGGCCAATGTGCGCTGGAAGCTCGTCGATCGCGAGACCGGCGCCGAGAACGCACAAATCGACTGGACGTTCCACGTCGGTGACCGGATAAAGCTGCGTTTGGTGAACGAGATGGACTCAGATCATCCGATGCCGCACCCGTTCCACGTTCACGGGGCCGGCCGGTTCCTGATCCTCGCGCGCGACGACGTCGAGGAGCCAAACCTCGTCTGGAAGGATACGGTGCTCGTCCGAACCGGCGAGATAGTCGACATCCTTCTGGACGTCACGAACCCAGGCCGGTGGATGGCGCACTGCCATATCGCCGAGCATCACGAGAGCGGGATGATGTTCAGCTTCGACGTCGAGCCCTAGGGACTCGAACCGGCGACCTCCGGCGTGACAGGCGTGGTCGGGGTTTGGTGCCTATTTGGGCAACGAGTCCCTTTTTTGGTTAGGACCAGTGGCGCTCATGCGCGAGCTGTTTTGCGGTTTCGAGGAGGCGCTCGATCGCGGGGGGTTGGTGGTCTTGTCGCCAGACGGCGTTGATGGTGAGCATCGGGCGGGGTGGGGTGAGGTCGAGGAGCTTGACCGCG